>CAYJBO010000067.1:0-13161 GCA_964368295.1 uncultured Bacteroides sp.
ATACAAGTGCGGTAGCAATAGCGGCGGCTTTAAATGCAGACTTGTGCCAAATTTATACAGACGTTGACGGCGTTTATACTGCCGACCCACGCATTGTAAAAAATGCAAAAAAACTAGATGAAATTACATTTGATGAGATGTTGGAGCTTGCGAGCCTTGGCGCACAGGTTTTAAATAACAGGAGCGTTGAGCTTGCAAAAAAATATTCAGTAAATTTAGAGGTTCTCTCGTCTATGACTGGTGAGCCCGGAACAATAGTTAAGGAGGTTACATCTGTGGAAGGTATGTTAATTAACGGTGTTGCAAAGGACACAAGGGTTGCAGTAATCACAATTTTAGAGGTGCCGGACGTTCCCGGTATGTCGTTTAAGGTGTTTAGCCTAATGGCACAGCGCAAAATAAATGTAGATATAATTTTGCAATCATCGGGCCGAGAGGGCAATAAAGACGTTATTTTTACAGTGCCACTTGAGGATGCTGAAAACGCAAGGGAGATTTTAGAGGAAAATCTTGCGCGCTTTGGCGGCGAAAAAGTTATCATTAACACAGATGTTGCCAAGGTGTCGGTAGTTGGTGCAGGCATGCAAAGCCATCCCGGCGTTGCGTCTAAAATGTTTGAGGCACTGTACGAGGCAAATATCAACATCCGCATGATATCTACAAGCGAGATTAAAATATCGGTGCTTATTAATAAAGACGAGGCAGACAAGGCTGTAAGCGCAATTCACGATGCGTTTATTGGCTAAGCTATTAATAAATTAATTAAAACCCTACCTATTTTTAGGTGGGGTTTTGCCTTGTTTGTAATTGTATACACTTTTTGGCGGCCGTAAAATTAACGTTTTACAATAACCTTAAAAGCTAACATGTGGCAAACAGATAATATGCTTGACTTTTTTTTGCAATGTGTTATAGTTGTATTGTAATAATTTGAAAAGGAGTGTTTTTTTGCTAATTGTAGCATAATTTGATTTGGATATTTTGCAAATCGATATTGATGAAATATGCATGGATTTAATTAGTGCGGATATTAGCCGCATGTTTTTGTGCGTATTTTTAAGGCTACAAATTAACGAAAATTACACCTGCATGTTTAGGCTGTAAAGGCTTAAATAATATTTATGCGCATAGGTGTATCTATGTGCTTTTTTGTTGCCTAAAATTATTATATAAAAGGAAGAAAACATGTTAAACACATATAAAACATTAGAATTTAATACTATTTTAAGCAATTTAAGCGAGTGTGCGCTGTCGCAACACGCAAAAAATAAAATAATGGAGTTAAAACCGTTTTTGAGCGAGCGTGAGTGCAAAAAACACATGAACGACACGACAGAGGCCAAAAAAATACTAGAGGGGACGGGCAACCCGCCTTTGGCCGCAATGGAACAGCTCGAAGAAGTATTTACACTGGCTCAAAAGGGCTCTATGCTTTTGCCGGAGCAGTTGACGTCCATAGCGGTTTTTATACACACTTGCAACAGGATGGTAGCGTTTTTAAAAAAGGCAGAGCAGCTAAATGTAAGCATTGCATTCTACGGTATGGCGTTTGTAAATTTGCAAGAGCTCCAAAGCGAAATTGAGCGCTCTATAAGATACGACAAGGTTGAGAGCAATGCATCAAAGGCGCTGCAAGACATAACGAGAAAAATTGAGAATATGGACTCTTCTATAAAGGCAAAGCTTGAGGAGGCACTGCGCAGTAAAAAAGCATATTTGACAGATAATAATATTGTTGTGCGCAATGGAAGGTACGCACTGCCTGTAAAAAAGGAGTATAAAAACCAAGTGTCGGGCTCTGTTATAGATACCTCAAACACAGGCGGCACAATTTTTATAGAGCCGTCGGCAGTTGCTAAAATACAGGCGGAGCTAAGCATTTTGCAAATTGAAAAAGAGAATGAAATACGCAAAATTTTGTATACCTTATCTGCGCTGGTAGACGATAATTTGACACAGCTCAATAAAAATATGAGCTCTATGCAAACCTTGGACTTTGTGTTTGCAAAGGCTAAGTACTCGTGCGAGCTAAAGGCGAGAGAAGTGCCGATTAACACGGATAGAGTTATTAAAATTATAGAAGGACGCCACCCATTGCTAAAGAAAGAGGAGTGTGTGCCGCTTAACTTTGTAGTTGGTGAGGAGTACACAGGCGTTATAATAACAGGCCCTAACACAGGCGGCAAAACAGTGGCGCTTAAAACGGTTGGGCTGTTGTCGCTAATGGCGCAATGCGGCTTGCACGTGCCGGCAGAGGAGGGCAGTGTTTTTGCAATGCATGCAAACATACTTTGCGACATAGGCGACGGGCAGAGCATTAGGGAGAGCCTTTCCACTTTCTCTGCGCATATAACAAATATTGTGGGCATATTAAAAGAGGTATCGCACGAGAGCTTAATTTTGCTTGACGAATTGGGCTCCGGCACAGACCCTGCCGAGGGAATGGGCATAGCGGTTGCTATTTTAGACGAGTTGCGCAAGACAGGCTGTCTATTTTTGGCAACTACACATTACCCCGAGATAAAAGAATATGCAAAAGCCACAAACTCACTGGTTAACGCAAAGATGAAGTTTGACAAAGAGAACCTAAAGCCGCTGTACAAGCTTGAAATAGGCGAGGCAGGGCAGAGCTGTGCTTTGCATATTGCCGAGCGGCTTGGGCTGCCGGCGCACATATTAAAGCGTGCAAAAAAAGAGGCATACCATGTGCAAAGCCCTGCAACAGCCACGGGCAGATTTGCAAATGCGGACGAAAAAGACACGGATACCTTTGAAAAAAAGGGCAGTAAAATTATTAAGGACAAGCCATTTAAGACAAACGAGTTAAAAAAGCTGTTTAGCATGGGCGACAGCGTAACAATTTTGTCGGACAACAGCGTGGGCATAGTATATAAGCCGCCAAACGACAAGGGCGAGCTGGTTGTGCAAGTTAAGGGCGAAAAATACATGATTAACCACAAGAGGGTTAAGCTTAAAACAAGGGCTGAGGAGCTGTACCCGCCCGATTACGATTTTGACATAATATTTGACACTGTTGAAAACCGCAAGGCAAGGCACAAGATGAGCAAGGGACACAATGCTGACTTGGTTGTTCAGTACGACGAGTACTCTAAGTAGATTTGCAGTTTGTAAAGGCTTATAATTGCACTTTTAAGTAGTAGCGTTTTAATTTGCGCTTTGCGCACAGGGACCACTGCAGGCAAAAGCGACTGTAAAAAAATATTATTTGTGGGGATGAAGATGAAAACAATAGGACTTATTGGTGGCATGAGCTGGGAGAGCACGGTAACTTACTACGAAGTAATAAACGAAAAAACAAAAGAAATATTAGGCGGCTTGCACTCTGCTAAAATACTGCTATACAGTGTAGATTTTGCCGAGATTGAGCAGTACCAAGTAAATGACGAATGGGATAAAAGTGCAAAATTGCTTGCGGACGTGGCCGTTAATTTGCAAAATGCGGGTGCGGATTTAATAGTTATATGCACAAATACAATGCATAAAGTTGCGCCGCAAGTTGCGCAGAGCATAAATATACCGCTTTTACACATTGCAGACGCAACGGCAAGAGAGATAACACGGCAAAATATTAACAAGGTAGCTTTGCTTGGCACTAAGTACACAATGACACAAGATTTTTACAAGCAAAAGTTAATTGACAGCGGCATTGAGGTTATTGTGCCGAGCGAAAGTGACATAGAGGACGTGCACAACATTATTTTTAATGAGCTGTGCGTGGGCAAAATTTGCGACGCGGCCAAGCGAAAATACATAGAGATAATAGATAAAATGCAGGCCGAGGGGGCGCAGGGCGTGGTGCTGGGATGCACAGAGATTGGACTGCTGATAGGACAAAAAGATGTGTCTATGCCGGTTTTTGACACGACAATAATACACGCACAAGAAGTAGTAAAGCTTGCTTTGGCAGATTAAACAGCGGCGCAAACAGGCGCAATAATAAATTATTATAAACGCAAAAGCCCTCGTAAATCGTTAGATTTACGAGGGCTTTGTTTCGGGTGGTGATACTAAAATTAATCTGTTATTTTGCTGTAAATACCATGTCGGCTGTAACTGTAATAACGTCGCCTGCCTTATAGGTGTTGCCGTTTGAGGTAAACTCGCCATCGCCTACAAATTGCGGTATTGTAAATGATACGCCGCCATCTTCGGTTTGTACTACGTTGATGTTTATATCACCAAACGCCAATTTGTGGGTTTTTACTACAGTGATAGTGTATTTTTCGTAATTGAGGGACGAGCTGCTCGACATTCTTGATGCAAAAGTGGTGTTGCCAAAGGTTGTCGCTGTGATGTCCCATGTGTATTTTGCGTTAAACCAAGAATGTTTGTAGTTCATGCCGCTCACTGTTAAGTTGTCGTCTCCGCTTAGCTTTTTAAGCACTGTGTTCCTCAAAAAGCCTGTGGAAGAATGGCCGACAGTGATTTTTTCGCCAAGCTCAAGCACGATATTGTAGTTTGGAGTCATAAACGAGAATTTAGGTACACGGAAATCGCTTGTTGTGGAGTAAGAACCCTCAGAGTTCTCGCTGAACATTGCAACGAATACTGTGTCGCTGTCATAAGCTGTATTAGTGTCTACAGCTTGCCCGTTAACGCTCCAACCTTTAAATGTGTAGCCAACATTTGCTGTAACTTCCGGGAATTCCGGTACAGCAGTGCCGTCTGCAGAGCTTACTGTGTACTTGCTGTCGGCGTCAATAACGCCGTTTTCGGACATAAATGTAAATGTTAAGTCTTTAACTACAACCGCTGTAACCGTAACATCATTAGCAGGCATTAAGAAAGTAGTAGTTATTGCATTAATGTCTTCAAACTCTACGCCGTCGTCAGATTGCCACTCAACAAACCTGTATCCCTCGGGCACTGTTGCTGTAATTGTCATTTTCTTTAAGTAGTTTGCCTCATCTTTGCCGTTTTTAGCCGTTCCGTTTACCACTGTTATTTTGTACTTAGTCGGCGCTAGCACTTCTATGGTAAATGTCACCTCAAAGTTAGAGCCGTCTTGTGCGCCGTTAATAACACTGGCCTTAATTTTTGCAATGCCGCTGGCCTTTGTGTTAAGAATGTTGTCTGCGCTTATTGTAGCACCTGTTGTGCCTGCGTCCTCAACGCTGTAAACAACTGTTTTGTTAGTTGCGTTATCGGGCGAAACCTGTGCTAGTAGCTCAAACTCCTCGCCTACTGTTGTAACCTTGTTTTGCATAGTAATGCCCGTTACATAAATGTCTTCCGGCTCTGTTGGGTTTAACATTATGTTGATATTCTCGGCATTTGCGCTTGTTAGCGCTATCTCGTCAGAAGTGGCGACATTATAACCGTCCATCCTCACAGCTACGCTGTAAGTGCCTGCGGCAACGTTTGCAAAGCTGTATGTGCCGTCTTCGTTTGCCGTAACGCTATCAACAACTTCGCCGTTTTGAAGCAGCTCAACTGTAGCGGCAAGTGCGGCCGAGGTGTCTGCGTCTGTAATTGTGCCGCTGATGCTAAATGTCTCTACTACGTCAACTTTAGTGCCTGTTGCAACAAATTCATCAATGGCAATGTGTCCGTAAGGTGTGCCTTTAGATGGATCTATACCCCTTGAGTAAACTGCCCTGATATATTTTGCCGTGACAGGGGAAGCTAAATCTGTCTGTGCAATTATTTCTCTTCTAACTGCGCCTGCCTGTAGTGAGGCAACATCGCTGTAACTGTTTGTGTCGTCATAAAGTGTCCAGTTCTCTGCGTCTTGCGATATTTCGAATTTTACTGAATCGGTAGCGCTGATGCCCCAGCTTACTAGGTGGTAGAAATCAAGCGACATGCCTGTGATGTCGTATGTTCCGTTTAGGTCAGCCGTCAGTGTGTATACATCGTTGGCGCTGTCCACTGTATCGCCCAAGGCAAGGGCTATTAGCGGGTTGGCCTCGCTGTTAATTAGCCAGTTGTCGGCGTATATGCCGTCTGCCAATTTTGGCAGCAGTGCTTGTAAAGAAGCTAGTTTTGTTTGGCCGGCCTCTGTTGGGTTTTGCATTTCTAGTGTAAATGTTGCGTTTGCAAGTATGTTTTCACCCTCAGGCGGTGTTGCAATTTCGTTGCCTGTAACCACAAACTCGTCAAATCCAACATGTCCGTAAGATGCATCGTTTGCAGGGTTGATATCGCGTATGAAAGTTGCGCGCACGTATTTTGCAGTTGTGGGCTCAGTGCGTGCAATAAAGTCGTACCTAGAGGCAGCCTCTTGCAAAGCGGGCTGTGTTTTATTGTAAGCACTTGTCACGGCATACTCGCTCCATGTAATGCCGTCCATAGAGACTTCAAATGTTACATTTTGCGGTGCGCCTATGCCCCAGCTTGCAAGGTGATAAAAATCTAAAGACATGCCCGTCACATCATATGTGCCGTTTAAGTTTGCGGTGATGCTGTAACCGTCGTTTGCGTTGTCAACAGTATCTCTTTGCTCAAAAGAAAGCATAGGTTTGTCGGCGCCGTTAACGCTCCAAGTGTCGGCGTATAAACCGTCTGTCAATTTGTCTGTAAGTTCGTTTACAACAGCTAGTTTTGCATCGCCCATTTCGCTCGGATTATTTATGTCTATTGAAATATCTGCATTTGCAAGTATGTTTTCGCCGCTTAGAGGTGTAATAGCGACATCACCGGTTGCAACAAACTCGTCAAATGCCACGTATGCATAAGGAACAACAGGGTCTTTGCTGTTGTCGGCAGCGCGCTCAAAGCTTGCGCGTATGTATTGAGCCATCACTTCATTTTCTTGCACTGCAACAAAGTCGCGCCTTTGTGCGGCCGTTTGTGCAGATGGAGTTGCAACTGCGTAATCAGAAGTTACAAGGTATTCGCTCCATTCAACGCCGTCCATAGAAGTTTCGAACTTTACGGAGTCGGGCGAGCTAATGCCCCAGCTTGCAATGTGGTAAGTGTCAAGAGAAATACCGCTAACATTATAAACATTGTTTAACTTTGCGGTTATTGTGTATGTGGTGTTTGCTAAATCCACAGTGTCGCCCTGTATAAACGATAGAAGTGCGCTGTTTGCATCAGAGCTGATGTTTGCCCAGTTTTCTGCATACAGTCCATCGGTTAAAACACCTACGGCGTTGTTAACAAGGGTAAGTTTTGTCTCGCCTGTGCTGCTTGGGTTTTGCATGTCCACAGTAATGCTTGCGTCTTTAAGTATGTTGTCGCCGCTCAATGGTTTTACGGCAGATTTTACCTCTAAATCATTAACTGCAAGATACGCAAGGTCGTAATACTCACGGCGCGCGGAGTCGTTAACGGCCATGTTGTGCGGGTCCCAAGTGCCTAAGTACCACGCCTGCGGCGCCTGTCCGTAACCCAGTGCGCTCTGGCTGCTCTTTGTCAAGTACTCAACAGATTTGTCCACAAGGTTTAAAGAATATTCCATCTCTATGCCCAGGCCATAGCGCTTTGCAAGCTCTGCTGCTGAATCAAGTTGGCCCTCTTGTGTAAACTGGAATACATAGTTTGGCTGCATTATAGCGTAATCAAAGCCAAATTGTTTCCATTTGTTAAAGCCCTCTGCTTGGTAGAAAGGAATCCAGTAACTGTAGTATTTTGTCGCACCGTCTTCAAGTGCAATGTAGTCCACAAGTGCATTAAATATTTTTGCTGTCTCGTCTGCAAGTGGGTCTTCACTTAAAACTACAGATTCTGCATAGTGGTAGAAGCCGTCAAAAATTACATCGGGGTTTTGTGCCTCTACACTGCTCCACATATTTAAGGCCTCGCGCATGTACCAATACATAACGCTTGCCCTGTTAGAAAGTGTTTCTAAGGCAGGCACATCTGCCGAGTTAGCAAGTGAAATATCACTTTTTGCGCCACCCTTTGTAAATACATACTCGCCATTTTCGTTTTTGCTAGCTACAATTGTCTCGTCAAGAGAGCCCCAATTAGTCATCGTATCCAGCCTTGTAGGTACTGAAATTTGTATTTTAACTTTGTGGTTGTCTATTTCTTCCTGTGTCAAACCGTTTTCAGGTGTTGGTGTTATCTCTTGCTTTGCCTGTGTTATGGCAGGTTGCAGCTGTGGAAGGTTCACAGCTGCGCCATCGACAGTGTAATTAAACCAGTGATCCAATAAATCTTGCCAGTCCTGTTTTGTGTCAGAGGCACCGCCTGTCTTATCAACACTGTGCGGTATTATTGTCACTGCATCAAACAGCCAATCTTGCGCTACTCCCGAAGTGTCTACATACGCAATAGCAGATTTAAATTCATCCATTGTTTTGTGCGTGACAAGAACTTCGCTTGAGCTCGACTGTGGTGCAAAGCCCATATATGCTAGGAAGATGTCGCTAACGCCGCCACTCTGCTCAAAAGTGGGGTATGCGTTGATGTCGGGTATGTGCTCCTCAGAATCTCCGGGCAATGGGTCTGCTGTTTCCGATGCACCCATTGTGCCGAATATTTCAAGCTCGTCAATAAAAACGTGTACAGCTACGTCAAATTTAATTTTAAGATAGCGTGCGTTATAGTTTGTGCCGGTTACCTTTAATGTGTACTGGTTAAGGTGCTCGCCCTCAACGTTGCTTATAAGTGCAACAGTGTCTGTTGCCTCGCTCGCTGTTAGCTCGTCTATTAAATAGTAATCAACGCCGTCCTCAGACAGTAAAAACGATGTGCTTGTAGGCAGCTCTATACCGTAATTGCCGCCGGCCACATGCAAAATTATGTCGTTGATGTTCGCGATGTCGCCGAGGTCGATTATAACCTCGCGGCCAACGCCACGATAAAGGTTAATCCATTTAGAGCGTGAAGCGCCCTCAGTCTCCCAAGTGGAGGACACCCAGTTGTCTTCAAGCGTGTTGTGCGGCTCGTCTCGCATCTTAACACCGTCGGTTAAGCGCGAAAGGCTAGCGTTTTCAACTTCGCTAACTGTTGATGATAAACCGGGATAAATTAAGTTTGCATCCCCAGTGAAGCTCCAACCGGCTACACTTTTGTTTAAAGCTAAATTAGTTTTAGTTTCCGTAGCAAAAACAGAAAAACTAAAAAAGCTTACCAAAAGCACAGTTGCCAAAATAATTGCCAATAACTTTTTTAAGTGCGGTTTTCGTAGTGTCAACATAAAATTACTCCTTTATCTCAAATGTTACAAATATTTTAACTAAAAGTGAATAAAAAATCTTGTGTTATTGTCCGAAATATTATGAAAATTATAGATAATAGGTTAAAAAATGAGAATTGGAACAAAATGGTGCCATTATATGCCAAAAAATTACACATAATGGGTTGCGCTTAAATGCTTTTTTGGCTGCAAAAGTTGGCGTAAAATGTAGGGGGTGAAGGGTGTTATTTTTAAAAAACTATAGGTATGACAAGTTAACCTAAACTGAAAAGCACCTATTAAATTAAGAAAATAACAGCGAGCATAAAGATAAGCAGATTGCTAAATGGCGCTTAAAGCAGGTGATTGCTCGCATTTTTTTGTGTCAGGCTCAGTACAAAAGGGCAATTATAAATATCATTCATAAAACAGTGGCACTAAAAAGGTAACCCTGTACGTGGGGCTGTTTTATTTTTTGTGGTTCTATTGGCGTTTCGGGGCTTTCCATGTACAGGCTCACCCCTTATAATAATGTTATCTGTAAAATTACCGCACACACTTCCACTTATTGTTGTTTTATGTTATAATGTTTAGTATTGTTTTTACCGTTAAAATAGTACACGGCGTGGCTTTTGCAAATGCAGCGCTATTAGGCAAAAACAATTAAAATAGGCAAAGCTTGCCCGTGTTAGCATTATCTTGACTATTATATTTAAAAGGACTTAATATGCAAAAGAAGCAAAATAATAAATTGAATAAAAAAATATTTAATGGGGTAGTATTACTTATAGCGGTAGAAATATTGGCAATAATTGCACTTGCTATAGTATTTATCACTCGCACGCCGGATGAAAGCGACCCGTCATCATCATTGCCGAGCTCCAGTGAAGAAGTGCAGCAAGAGCAGCCGGTTTCAAGCGTGGCATCATTAGCGCAAGAAGAGCTTAAGGAAGACGAAATAGATTTTGATGAGCTTATAAAAATTAACAGTGACACAATTGGATATTTAAAAATACCCGGCACTGTAATTGATTACCCTGTTGTGAGGGGCGTAGACAATATAAAGTATTTAACCACAAACTTTGAGGGTGAATACGATGTTTTGGGCACCGTTTTTGCAGACATGTTTAATGGCGATAATTTACTATCGCCGGTAACTGTTTTGTACGGACATTATGACCCAAGCGGTAACTTTTTTACACAACTGCACCGCTACCGAGACTCCTTTTACTTTGAAAATAATCCCGAAATTTATTTAAGCACCCCAACAGCAGATTATACTTATGAAATTATAGCAGCATTTGAAAACGATAATTATAGCTTGATGTACGAAAAAGACTACAACGACAAAACACAGCTACAAGGGTTTATAGATAAAATGGCAAACATACCCGACCCAAATGCAAACTTAAACCTTGAAAGCGTAAGCACGGACGACACATTTTTAGCGCTGTCCACATGCCTTAGTGTGGGGGATAGCCCGGAAAAACGATATGTGGTTGTGGCAAAATTAGTGGAGTAAGCCGTTTTTAAAGTTTTTAATTTTAGGGTGGCATAGCCGATAGGTGAATAATGCGAGTTGGTAATTACGTGTGAGTTTTACAGCGTGTGGGGGCACTATCCTCGCGCGCAATACAGAGTGGGTATTCCTAGTTAGTCTGCCTTGCCTACAGCAAAATTTGTGTGTGAAAGGCAAATATGTAATAAGGCGCAAAAAAAGAGCAGTTTTAAACCCAAGCGGGTAATAAAACTGCTCTTTTTAATTGGATATCTATCAAAACCGCACCGATGCGCATAATGCAAAAAGCCAATAAAAACGCAATACGAGCTAAAATAGACAGTATCTATTTTATCTCGTATTCTTGGTGTAAATAACCATAAGGGGCATAGAAAAAACGCACGCACAAAAAAAGACACCGAGCTTTACTCGATGTCTTTTGGGTGCAGCTTAAAGCTGCTGGCGCAGAAGGAGGGATTTGAACCCTCGCGCCGGTTTCCCGACCTACGCCCTTAGCAGGGGCGCCTCGTCACCACTTGAGTACTTCTGCAAGTAATAAACAAATTTAAAATATAAAATTGGCGGAGATGGTAGGATTTGAACCCACGGACCTGTTACAGTCAACGGTTTTCAAGACCGCCTCTTTCAACCACTCAGACACATCTCCAAAATATATGCAACGTATTTAAAGTGCTTAAATATAGTACCATATATATAATTTTAAGTCAATACTTTTTGCATAATTTAATAACAATATTTTGTTAATAGGTAAATTAAGTGCTAAACGGCAATAATTTTGGTGCGCTATTTAATAATAAACACATTAAATTATAACCGTGTTTAAACTTAAAAAAGCCATTTTTAAACATGCGAAAAAATAATTATAAAAAATAGTAAATAAGGCTTGACAAAGTTTCGGCAATTTGGTAATATAATATAGCGGCGTTTTTCTGAATTGATTACACCGCCTTATATGGGAGAGTTCCCGAGTGGCCAAAGGGGACAGACTGTAAATCTGCTGGCTTCGCCTTCGATGGTTCGAATCCGTCCTCTCCCACCAAGTGAATAACAGCATAGATTTGAACCTTAGGTGTTCAGTCTATGCTGTTTTTTATTATAAAAAGCTTTTTGCTACGAACTTTTTTCTTTTTTAAAGAAGTTTGCACTAAAATGCAAAAAACTTAAAATTAAAGACAAAAAATTGAAAGTTTATATTTGAACCTTGCAAACCGAACACCTATATGCTTAAACCTTGTTATTGCAATAGAAATTATCCTCTTTTGTATCCAGTGTCAAGTTCATGTTTGATATGTGAGGCCTTTTACTATTGTAAAAGATGATATAATTTGCGACACCTTTATAAAATTCTTTTTCAGAGCGATAATTCGTGCGATAAAGTTCTTCACTTTTTCGTGTAACAAAATTTATACATATAATTTTTTTATGAATAAAAAAGCAAAGAAAGTTGATGATAGCAGCTATTCTTTTTTTGCATATTAAAACCCTCGGTTTTTAGCCGAGGGGTTTGCTTTTAGAACGTGTCAACATTAGCAAACACAAGCAAATTATTGCGCTATTTCAACCGCTTGCTTTTTACCATTACAGACAAAATTAATTTTCACTTTTTTCCACCTTTTAGGCAATTTAGCATTATGCTTTATTTCGCCGTTTGATAAACTAAGCCCAACAAAGCCAAATACTACTGCATTGTACGCCTCTCCGAAATTTGCGAGGTGCAAGCCTTCTTTGCCTGTGTTTCCCATTATATTATTTAAATCAAGAAACAGAGCTTTTTGTAAATACTCATATGCTTTTTTGTCTTCACCCACAAGTGAGCCCATATAGGCATGGCTTGCAAAGCTTAAGGTTGAATCATGCAAGCAAAGTGGCTCAAAATCTTGCCATGCATTTATCATCTCTTGCTTTGTAAATTTTTCGGGCATGCGTGTCATTAGTAGCAGTGTGTCTGCCTGTTTTATAACTTTATATTGCTGTAACTTGTCAAAGCACACATTGTGATACGTCGCTTTATCATCTTTTTTAATTTCGCTTAAATTTATGTCTGCCAGCTTTGAAAACGTATCATCTTGCAGGTATCTGCCGTTTTTGTCTTTTGGCAATTTAATGTTATTACTCATGTTTTTCCATGTGTTTATCTCGCCGCTTGTCACTTCAAATGCTACTGCTTTTTCTTCATGTTCATTTTGCAACAGCTCTGCCGCTTTTATTGCAAGCTCTAAATTACGGCGCACAAACATGTTGGTAAAAAGGTTGTTGCTTGTAATTCCGCAGTATTCATCGGGCCCTTTGCAAAAATGCAGGTCAACTTCATCATCTTTCACAGTGTATCTATCTGCCCAAAACCTTGCAGTTTTAATGTAAATTTCAGCCGCATGGTTAATATAAAAATCATTATCGCCCGTAAGTTTTATGTATCTGTCAATTGAATACACAACATCACATGTAATGTGCATCTCACACGCACCTATATCCCAAGATTCGCATTGCTCATCGCCGCTGTAAGAAGCCATCCAAGGGTAGCGTGCACCGACACTGCTCATTTTTTTTGCGT
>CAYJBO010000068.1:0-9499 GCA_964368295.1 uncultured Bacteroides sp.
GAAGATTTGCAGATAATTTTGTAATCTTAAAAAAAAGGAGCGGCGATATCACTGTTAAAGAAATATACTACCATTATATTTTGCACGAAGTTAAAAAAGTTCTTGGCGAAAAATACCCTGTAAGTTTATCTTTTGGTGTTTATATTGTAAACGACATTAAAGAAAAATTTACAGAGATGGTGAATTTTGCAAACTTGGCAAAGCAAAGTGGAAAATGCAAACACGAAACTACATTTGTTGAATTTAACGAAGTTATGAAAAAAGAATATTTTTCAAAAATAAACATTACTTATAGGATGAAAAGAGCATTGCAAGACAAAGAGTTTAGCCTGTTGTTTCAACCTAAAATATGTTTTAAAACATTAAAAATAAACGGGGCAGAAGCACTTGTAAGGTGGAACCCTCGGTTTGGCGACACAATTTACCCCGATGAGTTTATAGCTGTATTTGAAAACAACGGCTTTATAGCACAGCTGGATATGTATGTTTTTGAAGAGACATGTAAGTACATAAAAAACAACCATAAAAAATTTAGTATTCCAAAAATGTCTGTTAACCTTTCATCCTTAACAATTGCAAATAAAAACACAATAGAAAATATAAAAAGCATTGCCCAAACCTACAACATATACGCTAAAGAAATTGAGTTTGAAATAACCGAGAGCGCAATTTATACAAGTGAAAAAATGTTTATTAATAATATAAACGAGCTCAAAAAATTAGGCTTTTCTATTGCAATAGACGACTTTGGCGCCGGGATGTCCTCGTTTAATAGGTTAAGCTGTATAAATGCAGACACTTTAAAACTTGACAGAGCATTTTTCGACATGGATAACAAACAAAGCGCACAAAGAAAAATTATTGTAAGTAACATTATTAATATGGCCGAGCAATTAAACATGAAAATTGTTGCAGAAGGTGTAGAAACTTGCGAGCAAGCGCTTTGGTTAAAACAAAACAAGTGCGATACCGCTCAGGGCTATTTCTTTTCAAAGCCTTTGAGCGAAACTGAATTTAGTGAATTATTAAGGCAAAACAAAGTTTTTGAAATAAAAGCTGATTATTTTTAGCGTAATTGATTAAAAAATTTAACGTTAATAAAATTTGTTGATTGTTTTTTAATAAAACTGATGGAACAGCTTGACACAAATAATAAACAAGTATATAATATACTTGTTTATTATTTTAGAGAGGGTAACTGATGATGAAAAGAAAAAAATATAAATACGATATAATGACAAAAGAAAGAATTGTAAAGCACAAAATAAAGCATTTTCACCACGTTTTTGAACGTGTGATGCACCATAATTTAAATGAAATTGAAGTTTTTGCAGGGGAATCAAGGCTTTTGATGATGATTGCCGACCACGATAACCTCTCACAAAGAGGACTTGCAGAAAAATTAGGGACAAGCCCCGCCTCTGTTGGAGTTAGCCTTAAAAAGTTAGAAAATAAGGGCTATATTACGAGAAAAGTAGATGAAAATGACTCAAGAGCATACATAATTGTACTAACTCCAAAAGGTGATGATTTTATAGAAAACTCCCACGAGCTTTTTCAAAAACTTGACAGAGAAACCTTTGACGGTTTTAGCGATGATGAATTGGATTTAATGGATAGTTTTATGGATAGGCTCCACAAAAACTTATCAAAAATGTTGGAGAAGTCTAAATGAAAAGATATTTTAAATATATTAAACCGCACATAATTTTCTTTATTTTAGCGCCGCTTTTAATGATTGTGGAAGTTTATGCAGAGGTTAATATCCCTGTATTAGCGGGGAAGATTATTGACGGATTTACCGCTGGCGAAGACGTTTCAATCCTTTGGGGCTATGGCTTTAGAATGCTGTTTTTTGTTGGGTTGGGTTTGCTTGTAGGTATTGCTTGTGCATATTGTGCCACAAGGGCTGCAGTTTATTTTGCCTGTGATTTAAGGGAAGAATTATTTAAAAAAATACAAACTTTCTCTTTTTCTTGCATAGATAAATTTAGCACATCTTCTTTGGTTACTAGGCTCACAAACGATATCATACAAATACAAAACCTTGTGGAGACATCACTTAGAATGCTTGTGCGAGCTCCGGCTTTGTTAGTTGGGACTCTTATTATGGTGTTTACTGTAAACAATAGCCTTGCAACTATTTTTGTTTTTGTAATTCCGCCTTTAGTAATTGCAATAGCCATAATTGTTTCACTAAGCTATAAAAAATTTGGAGTTTTACAAAAGAAAATTGATAAAATAAACTCCGTAGTAAGAGAAAATTTAACTAATATTCGTGTAATAAAATCTTTAGTAAGAGAAAATACTGAAATTAATAAATTTAAAACAGCCAATGCAGATATGAAAAATAGCGGCCTAAAAGTATTTAAAGTTACAATGTTACAAATGCCAATTATGACTTTGTCTGTAAATATAGCAACTATTGCAATTTTATATTTAGGCGGGGTAGGTGTAATGGATGGCAGTGTCCAAATTGGCGATATATCAGTATTTGTCACTTATACAGGCCAAATTTTATCATCGCTGATGATGCTTGCAAATGTTTTAATTTCAGCATCTCGCGCATTTGCTTGCGTAAAACGTGTAAACGAAGTTTTTGACAGTGACATAGAAATGGTAGATAATAAATCTTCTCAAAATATAGTTTTATGCGGAAGTATTGAATTTAATAATGTCAATTTTAAATATTATAAAGAGAATGGCGAAAATGTACTTAGCGATATAAATTTAAAGATAAATGCAGGAGAAACAGTTGGGATTATAGGCTCGACCGGCTGTGGAAAAACAAGTTTAATCTCACTTATTCCAAGGCTCTATGACATTGACAGCGGCGAAATTTTAATCGGCGGGAAAAATGTAAAGGATTATTCGTTTAAAAATTTGCGCGACAGCGCAGCTGTAGTTTTGCAAAACAACATTCTTTTCTCGGGAACGATAGAAAATAATTTGCGGTATGGAGATAAAAATGCAGACATAAAAGAGATTGAACAGATGGCTGAATTTGCCGCTGCAAACGAATTTATTGAAAGTTTGCCCGAGAAATACGACACGATTTTAGGTCAGGGTGGCGTTAATCTTTCGGGCGGACAAAAACAAAGGCTTTGTATTGCAAGAGCACTATTAAAAAAGCCTAAAATAATTATTTTAGACGACTCTACAAGTGCTGTTGATACCGCGACAGAGGGCAAAATTCGAGCGTTTTTACAAACCGAACTTCAAGATACGACAAAAATAATTATTGCACAAAGAATTTCTTCTGTTATAACTGCCGATAAAATTGTTGTTATGAACGACGGTAAAATTGAAGCAGTAGGAAAACACAGCGAGCTTTTAGAGACCAGTTTGACCTACAAAGAAATATACGACTCCCAACGCGATAGAGAAGCAATTGCTTAAAGAAAGTAGAATTTAAGAAATGGATAATATTCGACCACCACGAGGGCATACCCCACATAAAAAAGAGGCGCAGAGCAGCGCCCAAAATGCACCCAATTTTGGAATGAGGAAAGGTGGGCCCGGCGCTCATTTAGATATGCCTGTAGTCAGGCCGCAAAACACCTCCCAAACGATAAAGAGACTGCTTAGTTATTTAAAAGAAGATAGATTTTTACTCGGCTTAGTTTTTATTTGTGTTGCAACAAATACAGGGTTAAATCTTCTTTCTTCATATATGCTAAGGCCGATAATAAATAACTTGTTTGACGGCAAAGGTGTCGAAATCTTACTTCAAAATGTCATTATAATGGCCATTGCCTATGCATTTGCGCTAATTGCAAACATTATTCAAATTAAAATTATGATTAGTGTCGCTCAAAAGTCACTTGAAAGGCTTAGAAACGAACTTTTTGTTAAAATGCAAAAACTTCCACTTAGGTACTTTGACACAAACAGCAATGGCGATATGATGAGCAGGTATACAAATGATATCGATTCGATTGGCGAGATGATGACAAATACTGCAATTACGCTTTTTTCGGCGATAATAACCTTTATTGGCACATTAATTGTAATGATTTTTACAAACATAATTTTAACCGTTGTCTCCGTTGTTTTAATTCCCGTTTTCTTTTTCACGGGTAGATTTATAACTTCGAGAAGCAGAAAAAACTTCAAAGGGCGACAGGAAACTTTGGGCGAACTAAATGGATTTATTGAAGAAACTATAACAGGCCAAAAAGTTGTAAAAGTTTTTAACCATGAAGACGAGGCCTTTGAAGATTTTAAAGCACATAACAAAGCATATAAAGAAAAAGTTGTAAAAGCACAATTTTTAGGTGGTGCAATGGGTCCGATTATGGGTGGAATGGGACATTTAAGCTATGTAATCACCGCATTTATCGGTGGGTTTTTGTGCCTGTCCTCCTATGTAGACGTCGGCGCTTATGCTGTGTTTTTAAATTATTCAAGAAGTTTTACAAACCCAATAAACCAAATTTCAATGCAAATGAATGTAATTTATTCTGCCCTTGCCGGTGCAGAGCGAGTTTTTTCAATGATGGACGAAGAAATAGAAAGTGAAGACATAGAAAATGCAGTTGCCCCTAAAAAAATAAATGGGCATGTAAAATTAAACGGTGTAAGTTTTGGGTATCGAAGTGATAAATTAGTGCTAAAAAACATATCGCTTTATGCAAAACCGGGGCAAAAAATTGCCTTTGTAGGTTCAACAGGTGCGGGAAAAACTACAATAACCAACCTTTTAAATCGTTTCTATGACATCCAAAGCGGCAGCATTACAATTGATGATATTGATATTAAATCTTATAAAAAATCTGTTTTAAGAGAAAATATTGCCATGGTTTTACAAGACACCCACCTTTTTGAGGGAACTGTTATGGAAAATATACGCTATGGTCGGCTTGATGCAACTGATGAAGAAGTAAAAATTGCGGCTAGAGTTGCCAATGCACATTCGTTTATTACTAGGCTTGAAAATGGCTATAACACTGTACTTGAGGGCGAGGGTGCAAATTTAAGCCAAGGCCAAAGACAGCTTTTAAATATCGCAAGGGCGGCAATTTCAAAGGCGCCCATCTTAGTGCTGGACGAAGCTACAAGTTCGGTTGACACGCGCACAGAAAAGCATATTGAGCAGGCTCTTGACAGGCTTATGGAAACTAGGACAACCTTCGTAATTGCACACAGACTCTCCACTGTTAGGAATTCAAATGCCATAATGGTATTAGAAAATGGCGAGATTATTGAGCGTGGTGACCATAACGAGCTCCTCCAAAATAAAGGCAGATATTTTGAACTCTATGAGGGGATTGTGAAATTGGCTTAATTTAATAGCGTATAATATGAAATGAATTTTAAATGTAAATTAGCTTGCGATATGGGTTTAAAGCGCGTTAGAATTTTTTGATGAGGTGCGAATTTGGCAGGCTTACCACCAGAGAAGGCTGTACGAAAAACCGCCCCCTAGCACAAAGCTAGCGGGCGGTTTTGAGTGTAAGTTAAGCTTATGCAGTGCATAAATTTGCAAGGGCGCATAGATTTAATTAATTGCTTTTGACTAAATGTTCAAATTCTATTTTTTTATTTTTTCGTTTTTGGCCTAAAAGCCAACGGGCCTATACACAAATAGGTATAAGAGAAAAACAGACAGCTAGTGGCATAAGATGTATCGCTTAATTTTTGACTGCAACGCTCTTTTAAAAACGTAAAAAGTAAGATTTTTTAACTTTTATATGCCATAATTTTCCTTTGTCATAAAATTCATGTAAAATCCTTGTATTTTTATGCAAAAAAACGCATTTAATTGTAAAAAAATGTTGACTTTAAGTTGTTAAATGATGTAACATATTTACATATGAATGTAAAATAATACAGAAGGAGTGTTTTATGGCTAATAACAAACATAGGCTGAACAGAATTTTTGGCAGTGACAAAAAAACATTTATTTTGGCGATGGATCATGGTGCGAACTTTAATGTTTTGCCTGCCTTGCAAGATGTAGGTAAAATTATAAGCGAAACAGCAAGTGCGGGAGCCGATGCATTTTTATGCACAATTGGAATGGCGGATAAATTTAGCGATTGCTTTAAGGGCAAAGGTATGATTTTACGCGCCGACGGCGGAGTGTCCTTTTTAGGTGATAGAAGTAGCCCGCTACAAATTGTTGTAACACCTGAGCATGCTCTTAGGCTTGGCGCAGACAGTGTTATTACCATGGCATTTCCGGGTAGTAAATTTGAAGGCGAGCTGCTTAGCAATTACACAAGATTTGTGCAAGAGTGCAACAAGTGGAATTTGCCTGTTACGGCAGAGGCTTTGCCTTTTGGCTTTGAGAAGATGGCTGACAAAGACGGCATTAGCCGCACAAGTGAAAACCTAACTTTTGCGTGCAGGCAGGCGGTAGAGCTTGGCGCAGACATAGTTAAAACAGATTACACGGGCGATATTGAGAGTTTTGCAAATTTGACAAAAAGTGTGTATGCACCTGTTGTTATTTTGGGCGGTAGCAAAAAGGTACCGGAAAAACAGCTTTTGCAAGAAATAAAAGATGCCATGCAAGCAGGCGGATCCGGTGTTGCAATGGGGCGTAATATTTGGGGACACGAAAACCCGGCAAAATATGCCGCTGCAATAGCAAAACTTATACACGAAGATTGCTCTGTTGAGGCAGCACTTAAAGAGTTAAATGTTAAGGTGTAACTTTTTGTTGTAAAGTGTTAGCACCGACACAGTTTAGACAGTGGCAGCACTGCCTAAACATAACCGTTTTGAACAGAAAGGATATTAATGGATACATATAAAGTAACTGTCATATCAGGTGAAAAAGAATTTGAAGAGCGCGATTTTAGCGTTAAGGCACCCGGCAATGGCGAGGTGCTTATAAAAGTAGATAGCACGGCTATTTGTACGCTGGAGCAGCGTGTTTACAACGGCGCAATGCCGCGCTACCCTTTTGCAGGCGGACACGAAGTAGCAGGCGTTGTACAGCAAATAGGCGGCGGTGTTAAAGGCGTGCAGGTGGGCGATAAAGTAGCGGTGCGCCTTTTGACTAATTGTGGCGAGTGCCATTATTGCAGGAGCGGCCACGAAAACCAATGCGTTGTCTCTTTTAAGGCCATGGTTCACGAGGGACTAAACGGGCCGGGCGGATTTGCAGAATATATGCTTGTAAACAGTAAAACCGTTTACAAATTGGCAGACGATATAAATTTGAGCCATGCCGCCTTGGCAGAGCCGCTTGCCTGCTGTGTACACAGCATTAACAAGGGCGCTATAAATCTGGGCGACGATGTTGTTGTTATAGGCGCCGGCATAATGGGCGCTTTTCATATAATGCTCGCCAAGATGAAAGGCGCACGTGTTATTGTGTGTGAGATAGACGAAGTGCGCCTTGAATTTGCAAAAAGCATAGGTGCGGATGAACTTGTAAATTCGTCAAAGGTAGACGCAATACAAACAGTGCTGGACTTAACACAATCAAGGGGTGCAGACGTCGTATTTTGCACTGCGGCGCTCACAGATTTGGCGGCCGACGCAATTGCGATGACAGGTAAACTTGGCAGATGCGTTTTGTACTCTTCTTTCCACCCGAAAAAACCAATACAGCTTGATGTAAACAATGTGCATTACGGTGAGATGGTTATCACGGGCAGTGTTAACCCGTCTATCCAAGATTTTGCAACATCTGTAAAATTGCTATCATCAAAGCTTATAGATGTGTCGGCACTTATATCGGGCGTGTTTGAGCTCAAAGATATAGAGAGCGCAATGCAACAGGCAATTTTGCCAAACACGTACAGGATAATAGTAAAAATGCCGCAGTAACATAATTAATACACCGGATTTATATATCCCTTTCAATAAGGAGTGCTAATTTTGAAGAAAAGTAAAATTAGGCGCATTAACGAGAAGGTAAAGCCTTATTTGTTCCTTGTTCCCATAATAACTTTTGCAATAGGGTTTGTGTACTATCCTTTTATACGCACTTTTATGTATAGCTTTTCGCTTGTTAATTTTAAGGGCGAGATAATTGAGTTTGTTGGGCTTAAAAATTTTATAGACCTTTTTGCAAACGAAAATTTCCAAAATGCATTAAAAATAACGCTTTTGCACACAGCATGCGTCGTGCCGCTAACACTGCTATGCTCTTTAAGCCTTGCGCTGTTGGCCGCTAAAAAAAGAAAATTTTCGTCTTTGTATGAAACAATGTTTACAATGCCCATGGCAATGGCTATGTCGTCTACAAGCATGGTGTTTAAACTGCTTTTAAACCCGTCTGTCGGCATAGTAAACCATATTTTAGGCATAGATTTGTCGTGGTTTCAAAGCCCGGACACAGCGCTTTTTGGCATAATTTTAATTTGCGTTTGGGTTGGTATACCGTTTGACTTTTTGCTATTTTTGGCGGCTGTGCGCGGTGTGCCGGAGCAGCTTGTAGAGGCCGCTAAAATAGATGGCGCAAGCTATTTGCGCAGGCTGTACAAGGTTATATTGCCGCTGATTACGCCTACTATTTTGTACCTAGTATGTACAAATATTGTGTTGGCAATGATGACGGTAGCGCCTGTAATGCTTATAACAGAGGGCGGCCCTGTGCGCAGCACAACTACACTTATATTTATGATGTTTTCATCTGGATATCAATCTTCAAATTACAGCACAGCTTCAGCAATTAGTATAGTAACGTTTTTATTAACGTTTGGAATTGTTGCGCTTTCTATGATTTTTGAGAGAAAGAAGGTGCATTACGATTGAGTAAAACAAGGTTGAAAAATACGGTGACCTCGGTTGTTGTTACAATAATTGCAATTGCCATTGGCATTGTAATTATTTTCCCTATAATTTATACGTTTACAACGGCCTTTAAACCGCGCTCGGAAGTTTTTGCATTTCCACCAACCGTTTTTCCTGAGAGCTTTTTATATTTAGACAATTTTAAAAAGGCGTTAGAGCTCGCACCGCTTTTTAGGTTTATGGTAAACTCTATAATTGTTGCTTTACTGGGCAGTACTTTGCGCACAACTTTTGCAGTTTTTGCAGCGTACTCGTTTGCCTACTTTGATTACAAGTTTAAAAACGCAATATTTTATTTAATACTGGGCACAATGATGTTGCCTGCGGACACACTATTAGTTACAAACTTTTTAACGGTGTCTCAGCTTGGGCTAATTGATACGTATCTTGGCATGTGTATTACCTCGCTTGTTGGCGCAATGCAAATGTTTATGTTGCGCCAAAACTTTAAAACACTGCCGCGTGCACTGCGTGACGCCGCCTTTATTGACGGATGTAGCGATTTAAAATATATACGCCTTGTGATTGTTCCGCTTTCAAAACCTGTTATATTAACACTGTTAGTGCAGTCTTTTGTAAGTCTTTGGAACTCTTATTTATGGCCGCTACTTGTTACAAACCAAGAGAGCATGCGCACGGTGCAAGTTGGCATAACAATGCTAACTACACCGGAGGACACAAACTACAGCTTAGTTTTGGCAGCTGTAAGTATTGTGCTCGTCCCATCATTTATACTTTTTGCTAT
>CAYJBO010000068.1:9509-13156 GCA_964368295.1 uncultured Bacteroides sp.
ATAGTCAAGGGCATAACTGCAGGGTCACTCGTCGGATAGAGCTTTTGCTCATTCAAATAAATATTATATAATAATGGAGGCACTCTATGAAAAAACTATTAGCTTTATTTTTATCACTTGTGCTTATGTTTACATTTGTAGCATGTAGTACACAGCCGGTTGAAGAGACAGTTGAGTCTCAAGACACAACATCACAAGCAGGTGAAGAAGCAGCTCAAACAGAGCCGCAAAACATTGTGCTATGGCACTCTATGGAGAGCGAGGCAGGTGCTGCCTTGACAAAAGCCGTTGACGATTTTAATGCGGGTATCGGCGCAGAAAAACAAATTACAGTAGAGGCTGTATTCCAGGGCACATACTCCGACAGTGCGACAAAAATGCGCACTATTTTGCAAAACGACCAAGCAGACCAGCTGCCTGACTTAATGCAAATTGATGCAACAGGACTTGTTAGCTATATGAGCTCGGACTATGCATTTACAGTAGACGATGCAATGGCAATTGACACAGAGTACTCAACAGATGACATTTTGGCATCACCGCTAGCAGCATGGAACTACGGCGGCGTACAACTTGGCTTGCCGTTTAGCGCAAGCACAACAATACTTTACTACAACAAAACAATGTTGGACGAAGCAGGTATAACACAGGCTCCTACAACATTTGCCGAAATTATTGAGGCCGCAGAAAAATTGCCTGCAACAAATGCCGCAGGACAAGAAGTTACAGCTTATGCGCAAGTTCCAAACACGCCTACAATGGCAAACTGGATAGGCCAGATGCCAAGTGCAGAGTATGATGCATCTTATGTTGTGGACAACCGCAACGGACGTGATGCCGATGCTACTAAACTTGTTGCAGACGAAGAGGGCACACTGCTTACATTTTTAACAGAGTGGAAAAACATGTATGACAGCGGCGCACTTTTAAACAGCAGCGAGAGCTTGAGCGAGCTATTTTTAACACAACAAATTGCATTCTTCACAGGTTCAACGGCTTCAACAGTATCGCTGCTAGAGCAAATTGGTGGCAACTTTGAGCTTGGCAGCGCATATTTGCCACGTGTAAACGAGGATTCAAATTTTGGCGCAACAGTTTCGGGCTCGGGTATGTTTATGTTTAACAAAGGCGACGAGGCAAAATCTATGGCGGCTTTTGAGCTTTTAAAATATTTGACAAGTGCAAGCGTGCAAGCAGACTTTGCGGCTGCAACAGGCTATACACCTGTTCACTCGGGCGCAGTGGATGAGCAAGTTTATAAAGATTTAACTGCACAGTTTCCACAAATGCTTGTTGGCATCGAACAACTTAGCGAAACAAGCCCCGACATGATGGGTGTTATCGTAGGCCCGTCGTATGATTTCTACATGGAAATTTCCGCACAAGTTGCGAGCATGCTCTCAAACAATGCAACGCCGGAGGACACTGTTGCTGTGATGTCAGAGAGCTTAAACGACATGTTAGAGCAATACAATGCGGCAAACTCTTAGTTTAAACTTAAGCTTAATTTAAATACGATTTTGGGGCTGTTCTAAAAATGAACAGCCCCAAAAGTTATAAACTTAGGCAAACACTAGCTACAATTAATTAAAAGGAGACAGACATGCTACTTTCTACATCCACCAATATTGCGGCATTTTGCCCGGACGGCACTAAAAATACGTTTGAGACTTGTATAAAAATGTGCGCACAGGCAGGCTATAAAGTGCTGGATATAAATTTTTGCGAGGCCATGAACCCAACCTCAGAAATTAGAGGAGACAACTGGGAAGAATACATTAAAAATGCCGGCAAAGTAGCACAGGAGTGCGGGATTGAATTGACTCAGGCGCATTTGCCATACTACGATGCCTTTGCCGACAACGACGAAGAAAAAGTAAAAATGCTTGAAAAACTCATCCAAAGAAGCATTATAGGCTGTGGGATGTTAGGCGTTAAGTGGGCTGTTACGCACCCGTGCACAGACTACAGGTATGCCGACATGAATGCTAGCAAGCAGCGCAATTTAGAGTATTATACACCGCACATAGAGCTTGCAAAAAGCGTGGGGGTAGGCATTGCGCTCGAGAACGAGTTCGAGTATACAAAAACACATTTCAGGCGCATGTACTGCTCTTCTGCTTATGAGCTAGTGGACCTTGTGGATTCTTTTACACAGGACAACGTTGGCATATGTTATGATTTTGGCCATGCGCACCTTACGGGCCCAACGCAAAGGGAAAATTTAAACGTAATAGGGCACAGGCTAAAAGCGGTGCACGTGCAAGATAATCTTGGCTTTACAGACAGCCATTTTTTACCTTTTGTGGGCAACATAAATTGGGAACAAGCAATGGCAGGCCTTTCGGACATAGATTATAAAGGCGAATTGACGTTTGAAATACAGGAGTTTGCGAGGTTTTTTCCGAACGACTTAAAGCATGTAGCGATAGAGATGTCTGTAAAAGTGGGCAATTATTTAATAGAGCTTTTTGAAAAAGCTCAGGCCGAAAAGGCAAAACGCAAGGTGTAAACTAATTAAAAAGGTAGCATGACTTCTGAACATATTTTTGGGCTCAGAAGCCATGCTACCTCTTTTAATATTTAGTAACAACAGTATGCTTGTTAAACAAATTTTACAGCCGTGCCATATGCAATAACCTCGGCCGCACCCTGCATTACGTTTGCACTTGCGTACCTAACGTTAACAATTGCGTCTGCGCCAAGGGCCTTTGCCTCGTCCACCATGCGCTTTACTGCAATTTGGCGCGCCTCGTTTAGCATGCTAGTGTACGACTCAATCTCACCGCCGACAAGTGTTTTCATGCCAGCCATAAAGTCTTTGCCAAAGTTTTTTGTCATAACTATATTGCCCTTAACAGTGTCGAGTGTCTGAAACAAGTGTCATCATAATAATTCTCCGTCCTGCCGCTGTAAAAAGTACGGCATGTCATATTTAATATAATAGGTGCAACATTTGTGCTAATATTTTGAGGCTTCGTTTTCCTCGCCGCTTTTTATCTGCTTAAAGCGCTGTGACAATGCCACCCAAACGCACACTATAATAACAGTAGGTACCAAAAGCATTAGCAAGGCTATTGCAATATCAGCGGCTGTTAACGTGGTAATGCTTTGAAAAATAGTAAATAAAATTATACCTGCCCAAAGTGCCACGCCGATTGTGACAATAATTGCGGCGATAAGTGCACCCTTATACTTTTTCTCTTTGTCTTTTTTGTGTATATCCATAAATTCCACCCCCTTTTCCTCCATATTTTCAATCATGTCTAAGAATTTTTTTACGCTGTCCTGTGCCAAAGGGTCTTTTTTCTCTGCCAGTTGTTTTGAAAGCTCAATTGCAACCTCCACACTCTGCTTTTGTTTTTCAAGGCTTTGCGTGTGGCGGTAAAGGCATGAATCCAGTGTCCTTTTGCCGCTGAAGATTTCGCGAATTTCTTCAATGGGCACATTTAACTTTCGAAGCAGCTTAATGCGCTCAAGACACGCAATATCTTTTAAGCCGTAATCGCGGTAGCCGTTTTCTGCCTTTCGCGTTGGGTTTAAAAGTCCTTCTTTTTCATAAAAGCGTATGTTCTTTTTTGTAATGCCAACAAGTTCTTCAACACTTTGTATTTGCAATGTAATCGCCTCCATGTGCATATTTTACA
>CAYJBO010000069.1:0-12130 GCA_964368295.1 uncultured Bacteroides sp.
GAGGACTGAAAATCCTCGTGTCGTTGGTTCGATTCCGACCGGAGGCACCAAAAATTCCCGAACGTAAGTGAGGGAATTTTTACTATTCTAATTTGATTTATTAATTAAATTATATACATTACCTCTTAACGCTTTTGTGTTAAGAGGTTTTTTGTTTTGTTTGCTTTATTTTGTGCAGTTTAATTGTATTTAATGCCGCAATTATTTTGCACCCAAATGCTAAGGCCTTTTGCGTTATGTATAATAACACAAAAGGCCTTTATATCTTATTTTACAGCGGTGCTTACGGCGAGCCAAATGCCGCATATATAAAAAATATATTCTATTTACACATTTTTATATACGGGCGCGCTATTGCGCTTGTGCTCGCTTTTTGAGTGATAACTGTTAATGATGGCAAGGCTCTTTTCAGTGGCTTTGCCTGTGTATAAAAACTCGTCTATCTCAGCGTATGTTACGCCCATCTCCTGCTCGTCTGTCTGCCCTTCAAACAGCGCTGCGGATGGTGCTTTTTCTATAATCTCTTTCGGTGCGTTTAAATAGCGTAAAAACTCAAAAATCTCTGTCACTGTAAGGTCCGATATAGGGTTAAAGTCGTAGGCGCCATCGCCCCACTTTGTAAAGTAGCCCATGTATGCCTCGCTGCGGTTACCCGTGCCTGCAACAAGCATGTTATTTTGCGCCGCTACCGTGTAAAGTGTTGTCATCCTAAGGCGTGGAGCTATATTATTTTTAGCCGTGGCGTTTAAATCCGCACACGCAAGCTCTTCAATAAGCTTTGCTTGCACATCGGCTAAATCGACAGTTTTACTGTCGATATTAAACGCATTTGCTACGAGCATTGCGTCGTTTTTATCAAGGTTATAGTTGCGCTTAGAGCCACAAGGCATTATTACGCCCAGTGTGTTCTCACAAGCGGCCTTGCACAGTATTCCCACAAGTGCGCTGTCTTTGCCGCCGCTGTTGCCAAATACAATGCCTTTTACGCCTGCTTCTTGCACTATTTTTTTAATAAATGCAACTCTGCTGTCATACTCTTGTTTATAATCTCTCATTTTTCACCTTTTCCCTTCTCGTTATCTGTTGAATCCCTCTACTTATTTATGCGCTTTAATTGACTAAAGCGATAAATGCTGAAACTATTTTTTTGCGCTATACCAGCGCTATTGCGGTACATATATTATCTACGCCCAGCAGCTCCATGCCTTTAAAGTCTTTTACATTAAGCCGCTCCATGCTCTGCTTTGGCAGCAGTGCACGGGTAAAGCCCATGCGCTGTGCCTCTTTAACACGCTGCTCTATATTTGCCACAAGGCGCAACTCGCCGCCAAGTCCCACTTCTCCAAAGGCAATCATGTCGCCCGGCATAGGCTTGTCCGTAAGCGCCGACACTATGGCCATGCAAACAGGCAAATCGCAGGCCGTCTCGTCCAGCTCCAGTCCGCCCACTATGTTTATATACACGTCTAAATTGCCCATAAAGTAACCAGCTCGCTTTTCAAGCACCGCAAGCAGTAAGTTCATTCTATTGTAATCAAAGCCTATTGCCGCCCTTCTGGGGGTGCCAAAACCAGACTTTGTGACAAGCGCTTGAACCTCTGACAACACAGGGCGAGTGCCCTCCATAGCGCAGGCGACACAGCTGCCGCTAACACCAAGCTGTCTGCCGTTTAAAAGCAAGCTTGACGGATTTTCAATCTGCTGTAATCCCGTCTGCGTCATATCAAACATACCAATCTCGTTTGTGGAGCCATACCTATTTTTTACAGCGCGCAATATTCTGTATGGCAACGTTTTATCGCCCTCAAAATACAACACTGTATCCACAATATGCTCCATTACCTTTGGCCCTGCAATGGCGCCGTCTTTATTTACGTGCCCCACTATAAATATAGGTATTTCCAGCGATTTTGCCACCGATTGAAGGCGCGCTGTGCACTCTTTAACTTGAGAGATACTGCCAGCCGAAGACGACATCTCGGCGCTGTTCATCGTCTGGATAGAGTCTATTATCACGAGGCCCGGTTTCGCTGTCTCCATAAGTGCACATATCGAATCTATATCCGTTTGTGCTGCAAGCTGTGTGGTCTCACCATTTACATTTAGGCGCATGGCACGCAGTTTTATCTGCCGCGCCGACTCCTCGCCAGTCACATATAATATTTGCACATCCCCGTCCAGCGCACCGCAGAGCTGTAAGAGCAGTGTGGATTTACCCGCACCGGGCTCGCCACCTATAAGCACAACACTGCCGAGGACTATTCCTCCTCCAAGCACCCTGTCAAGCTCTCCAATGCCTGTAATAATTCTGCTGTGATCCTCCTGCGCATCTATGTCGCTAAGCCTTTTAGACACAGCTACAGAGTTAATTTGATGTGATTTTGACTGCGTGGGGGCAAGGCCTTTGCCCGCTTGCTGTTTTACGGTCTCTTCCTCGAGTGTGTTCCACTCTCCACAAGAGGGGCAGCGGCCCATCCATCTACTGCTAACGTCTTTACAAGCCGTACAAACGTACACTGTTTTTATTTTTTCTTTCGCCACTTCACCACTCCCCTTTTGCACTGCGCAAACCGCATTTTATTTTTTATAGCAACAATTTTATATTACAGTGTCAAAGCTATTTTAGCTATTTCGTTAGTATCTATAACCTCGGTAAAGCGCACTTGCTTATTTTTTAGCTCGCTAAGTGGCGCCGGTATTGGCTCGCTGCATTTTTGGCTCAACGCTTTTAAGCACTCAAATGCGTCATCGGCAGCCTTTTCGCCAAGCGCACTCAGCACGTCCTCGGGGAACTTATACGGGCTAGCGGTGGAGAGCACAACGGTTGTAACGCTCTCACAGCAAGGCTCGTTATCTGCAACATAAAACGCAACAGCTGTGTGTGGGTCCATAATATAACCCGTCTCATCGGCGTATTTTTTTATAGTTTCGCTCGTCATTTCCTCGCTTGCATAGCCTGTGGCAAACGTCTGCTTAATTGTGTCAAGCGTAGCCTTGTCAACTGTGTATGCGCCTTTTGTAGCAAGCTCGCTCATCCAGCTTGCAACTGTGTTTGCATCGCCTGTTATGTGGTATAGCAATCGCTCTAGGTTAGACGACACAAGTATATCCATAGACGGAGACGAAGTTTTATAAAAACTGCGATTTGCATTGTACTCTCCCGTTGTTAAAAAGTCGGCAAGCACGTTGTTTTTATTGGCGGCGCAGATTAGTTTATTTACAGGCAAGCCCATTTGCTTTGCATAGAAACCCGCCAGTATATCGCCAAAATTTCCTGTCGGTACACAAAAGTTAACCTTTTCGCCTGTCTTAATTTTGTTTTGGGCTACAAGCTGTGCATAGCTGTAAAAATAGTAGACAACCTGGGGTATAAGCCTGCCTAAATTTATTGAGTTTGCGCTGGACAAAAATGCATTGTCACGCTCTAGCTCGCTTGCAATATCGGCGTTTAAAAACACTTTTTTAACGCCTGTTTGCGCATCGTCAAAGTTGCCTTTAACCGCGTAAACTTTTACATTGTCACCGCCATGCGTCGCCATTTGTAGGCGCTGTATTTCACTTGTGCCGCTCTGCGGATAAAATACGGCAATGCGTATGCTTTGCAAATCTTTATAACCTGCAAGCGCCGCCGTACCCGTGTCGCCCGATGTTGCAACAAGTATTTTAGTTGTGCTTGTGTCGTTTAAATTCTTTTTAGCCTGCACAAAAAGGTGCGGCATTATTTGCAATGCATAGTCCTTAAACGCACTTGTAGGGCCGTGCCACAGCTCTAAAGAGTACTTATTATCTTTTACATGCTTAACATAGCCGGCTTTTGAATTAAAGCCGCCGCCTGCGTATACAGCTTCACACGCATTTTTTAAAAATTCATCTGTGTAGTCGGTTGCAAAAAGGCCTAACACCTTTTGGGCAACTTGCTCATAGCTCATACCGCAAAACTGTGTGTAATCACATTGCGGAAACTCCGTCGGCACATATAGGCCGCCGTCTTGTGATATGCCTTTTACTATTGCATACGATGCCTGTACGCTTGCGCTGTTGTCTCTTGTGCTGGTATATTTCATAATAATCTCCGTTCTGTCGCTTTTTAAATACTATTAATTAAAGTGCGACTTTCGTAAATTTTTATTGCCACATCAGCGGCATAACTTGTCATGTTTTACTTTCCGTTTGCATTAAACGCATTTTCTATGCAGTTTATTATCAGCTCTCCGTCTCGCCTTGTAACTTCTGCAACATCAAACCGTACAAAAGGCTCTGTATTAAAATTTAAAGATAAATAAACCCTTGCCGCACATATTATTTTTTTAATCTTAGACGGCGTTACAAACTCGCATGGTTTTGCTATGCTGTTATCCCCTCTTGCCTTTACCTCAACAAATACAACGGTGTTGTCTTTTTGCGCAATAACGTCAATTTCTCCGCCCCTCACGGTAAAATTACACGCCAGTATACTGTAGCCGTTGTTTTTATAATACAGCGCCGCAAATTGCTCTGCAGCGCTACCAAACTGTTTGCTTTGCAGTATTTTTTCGGCACTATTCGCGCTCATACAATCCCTCTTTTTTTCAAAAACGATTTGCGATAAAAAGGCTTAACTCCATGTATTTGCAGCAGTTCATAATGCAATTTTGTGGGATATCCCTTGTGCTTTTCAAGTGCGTACTCGGGGTACTGTCTTGCCAATTCAAGCATGTATTCATCCCTTGTAACCTTCGCCAATATCGATGCCGCCGCTATGCTTGCGGAGTGCGCATCTCCCTTTACAACCGCCTGTACCTCACAGCTTACATCGGGGCATTTATTGCCGTCCGCAAGCACAATGTCGGGCTTTATACTAAGCCCCTCTGCCGCCATTTTCATGCCCAATAGGCTCGCTTTTAATATATTTATTTCATCAATTGTCTTCTCGTCTACAAGCACAATATTGTAGGCGACCGCCTTTTCTTTTATCTGCAAAAACAGCTCGCTTCGCTTTTTTTCAGATAGCTTCTTTGAGTCGTTTAGCCCCAAAATCATATTATTTGGATCTAAGACAACGGCCGCAACACAGCACGGGCCACAGAGTGGGCCTCTGCCTGCCTCGTCAACCCCGCACAAAACGCCCTTTTCGTCTGATATTTGCCTGTCAAACTCGTACAGCTCTAGCGTCTTTTGCAATAATGCCTCACTGTTTTTATTGCTCATCGCCGCTCTCCTCGGGCTTTTCAAGCGATATACGCCCGAGTTTAGACGCCCTAAACTCATCGGCAACCATAACCGCAGCCCTCTCTGTATCTACAACGCCGCCGCTCATAAGCATGCCACGTCTCCTGCCAATTTGCTCTAGCAAATCATACGCCTCTAGCTGTAAATCTTCGCTTTTAAGTTTATAGCGCTCGGCTAGTTTATCCGGGTATATATCACGTATTTGGTCAACTAAGTTTGTTGCAAGCGTCTCTATGTCAAGCACATCGTCTTTAATAGAACCTATAAAAGCAAGGTTTGCCGCTGTGTTTTGGTCCTCAAATTTTTTCCAAAGCACGCCCGGCATGTCAAGCAAATCAAAATCTCCAACACTCACCCACTGTTTGCCGCGTGTAACTCCCGGCCTGTCGGCCGCCTTTGCCTTTGCTGTGCCGGCAAAACTATTAATAAAGGTAGACTTGCCAACGTTAGGTATTCCTGTTAGCATAACACGTATTTTTGCGCCGGACAAACCTTTTTTATCACGCCGTGCAAGCAGCTCCTTAAGCTCTGCCGTTATGGCCGCCCTTACGGCCGCCGTGCCGCTGTGGCTTTTGCTCGATATTGCAACACAGCCTGAATTGTCACCTTTAAATTTGCGCACCCATTTTGCAGTAATTTCAGGGTCTGCAAGGTCCGCCTTATTAAGCACATAAATTGATGGTTTTTCGGCAGCTAGACGCTGTATTTCCGGGTTTATACTGCTGTGTGGTATGCGTGCATCAAGCAGCATTAGCACAACATCTACATTTTTCATCTCTGCTTCCATAAGGCGCAATGTCTTCATCATGTGCCCCGGGAACCAGTGTATTTGGTATCTATTTACATTTTCTGCCACTAGTAAACTCCTAACTTAATTAACAAGGCCAAAATCCTCAAAGGGCGATACCCTAAGCAAAACTTTGCCCACTATCTCATTTTCGTGTATACACCCAACGCTGCTAAGGCGGCTGTCAGAAGAACCCTGTCTGTTGTCGCCCATTACAAACACCGTATTTTCCGGCACTGTAAAAGGGTACGTAATGTCGCCTACAAAGGTTGTAGTCTCCTCTAAATACGGCTCACTAAGCACCTCGCCGTTTACACTAACCTCACCGGTCTCGCCGTCAATTTCAACAACGTCACCGCCCGTGGCTATTATGCGTTTTACAAGCGGCATGCCGTAATCGATAAACGAATCTGTTATAATAATGTCGTTTTTGCTTGGGTCGTACCCAATTATTTGCACTAACACCCTGTCTTGATGCTCTAGCGTTGGATACATAGAAGTACCCGACACCAAAGAAAAATTACCGATGAACAATAAAAACAGCAAAGTAACTATAAATGTTACAACTATTGTAGATTGAAACCACTCATAAGTCTCGCTTTTTTGGCTGATATTCTCTTGCTCCATTTGCCGCCTCACCTCATTTATATACACATATTAATATTTTAATTGTCGCCTTGCCTGTTTATTATTATAAACAATACAGGGGACGATGCCCACATCGCCCCCTGTAAAAATTATTATATAGAATACGACGGATATGGGCACCCATCATTTTAGCCGTGTGCAAATTACCACTGGGGTAACACTAATAAAATTTATTTAAGTTACATGCTGTAGCGCATATTACACTAAAAAAATATTACAGCACTGCTTTTATGCATATAAAAGGCCCGGCTTGTTGTTTAATTTATTTCCTTAACAACTCTTTAACTTTAGCAGCTTTACCTGTACGTGTACGCAAATAGAATAGTTTTGCACGGCGCACTTTACCTCTGCGCACAATGTCAACTTTCTCAACAAACGGGGAGTTCATTGGGAATACACGCTCAACACCTACACCGTAAGATGTACGTCTCACTGTAAATGTCTCAGAAACGCCGCCGTGTTTTTTAGCAATAACAGTGCCCTCAAAAGCCTGTATACGCTCGCGCTCGCCCTCTTTAATACGTACAGAAACACGTATTGTGTCACCAACGTTAAACTCAAGCTTGTCTTCTCTTATCATGCCTTGTGTAATAATTTTCATTGCGTCCATTGTTATATTTCCTCCAAATTTTGTAGACATTCATACCCGGCAAAGCCGACAGAGGACTGCCTGTTTAATGTTTGCCATTAACACCCACTGTTTGGACAGCGGCCCATAGCACTAAAATAGTTTACCACATTATTAGCAAAAAAGCAATACTTTTATTGGTTATTTTACCAATTTTGTAATATGCAATTACCCGCTAATTTAATTAAGTATACACTAAAGCCGGCCTTTAATCAACGTGTTTGTAAATTTATTTGTTTTACAGCTTGCTATTTTTTTAAGCACTGTGCTTTGGACGTTTATTTTTTTGCGCTGCATTGACACTTTTTATCATCAATAGTATAATTTGTTTGTTGATAACCGACATTTAGCAACAATTATTTAATTAGGAGATTAAAATGCATAGTGTTAATAATACCCCTTACAAAAAAAGCGTTAGCGGCCTAGAGGTGCTTTGTGTAGTGATGTGCTGTGTGCCCTTGCTAATGAATTTTGCCTCTTTATACAATTTTGTCTTCGGTTTTTTCTTTAATGACTATTTCGAGTTGCCGTTAATTTTGCAAATTACGCTACAATATGTTTTGGACTGCGGCGCAATAATAGCCTTTATTGTACGCATATTTATAGGTGCAAAGAGCCAAAACAGATATTTAAACAATTTATACTTAGTTTTATACGTTGTGCACTTAGCATACCGCATTATTTTAATAATAGATTCTTTCTCTCTCTCAAGCGAGTCGGCACCATATGAGTCCCTATACTTAAACTCTATAATCAATTTGTTATTGCTTTTTGCAGCGGCGGCACTTTACATTGCCGTAATACATATCGATAAGTTGCAGGCGCACAAAACCACTATATTTACACTGCTTATTATACATACATTGGCGCAATTTTTGTATTCACTATTCGGCATAGAGGCCATGTACTTTTTAGACTTATTCGGGCCGAGTTATATAATTTCAATTGCTATAAACGTCGTCCAAAGCTTTATTATGATATTTGCTTTTGTTATTTTTATATATGTAGACAATATTAAAGCGCCCAGTTTCAACTACTCGCAACATCCCCCATACTTTCAGCAACCGTACCCACAACAACAGGCGCAATACCAACAGCCGCCACAATACCAATACCAACAGCAAAACAGCGTGCAATTTCAGCAGCCCCAAAACATGCAACAACCGCCTGCGCAGTTTACGCCGCCGGATGTTTACTCTGCTCCGGCGCGCAATTACGAGCAAGAGCTTAAAAACTTAAAGCAAGACTACAAAAACGGCCTTTTGCCAAAAGACGATTACGAGAGAATTAGGTGCGAAATTTTGAGCAGTAAGCAGTAAGCAACGAGCAGTAAGTTTATTTTTATTGTTTTTTTGCGCCATTGCCATATAGATATTTTAATAAATTGCGGCTAAGCCTTTAAAAAACAATAGTTGCAACAACACAAAACCGCCACTACTAATTAGTAGTGGCGGTTTAAATTTTATAAAAAATCACTGCTTTGCACGCAAGTACAAATGCGCTTAATCCAGCATGTCAATATCAATTAAATTGCCGTCTGCGCCTATATTTTGCATGTTTACCGTGCGGCGTTTTATGCGGTGCTCCTCAGATTTTACGTGTATGTAATCTTTAATTTCACGCGATTTTTTTATGTGTTTTAGCTCAATTGTCGGGTGCGTTGTGTCTCCTGTATGGCAAACAATACAGCCAAGCCCAAAAATTCTATCGCACAGTGTGGCCGTAAGTGTAACGTCTTGAATTTTATACATGTAGCAATCGTTTTCACGCTTAGTTAAAAAGCCCTCACTAATACTTAGCACCTCGTCGTTTACTGTGTACACCGTAAACGTAAAAGGCAAACCAAAAAACTGCCAGCGCTTTCTCTCCCTATAAGCCATAACATCATCTCCATTACTTAATTATAAAACAACAAAAAGCGCTGTAACCCCCACTTTTTGCCTGTTCTCTTTGTAATTAATTATATAACATTTGGCAAAAAAGTCAACCGCCCTACACATTTTACACGCGCCGGGCGGCCTTAATATTTAATTAAGTAATGTTCAATGCAAATTGCACCGCTATAGACACAATTACAACCAGCGCAGATATTATAAACCCATGTAACATGGGGCGTATACCTGCTTTTTGCATGTGTTTAAGGTCTGTTTTTAGCCCTATTGCCGCAAGCGCCATAACCATTAAAAATTTACTGGATTCTTTAAACACACTTGAAATTTGTAGCGGAATAACACCAAAACTGTTTAGTGCTGCGAGCGCTAAAAAGCCAAGTATAAACCACGGTATTACCGACATCATATTTAATTTTGCATGCTCTGTGCCTTTTTGTGCGCTATTTGCATGCTCTTTCTTTTTAATGTGCATGTTTATAAACGCAAACACAAGCACCGTGGGTATAATAGACAGCGTCCTTGTAAGTTTAACCATTGTGGCATAATCGCCTGCGGCCTCGCTATAAGCGTAGCCCGCAGCAACAACGCTGGATGTATCGTTAACCGCAGTGCCTGCCCAAAGACCGTACGCCGAATCCGAAAGACCAAGCAGCCCGCCCATTATCGGGAAAATCAATATCATAACCATGTCAAACACAAACGTTGCAGACAACCCAAAAGCTATGTCCGTGTCGTCGGCGTCTATAACCGGTGCTATGGCCGCTATTGCAGAGCCACCGCAAATGCCCGTGCCCGCCGATATCAAGTTGGACATTTTCCAGTTTAAGCCCAATGCCCTACCGGTAAAAAACCCAACGCCAAAACAAGTTGCAAGCGTAAAGACCATTACTATTAAAGAGTGCTTGCCCACCGTTAATATTTGCCCCATGCTTAACGATGCACCAAGCATAATAATTGCAAGTTTTAACAATTTTTTAGACGTAAAATTCAGCCCATTTTGCACATTTGCCGATGGTTTTCTTATATAGTTGATTATCATACCCATAAATAATGCAATTACCGACGCACCCACCAAATGTATCGGCAGCGCAAACTCGATTAATTTTGCGACAGCCGCAATCATTGCCGCCAGTGCCACACCCGGCACAGTTTTTTTTATTGCTTTTACCATTTTTTCCACAACACCTTTATCAGTTATTTTTTAGCAGTTATACCCCACGGCAATTAATACCCTTTACCGTTTTATTTTTCTATTTGATTTTACCACACTTCTATGATAAAATAAAATAATCATTACTGATTGATTGATAAAAAATATTTATGGAGAATAATATGCTCGACTATAAAATACAAACTTTTTTATCGCTTTGCAAAAATATGAATTACAGGGTGACCGCACAAGAGCTAAACATGACACAGCCGGCCGTGACAAACCATATACATCAGCTGGAAAGCGAGTACGCCTGCAAACTGTTTACGTACAAAAACAGGGTGCTAAAAATGACAAAACAGGCAGAAATTTTACAAAGTTACGCCTTGACAGCCGACTATAACGCACAGCTTTTAGCACAGGAGCTAGCCGCAAAAGAGCGCAAAATTTTACGTATTGGCGCTACAAAAACAATAGGCGAGTACGTTTTAACAAGCGACATTAAGCGCCTTGTTTTAAATAGCGACGTTGACCTTACCTACATAGTAGACAACACCGACAACCTGATAAAAAAGCTGTGTGACGGCAAGCTTGACTTTGTATTTATTGAGGGATATATAAACAAGGCGAGATTTGCGCATTATACATTTAAGACAGAAGAGCTCGTTGGGATTTGTGCACACATACACCCCTTTGCCGGCAGAGAAGTTGAATTGAGCGATATTTTTTTGAGTAATATTATTTTAAGAGAAGAGGGCTCCGGCACACGTGAGGCCTTTGAGCGCATGCTCGCCGATAAAAACAGCTCTGTTGTAAACTTTGCAAAAAAAACACAGACGAATTCTTTTAAGACAATAACCGAGCTTGTCGGCACAAATGCCGGTATTTCTTTTGTGTATGCTTCTGTCGCAAATAGCTGCAAAAATTTGTCGCAGTTTAAAATAAAAGGCGTTTGCAAAAGCCATGAGTTTACTTGTTTGCACTTAAAAGACACACCGAGGCCCGACTTTTTAGACGAGTTTATCCATTAATCAAACGCCGCAACTTAAAGCATTACAGATATTGCGTGCAGCTATAATTTGGTGCATTGATATATTCTGCAAAAATAAAAAAGGCTATCCGTTTTTTATACTCGTTTTTTTGCACTATTATGCATACTCTCAAGCCGCAAAATTATGCAATTTGTTTTAAATTATGACTAAACTATAAACTTTAATATTAAAGCTTGTAATATCAGTACCATGTCTAGTATAATGTTTCCAGTTGTTTTTAAATAAATACACTTTAGCAATTGCATTTATTTAGTGTTATACATTATATAAAAAATCCACTTTCGGAGGAAAAACATGCTTCGTATAGGAATCGATATCGGCTCTACCACATTAAAATGTGTTGTTATTGATGCGCAAAACAACATACTTTTTAGCGACTACAAACGGCATTTTTCGCAGATTACACAAAAGGTTTACGACTTGCTAAAAGAGATAGAGAGCAAGTTTAAAGACGAAAAAGACTACAGCATTAAAATATCCGGCTCTGCCGGCATGGGTTTTGCCACAAACATGGACATACCGTTTGTGCAAGAGGTTTACGCCACGAGCCTTGCCGTAAAAAACATATTACCAAGCACCGACACAGTTATTGAGCTAGGCGGCGAGGACGCAAAAATAATATTTGTAACAGGCCTAAAAGAAGTGCGCATGAACGGCTCTTGCGCAGGCGGAACAGGCGCATTTATTGACCAAATGGCGACACTTTTAAGTATAACCCCCACAGAGATGAACAAGCTTGCAACAGAGCACACAAAAATATACAGC
>CAYJBO010000069.1:12140-13153 GCA_964368295.1 uncultured Bacteroides sp.
ATCAAGGTGCGGTGTTTTTGCAAAGTCAGACATACAGCCACTGTTAAACCAAGGCGCACAAAAAAGCGACATAGCACAAAGTATTTTTTACGCCGTTGTCAACCAAACAATCGCAGGCCTTGCACAGGGGCGCGACATAAGCGGCAACGTTGTGTATTTGGGCGGGCCTCTAAGCTTTTTTTCAGAGCTTCGCGCTGCCTTTGACAAAACTCTTGGCCTAAAGGGCACATGTCCTGAAAACTCGCTGTACTACGTGGCACTTGGCGCCGCTTTTTCACGCGAGCAAGCCGTGTTTAACCTAGCGGAGCTTGCCGACAAAATACACGAATATGCGCCAAAAAACCAATACGAAAGCTGCGAGCCTCTGTTTAAAGACGAGGCGGACTACAACGAGTTTAGAAAGCGCCACGGCTCTGATGAAAAAATATCATATGCACCTTTAAAGGGCAAAGCATACATAGGCATAGACGCAGGCTCTACCACCTTAAAGGCAGTTGTTATAAACAGCGACGAGGAGATAGTGCACAGCAAATACATGCAAAACGGTGGCACACCAGTGCCACTTGTTAAGGACTTTTTGCTAGAAGTTTATGAAAAATTCCCCGAGATTGAGATAGGCGGTTTTGCCACCACCGGTTACGGTGAGGAGATTATCAAAAACGCATTCCACGCGGACATTGGAATCGTAGAGACGATAGCGCACTTTACTGCCGCAAAAAAATACAACCCTCTTGTAGATTTTATAATAGACATCGGTGGGCAGGACATTAAGTGCTTTAAAATAAGAAACGGCGCAATAGACAACATCTTTTTAAACGAGGCTTGTTCGTCAGGTTGCGGTTCCTTCCTGCAGACATTCGCCGAGACTTTAGGCCAAAACATCGACGAATTCTCAAAGCTCGGCCTTCTTGCAGAGCACCCTGTCGACCTTGGCTCTAGGTGCACTGTATTTATGAACTCATCTGTAAAGCAAGCGCAAAAAGACGGCGCCGGCATAGAAAATATTTCGGCAG
>CAYJBO010000070.1:0-12922 GCA_964368295.1 uncultured Bacteroides sp.
AGGTACAACCGAAACATACAACCCCGCTCTTTCACCGCAAACAGGGGTTTACACATACTGATATAATTTAGCATGATAAAAAAGAAGATGTCATTTTTTGTGACATCTTCTTTCTGCGTTTATTATGCTTTTTAAGCAGAGCCGCATTTTCGGTTTGCGCCTGCGGCGCTTTGCTTTTATGCCCGAGCTTTACTTGTGCACATTTCATATAAGCAACTCACTCATCGCTCACTTCATTAAGTGGGCGACGATTTTCTTTTATCTTTTATGAAAATCATCACCGCACACCATTTCGTCGCTCCTCCTCTTCCGAAAAAAGGCACGCTCGGATTTTCTGTTCGGTTATAAATGCCCTCACGACGCACCGCAGTGCTAGCGCCTTGAGCTAACCGCCGTAAGGCGGCACACAAGCGCACGGCTATTTTTTGTAAAATTTTACACTAAAAATATTAATGATAGTAATAAATTGTGTGGTAATCATCAAAATATTACACCTGTTATAAAATCGTATGTTTTACTGTTGACTTTTGCAAAATAAATGCTATTATTTAAAATGTTATATAATATTATAATTGTGTGGTTACTAAAAAATAATAATATTATTTTTATACAAGAAAGGGAATTTTACATGAAAAAAATCGTAGCATTGCTAGTAAGCGCTATTTTGCTTGTGCTTTTAGCAGCGTGTGGAACACAAACTGAACAAGTGCCTGTGTCACAGTCGCAGGAGCAACAGCAAGATGCTATAGAGTCGGACTTTAAAATGACGGTAGAGGCTGTTTTTACAATATCAGGACGTGGCGAGGCAATTAGTGGAGTAATTGAGAGCGGACAAATTAACACAGATGACTATGTTGACATACTTGATGATAGCGGCGCACTAATTGTTAATGCACGAGTTGCAAGCATTGAATCGGATGCGAAAATTATAGACAGCGCATCTGCGGGTGCGACAGTTGGCCTGTTAATTGCAGATGTGGAAAGAGGCTCGATTAGCGGCGCGCACACTTTAGTTATTGGTGCGCCCGGCGAAGCATCGCAAGAACAGACTGCAGATGAAGACGGGACAGAATCATACGAGGCTGTGATAAATGAAGTGATGGCACGGGAAAATGTAAATGTTTTTCCTGCTGTAATTAATGCAATATCAGCTGAAGGAGAGGGACATAGGTTCCTTTTAGACCCTTACGATATGCCTGTTGAGCCTGCGGGGAATTTTCAAAACAGTGACGATAGTGACAAGGTGCAATTTATTTTAAGTGAAGAGCAAACGAAGGAATTTATAGTTTTTGTTTTAGACCATGCAACGGGTGGGCTTAATCAATTAAGTTTTGAAGAGTTTTATCCCTCAGCCGCATCGTATGTATTAAACACTTATTATTACTATACAGTGGATGATGAGCTTGTAATGATGGTGCCGTATAGTAGTTTTCATGACGACTTAGGGTAATTAAATTTGAGCATCTACCTTGCAGAATCCACACCAGCGTGACGCTGGACCCAATACGCCCTTTAGCGAGAGCTAGAGGGTGATTTTGCGCCCGAGATTTAATGATGTTTATCTTGCAGAATTAACATCAGCGTGACGCTGGACCCAATACGCCCTTTAGCGAGAGCTAGAGGGTAATTTTGTGTTTTATCAATATTTTAAAAAGCAACGTCCTCGGCATACACTGTAGCCAATAAAAAAACAAACTACCACTATTAAAAATTGATAGTGGTAGTTTTAATTTGTGTTGATTATGCCCGGTTTATTTAGAATGATGTTTTTTTAATTTTTCCAAATCGCTTGTATTTCTAATATATTGCTCAAAATAGCCGCAGTCACCACAAATATAAACTTCTATATCTGCAATTGTCATAAAACCGGTTTTTATGGCTGAAAATTGAGTGTGTCGGAATGTGTTATCAAGATTGATAATGTCGCCGGATTGACACTTTGGGCATAGTTTTAATTTTTTCATATTAAACCTCCTCATAATCTTTAAAAAATTATGTTACTTATAGTTTAGTTTATCTAATTCAATGATATAGCTTAAAATTGTATTTATTTCACTTTCTAAAGTATTTATATTAAATAAGTTAGAAATTTTTATTGCAAGTGAATTTCCGGAATTGATAAAAGCAATCCATATATTCTTAATTCCATAAAAAAAGAACACTATAGCAATTAATATGGGGAAAAACATTGTTCGCATACTTATATAAAAACAGGCGAAACATAATAACAAGAATATAGCTCCTAAAATTGCGCCTTTCTTTTGTTTATCCCTTTTTTCTAATAATACATTTAAATCAGCTCTGTATTTCTTCAAAGTGTAATTTCGCTCGGTTTGGCTATGCTCATTTGTTAATATTCGAACATTCAACTCTTCGCCACTCGCTACTTTTGATACACTTCTTATTGTTATTAGATTTTTAGTTCCTCCTATCATAAAGAATAATGCGATAGATATTATAGTTAATACAGAGAATTCACGCAATCGTTTAGGTATAGCATTATAATCTACTTCAAGAAACGCAAATTCTCCAATGACAAGTTCGTCAACTTGTGCATCAGTTTCGACCCCAAAAGCATTTTTGTACCACTCATAGTTAATTTGATATTCGTTGGTTATAATCTTTGTATCAATAGTTATTCCATCGCTCTCAAAAAATGCGTCAACATCATAAAGTAGTTCTAGCTTATCATCATCTTTAATACTAAGTAAAATATATTTGTTATCTTGAGTTTTAATTGTATAGATGTTGAAATCTCCATCTAATGTTATTACTCCGCCTTGATTTCCGGTCGGTGGCAGTCCAACGCCCATATCAGGTCTTACCAAAAAATCATCAATTATACCGGTAGCGTATTGTCCCTTTTGTATTTGTGATGAATGGATTGCATTTATATCAAGAGCATTTTTAAGATTATTCCAATCAATAAACGCCGAAACTAAGTTTATGATTGAAAAAGTCCCAAGCGCAAATACCAATATATATCCTATCGATAAATTTAATGTCTTTTTCATAATAAACTCAACTTCCCAGTATATAAATAGTATGCAACACCTAATAATGCAATACGGAAAAACAGGACGCAAAAGCTTAATTAATAGAAAGCATCAGCCATCTTAGCGAGAGTAAGGCAAAAAAGTTGTCGTTAAGAATTGTTCTTTTTTGAATGTACTCTCGCTTGGGTGGCGGCTAAAGGGTGTGGCGCCCTGGGTCCGGGGACATCGCCACGACTCGCTTAAGCGCCGCCATTTCATGGCGGTTCGCTCGCTGGACTAGCACTGCGGTGCGTCGCAATTACCCCGGCGGTTTTGCTTCTTTTGCCGTACAAAAGAAGGGGCAAAAGAGAAGAAAAATAAACCGCACCCTTTTATGATACGCACAGCTACTATAAACAATCCTATACGGATTACTTATATCTTATTTTACGGCGGTGCTACGCACAGCCCCCTGCCTTAATAAAATAACAGCTTACTGCTTGATAAAAGAAAAAGTAGTCACATCAAATAAACCCTTGTCGGTTATTTTAATTTGTGGTATTACAGGCAGCGACATAAAAGACAATAAAACTATAGGCTCTTTAACAGTAATTCCCAGCTCATCACGGCAAACCCTGTGTAGCTCTTCAAATTTATCACGCACTTGCTCGCCTGTTTTGTCGCTCATCAGCCCTGCAATGGGCAGCTCTAGCTTACAAATAACAGCGCCGGATTTTACAATAACAATGCCGCCGCCTATTTCTTTTAAGGTGTTTACGGCCAATGCCATGTCCTCGTCCGACATGCCAACTACCATTATATTGTGGGAGTCGTGGGCTATAGTTTGCGCTATAGCGCCAAATTTTATGCCAAAGCCAACTATAAGCCCAACGCCTACATTGCCGGTATGCTTATGCCTTTCAATAACGGCAATTTTATTTACATCTGAATTTTTATTATATAAAAACTTGCCACTGCTGTCTAAATCCACATCAATTTTTACAGGCCTGGTTAAAACGCCATCGCTTATAGTCTCCATGGCTATAACTTTTTTTATTTTAAATTTTAGCTTAAGCTTATCTGCGCTAAAGTCTTTAATTTTTATGGAGTTGCTTACCAAAGAGATGTCGGTAGTGTTTACAGGCTTTAAATATTTGCCGTCCTGTGCCACAAATTCACCTTTTATCATTACTTTTTGCACGTCAAAATCTTTAAGGCTCGTAAATACTACGAGGTTTGCAAGCAGTCCCGGCGCAATGCCGCCCCTGTCGTATAATCTATAGCACTCGGCGGTGTTTATTGTGGCCATCCTTATTGCAGAAACGGCATCAAGCCCCTCTTTTACACAAATGCGCAGACAATCGTCCATGTGCCCAAGCTTAAATATAGTTTCAGGCTCCCTGTCGTCAGAGCAAAGCAGGCAGTAGCGCAGGTTTTCTTTTGTTATAGCAGGCAGTAATTTTTTTAAGTCGCGACAGGCAGAGCCTTGCCTAAACTCCACATACACACCCCTAGAAATTCTCTCGTTTACTTCCTCTACCGTGCTGCACTCATGGTCCGTGCGCACACCGGACGCAATGTAACCGTCTAATTTTTTGCCCGTTACGCTAGGAGCGTGCCCGTCTATCATCTTGTCGGCCGCTCGGGCAGCACAAATTTTTGCAATGTCCTCATCGACACAATCATTTACATTAACATGCTTCATAAACTCGCCAAGGCCCAGTATATCCTTGCGGTTTAAATATGCCGACATATCATCTGCCATAAACGTTGCGCCGGAGGTTTCAAACGGTGTGCAAGGCACGCAAGATGGCAACATATATTTTATGTCAAGTGCAGTATTTTCGGCACAGGCCAGCATGTACTCAAGCCCTTGCTCCCCACAAACATTTACAATTTCGTGGGGGTCGGCAATTACCGTTGTGGTGCCCCTTGGCACTAACATCCTGCCTGCCTCGGACGGCGAAACATATACAGACTCTAAATGCATATGCGCATCTATAAACCCGGGCGACACATACGCACCTTGTAAGTCAATTTCGTTTTTTGCCGTATAATCGCCAATTCCTACAATGTGCTCGCCCGAAATTGCAATGTCGCCGTCAATAATTTTGCCTTGGTAGACATCCACTATTTTACAGTTTTTAAGTAATAAATCTGCAGGCTGTCTCTCGTTTGCAACGTCAATAATGCGCTTTATCGTAAATTTATTCATTATTATCATCCTACACTTGTCTTTTGTGTTTTTACTAAAAATAATATCTCTCGGCAGCGGTACGGCGCTATAGCTAGCTTGTAATTGCACACTATATGGGTTGTTTTTGCGCTATGCCGTGCACGTGTACTTGCCTATTTTAATTTTATTATATTATAACACCAACAACTGCAACAAACAAGAAAGCATGGTGTAATAAAAGAGATAAAATGTAACCGATGATGTAATTATGTCAAGAAACAGCAAATAAAAAGCAATCGGCAGCCTAACACTGCCGATTGCATATATCTCAGCTATTATTATTTAAAGGCTATAACAAGTTTTGACACAAAGCACTTTTACACACTGCTTTAGCTGTAGCAAAACTGGTAAAATAAAAAATTAAATACTTATCCGATACAAAATTAAGTGTTGTCATCTTCCTCGTCAAGGGCTTTTCGCTGGCGCATATAGGCGTCTTTTTCCTGTGGTTTAAAGCTGGAAAAAAGGCTTTTATCGTACAGGGTATATGTGCTTTTGCCAATGCTTTTTGAATGATACATCGCCAAATCTGCGGCATTAAACAAACTGTCAAAAGACTGCCCGTCTCTCGGTGCAACCACTACGCCTATACTGCTGGACAGCTCAATTTCAATGCCGTTTTCGGCATGATACGTCTTGCTTATTTCATCGCAAATCTGCGTTGCCTTGCGCTCTACGGTGGACTCTTTTGTAGTGCCCGGTAAAAATACAACAAATTCATCGCCGCCTACACGGCCTATTAGGTCGTACACACGGAAAATAGACTTAATCTTAGCGTAAACCTCACACAGTACAACGTCGCCTGCGCTGTGCCCCATGTTGTCGTTAATGCCCTTAAAATTGTCTAAGTCAAACATGTAAAGCGTGCCCTGCCCGCCGCTTTTTAAATGCTCGTCCACATGGTGAGCAAGGGCTGTTTTGTTAAATGCGCCTGTAAGTGGGTCTGTCTCTGCCTTTTTCTTTAGCTCCAGTTGAAGCTGCTTTTCCTTCTCAATCTCGTCTACGGTAAACAGCGCAATAACGTCTTGCGTAGCTTCGTCACGGCTTAGCGAGATGCGCATTTTGTACCATAAATAATCGTCGGTTTCAATTACTACGCCGGTGCTATTTGTAGAGGACGTAATTTTTTTAGAGCGATATTCAAACATTTTTTCGGTATAACCGTTATTAAAATCTGAAATAAGCGTCTTTGAGTTTATGCTCTTAATCACCTTGATATCATCAGGGTGCGTATAGCTCTCGCTTTGCACTGTTAAAAACACAGACAACCCCGGTAAATGCTCAACAGGCCGCTCTACCGTGTCAATCACCAAGCGTGCAATTCTGTCATTTGTGCAGTTAATCTCTAATATAATTTCGGCAAAGCTTAAAACAGCACTTGTTAACGCCTTGTCTTTGTCAATTTGCACCTCAAGCTCTTTTGTCTTCTCTTTATATACGCCAAGATTAAATATCATTATCATTAGGAACAGCATAATGTAGAAAAACAGCAAAAATGATATAGCTATTACAATTTCTTGCACGGCCAAATTTACAGAAATATAGTCTGTTAAAAACATGTTTGAGTTGAAAATAAGGAATATAGATATTAAAATAGTAAGCCACAAAAGTGTGGTGTAAAAGGCCTTGTCGGCCATTATTTTTTCTACAGTTTTTAACGGTATTAGGTAAATAAACATGGTTAGCGTTATAAGCTGCGCCGCAAAAGCGCCCACGTCTACGTTTAATAAAAGCTGGCTGTCTTGCATTATGTCCAGCATAGAGATGCCCTTTGAAATTGCAGTGGCAGACACAATAACTGCACGCAGCACAAAAAGGTGTACAAGCGAGCCAACGCCAACACCAAAGATACCTGCAGGCCTGCCTTTAAAGAGCAAAATTAGCTCTAATAATAATACAGCAGAATATATGAGGTAAAAAACCATCGGACTATCGAACTTTGTTGTAAAAAACAAAGGGGATAAAAGCCCGTTTATCACGCAAAATATATAAATAGAAGATTTGTGAAATCTTGTTGACTCGCTTAGCCTGCCGCAAAGCTTAAAATTTAAAAACGTGTGGGCCGAAACTATAACTATGCACAATGCTATAAAATATGTTGACATATTGCCTCTTCTTTCCAGCTGCGTCAGTGCAATACAAACGCGCCTAAAAGCACTAAAAAACGAACCCCTATAAAGTTTATTATATCGCATTTTAGTGCAAAACTAAAGAAAATATAAATATATTTACTAAAAAATAAAAAATTTGTTTACTTTTACATATTATGTGCCTTAAATTAGTATGTTTAGTATAAAATGTGTAATTATACATAAATAATAAGCGTTTTTACGATATTTTTTATTTTTATGCAATTTTTTTACAAAAAAACGCAATATTAATTTAAGCGCTTTATGCCTAACATGTTGGTAGTGTCTACTTATTTTGCATAATCGGCGATATTTCGACAAATGCGTATTAACATTTGCTGTGATATGTGATAAAATATAAGTAAATTGCACAAGTTATTTTATTTTTGTTGAGTAAATTACAACTATTTGTACAATAAACACGGTTGCACAAGGAGGCAATATGAAAACCAATTACGACATTATTATAATAGGGGCAGGCAGCGGCGGCCTTGTTGCGGCGGCAACGGCCTGTGGGCTTGGAGCCTCTGTATTATTGGTAGAAAATAAAAAAATGGGCGGAGATTGCCTAAACTACGGCTGTGTGCCTAGCAAAACTTTTTTAAAAGCGTGCCACCTTATGCGCGGCATAAAAAATGCTAAAAAATATGGCATAGATGTAAAAGGCACCGAGGTGTCGCTGGAAAAGGTGATGCAGCGTGTACAAGATGTTATAGCAGAGATAGCGCCGCACGACTCGGTAGAGCGCTTTACCTCGCTTGGCGCGCATGTAGTACAGGGCAAAGGCGAGCTTGTTACAAAAAACAGCGTAAAAGTTGGCGACAAAACGTACACCGCAAAAAAAATAATAATATCTACGGGCTCGAGCGCAAGAATACCGAGCATACCGGGCCTTGATAAAATAGGCTACTTGACAAACGAGAGCATATTTGGCCTAAAAAAACTGCCCAAAAAATTTGTTGTGCTGGGTGGCGGGCCAATAGGGTTAGAGCTGGGGCAGGGCTTTGCACAACTTGGCAGCGAGGTGCATGTTATAGAGCGCAATGCCGTACTGTTTAACCGAGACGAGCCGGAGGTTTTTGAGGTGATGCAAAAGGCGCTGCAAGAAGACGGCGTTACAGTGCATTACAATGCAAGCGCAACTTTAGTGCAAGAGCGAGACGGCAAAAAATACGTCTCGATAGAAAAAGGCGAGGAAAAACTGGACATAGAGTTTGACGAAATACTGGTTGCGATTGGCAGAAAACCGAACACAGAGGGCATAGGCCTTGAGAAAGTTGGCGTTAAAACCAGTAAATTTGGCTTTATAGAGGTAAACGAAAAACTGCAGACATCGGTGCCTAATATTTACGCCTGTGGCGATGTTAGGGGCAAGTACTTGTTTACACACACGGCGTCTTATGAGGCGTCGGTAGCCATAAAAAATGCTTTAATAGTGCCTGTTTTTAAAACAAACTACTATAACATTGCCTGGACTACGTACACAGTGCCCGAGGTTGCGCACGTGGGTGTGTTGCAAAGCGAGGTGTCGAAAGACGACACATTTACCTATATTACAAAAATATCTGACAACGACAGGGCAAAGGCAGAGGACGACAGGGAGGGCTTTGTAAAAATAATTTTGGATAAAAAGCGCAGGGTGATAGGCGCTACAATAGTTGGCGATAGAGCGGGCGAAATGATAGCGCAAATTTCTATGTTAATAACTAAAAAACTGCCGCTAAGCACTGCAATGGGCGTAATTTATCAGTACCCAATACAGGGCGAAATAGTAAAAAGCCTTGCTATTACAGACTTTAAAGACAAGGCGAAGCCATGGCAAAGATCGCTTATAAAAAAAATAGTAAAAAGGTAAGGGAGTGCCAAAATGTTAGATACATCTGCAAGAAAACACGTACAAAATTCGTTTGATTTTACAGCAAGAAAAAGTGGGCTAATAAAGCTACACCCTAACGCAATAACTACAACCGCGCTTGTGTTTGGCGTGTGTGCATGCGTTGCGCTTGCGCTTAAAGCACCCGTTGCGGCGCTCGGTTTACTGTGGCTGTCCGGCTTGCTAGACGTTTTAGACGGCACCGTTGCGCGCCTTACCGGCAAGACGTCAAAGCTTGGCGGATATTTAGATTTGGTGTTTGACAGGATAGTAGAGAGCTGTATTATATTTGCATTTTATTTCTATATGCCAAAGTTTGCAGTGCTGTATTTTATCTTTTTAGTAGGAATGATTTTTAACTTTACAACATTTATGCTTGCCGGCACACTGTTTAAAAACAACGGCAAAAAAAGCATGCATTACGACGGCGGCCTTGTAGAGCGCACCGAGTGCTTTATTGTGTTTAGCCTTATGATGATTTTCCCCGAGTATCTTTTTATACCGCTTAGTATATTTAACTTGCTTATGATATTGACGGGCATAATACGCCTTGCTAAGGTAATAAAGCACGAGAGCAGAAGAGAGTGATACAATGAAAAAAATAATAGCTATAATAGCTGTGGTAGTTGTGCTTGTTGCAACTGCTGTAATATTCCGCGATTACTTAAATATAGACTACATGCTGCAGCTGCTTGAGAGCATACGCTCGAACCCGTGGGCACCTGTAATTTTTGTGTTTGTTTACGCGGTGGCCGTCACCTTTGTAATACCTGCCTCGGCGCTAACGCTAATTTCGGCGCCTCTTTTTGGCTTTTGGGGTGGGCTTTTGCTCACAATTATAGGCTCAAACTTAGGGTGTCATATGTCTTATTGGCTGGCCAAATTTTTGGGAGAGGACGTTGTAAACAAGTTTATAAAATCGGGCTCTTTTATTGAGACGGCTAAAGAAAAAGCGACGAAAAACGGATTTATTTTTATGATGTACGCAAGGCTTATACCCCTGTTTCCGTTTGCCGGGGTAAACTACTTGTCGGGCATAATAGGCATACGCTATAAAGATTACACAATAGCCACCTTTTTGGGCATGTTGCCGGGCAGTGCGGTGTATGTATACCTTGCATACAGCGCAACAAATATAAAAGAAAACCCGCTGGGCCTTGTTGTGTCCATTGCCGTTTTGGTTGTTTTTACGGTGGTTGTGTCGATAGTAAAAAAGAAAAAAGCAAAATAGCGCAGTACATAGTTTTATTTTGCGTGCAATATATTGCCGGCAGTTTTTTGCAAATAGGCGATATATAAAAGCGCAATTTAAAGGGGCTGTTTATAAATAGTTTAAATGGCCAAAATAATGACAATAGATATAAAAACCGGCAGCGTTCAAGCTGCCGGTTTTGTGCTGTAAATATAATAGCTGTTGCGGCGTAAAATACAAAATATAGCATAGCGTTAATTTTATCAATAATTTGCTTAAAATTTTTGAAATAAAATTGCATTTGTGATATAATAAAAAATTGGGGACACAGTATGACGGAGATGTTGGCAGAGATTTTTTTGCAAAAGGCATAGGCAAAATGCACGGGGCATTAAAAATACGGCATTTATACAGCGCTGTATTGTTTGTGTTTTTGTTTTAGCCTATTTAAATTTTGCTGCGTTTTGCGGGCCTTTGTACAACAGTACCTCCATACCGTGCTACTTCGTAATATTAGCGGCATATCAAATTAATTGCCGCAAAGAGGGGTTGATTTTTTGCAAATACTCGAGCTATTAAACAGTTTACCGATGTTTCTTGTAACAGGTGGTGTGGTACTATGTCTATCTATATTTTGCGCCATTTACCTTGTAAAAAGTTACAAAGCCGGCGTGGCAATAGGCATGGACAAAAAAGTTTTGCGCACCGCAATAACAAGCAGCGCTACATTTACATTGCTACCCAGCGTATCTATACTTTTGGGCGTTATAGCGCTTAGCGGCACGCTTGGCATACCGCTGCCGTGGCTGCGTCTTTCTGTAATAGGCGCACTACACTACGAGACAAATGTTGCCGACATTGCCGCACGTGCCGCAGGCATGGAGCAAGGCCTTGGCAGCGAGGCATTAACAGCAGAAATGTTTGTTACAATAGCACTTGTTATGACTATTGGCATACTTATAGGCGCTGTTTTATGCGTATTTTTATTAAAATTTTACCTTGGCAAAGTGCAAAACAAAAACAAAAACCCGGGCGGTGCTGCGCAAAACGGTGACGGCGCAGGGGCTAAAAAGCAAAAACCTCTTGGAGACTTAGTATTTACGGCCATGTTTATTGGGCTTGTAAGTGCCTATATAGGCTCGTACCTCGGTGTGGGCACAAGCTCCGGCAACTGGATGCCGCTTATAGTGGCCGCAGTGTCTGCCGTGGCAATGGGCATTTTTGAGTATTTTGCACGTGTTAAAAAGTATGCTTGGCTTGATAATTTTTCTTTGGCGGCGAGCATGCTTGTGGGCATGTCTACGGCTATAATCTTAGGCAATATTTTATAAAGGTGGTGGATTAACGTGAATAATACAGATAATACTGCACAGATAAATAAAACCGAATACATAGCAAAATACGAAAAGAGCGTGCACCTAATAGGCCGTATTGGCACCGTTGTTGCAATTATATTGCTTGTGGGGTCTGCGTTTATGTTTGGCGCTATTTTAGACGCTTCGCCGGATTGGGCGGCAGTTGGGGCAGGCTTTTTAAGCGTTGCCGCCATTTATTGGACATCGGGTGTTGTTGAATTTTTAGTATACGCACCAATGCTTGGCAGTGGCGCAAGCTACCTTGCCTTTGTTACAGGCAACCTTATAAATTTAAAAATACCCTGCGCCGCAAACGCATCCGAAATTTGCAAAACTTCTATAGGCACACCGGAGAGCGACATTGTTTCAACGCTGTCTGTTGCCACAAGTAGCCTTGTAAATATAATTGTGCTTGCAGTAGGCGTTATGGCGCTAACACCGCTAACACCCGTGCTACAAAGCGAGGCACTTGCGCCTGCTTTTGATAACGTAGTGCCTGCTTTATTTGGTGCGCTGGCGCTTAAATATTACTCAAAAGGCATTAAAATTGCCGTTATACCGCTTGTTTTGATGTGCGCAATATTCGTTTTAGCGCCGCAGTTAATAGGCAGTGTATCAATGTTTGTACTTGTGTCCGGCGCCATTGCAATTTTAATTGCAGTGCTAATGCGCAAAAAAGGCAAGCTGTAAAAGTTGCTTTTACAAGGCGCAAATGCCGGCATAATACTAATTTTAACGCGCTTTGCGGCAGCGCTTAACACAATTTAACGGCTTTGCAGTTAAGCAGTAATAACTATATATTTTGGCGGCAAAATTTTGTCGGGTTAATCAAAAAAACCACAGGCGATGCCTTGGGTATCAATCGGTTTTTTGTGACATCTGCGAAAGTTTTGCCGCCATTTTTATATAGTTGCTTTTGGGACATTTTACGCTTGATTTTAACCATAAAATACGCAAAAATCAATAATAATTACCTTTTTGTTAAAATACTCTACTTGTAAACACCAAAAATATATACTATAATTATTTAATATGTCGTATTTATAACGGCGCATTTAAAATGTAACAATGGCTTGCCGCTCGCCATAATAGTGGCAGATTGGAGATAAAAATGGATATAAGATACAGCGCAAATCAAAGGGATTTTAAAACCTATACAACC
>CAYJBO010000071.1:0-12823 GCA_964368295.1 uncultured Bacteroides sp.
GAGCAAAATTGTTGTCAGATAATACAAAAAGCGCAAGCAATACTGTGTGTATTAACGAGCATTTTTGTGGAATATGACGGAAATTTTGCCGCCGCTTTTTGTTAAGGCGACTTTGTCAACAGCTTCAACTTATAAAGCAATTTGCGTACTTGTGCTTACAGCAAATTTTGCTCGTTAATAATCAGCTTAAAGCTTAAACCAAGCTTTTTTGCAGATTTTCTGCAAAGTAGCATGCGGTCTAAAAATATTTCAAAATAGTCCATAAGCGGTGATATTTCAGTGTCTATTGTCAAATTTAGCGTAACTGTCTTCTCTTCAACGTCAAGCATTGTTACCGCCTTTTGCACGGCATAATTTACTCTGTCGTGTATGTCGTACGCAAGGTGAGACTCGTTTCGCACCCTGGTGCGGCGCACGTCTGTTTTGTCGGACAGGATAAGTGCCGCCGCAACGGCGTTTACGGGGTAGGCAGTGCTCTCGTCGTGGTTGCCTATTGCGCTGCACACAGTGGCAATTTCTGCCGCATCCATGCCCATTTTGTCAAGTATCCTAAATGCCATAACGGCGCCACTTTGGGCGTGGTCTATCCTGTTTATCACGTTGCCTATGTCGTGCATATAACCTGCAATCCAGGCAAGCTCGCACGTCCTAGAGTCGTAACATAGGTCTGTTAATATTTTTTGCGCAAAGTGTGCAGTGCGTGTAACGTGCGCATAGCTGTGCTCTGTGTAGCCAAGGCTTAAAAGGCTCTCGTCGGCCTTTTCTATATATGTTTTTATCTGCTCGTTATTCTTAACGTCTAATGCTGTTATCATTTTTATTGTCCTTTCTGCTTGTTTTGCCGCTTCGCAGACGGCTTAGTCCTTTTCCAGCACAACAAAAGCCGTTGCAAAGTCGCCCTCATGCGTCAGCGATACATGCGCCTTTATGCCGTTAGCTTTTACATATGCTAAAGCCTTGCCCAAAAACAAAAAGTATGGGCGGCCGGAGTCCTCACGCAATATTTGCACTTCGTTCATTTCAAAAGTGCCCGAAAATATGCCTGTACCCGCAGATTTTGAAAAGGCCTCTTTTGCCGCAAAGTTTGCGGCTGCGCTTTTTGCAGGGCTTTTTTGTGCGTTAAATATTTTGTGCTCGTCTTCACCATACACCTTTTGCATAAAGCCGGGGCGCAGTAAAGATTTTTCAATCCTAGATATTGTCGCTGTGTCCACTCCGATTCCGAAAATCATTTAAGTCCCCCTTTTTAGCTGTAAATTGTAGCGTTTTACAGCTAATTTTTTCAAATCCACGGCAAATTAACCACTTCACTTTAGCGCTAGGTTTTTTCGGCCCTGGTTTCTTGCCAGTACTTGCTCATGCTAAAATTACCGCTGTAAGTTACCTCTTTACCTAAAAAACCAGGGGCAATAAAGTCGTTAGCCTCTTGCTCGCTGTCAAACTCAACCTCAGCGTAATAAAACTGTGTAGGCGTGCCTTTGTCGACACAGCTAACCTCAAGCGTTTTTTTACAAGGCAGCTCATAGGCACAAAAGTCCTTTACAATTAACGGGCCGCAAAGTAAGTTTTGCAGCTCTAAAAAAGTTGGCTCGTCTATGTCTAGCTCTGTTTCGCTGCGCGCTAAAAGGCCCTTGCCCTTAAAGCACAAAACATAGCTAACCTCGCCGCTGTCAAACGTTGTTTTTCTAATGCGCACAGCAGGGGCCGTGCAGATATAACCTTGCAGCATTGTGGCGCTAAATAGCAATTTTAGGCCCTTGTCGTCGGGAAAGGTATCAATAAGCCATTTGCGTTCTATTTCCATCGGTGTACCTCATATATTTTATAGCGGCAAGGCGTGTATATACACGCACAGTCGCAATAATTTTTAGGATGATTATTATGCAGGTGTTTTTATATGCTGTTTTTACAGCAAGGGCCATACTTATAGTAGCACTGCCTGCGGCCGTGCTTGCTTGCTGTTTTTATAGTTTATACAATAAGCTGTGCAAATAACAAGACAAACTAAAAGCCCTGCCTGCAAATGTTTTTATGCAGACAGGGTGGTCGGTCAGGGGTAACTTCGCCCTGACTATTTCAGCTAAATTATCGCTTTGTACAATTATGCTTACTCGCCTAAGTCTGCAAGCTCTGCTGTGTCGCCTTGCTCATAGTTCCAATCACTGTTAAACAAGATGTGCTCGTACTCATCAAGCTCAAGCTCACGCCTGCGCAAGTATACAAACATTGCAACAAGTGCACCTGCAACAGCAGATAATGCTATAGCAATAGTTATTAGTGTAGATTTTTTCATTGCGTCCGTCCTTTCACGTTATGCCAATGTAGTTAATTTTTATTGTATATCTTAATTATATAATTATACACTAAAATTTACAACAGTAAATATGGGCATATTTATTAATTTTTATTGTATAAAATGTAAAAAATGATGGAAATGGTGTAATTTTACAATTTTTTAACTTCGTTTTCCCTCATTTTCAAAGTGCTCTGCAATAAATTTTGCAACACTATCGCTTGTATTTTTGCCAATTACATCTGTGGCGGCGTTTTTTAACGCCTCCACTGCGTTTTCAACCGCATAACACTCGTCGGCGGCCTCAAACAGCGGCAGGTCGTTTATATTATCGCCAAATGCAATAATTTTATCAATTCCATACTCTTCTTTAAATATGTCAAGCGACGATGCCTTGGAGCAATTCTCGTCGTACACCTCTAATAAAAATCCCGGCACATCATACTCATACTGGTAAAAATAGCACCTCACACCGTCTATATTATTAATAAGCTCGCTGTACTCAGCGGCTTTTTTTGCGTCTTGAATACATATTAAAAACATAATGGTGGTCTTGCCGTTTAGTGCGGTGTGGTAGTTGTCAATTTGCTCGTAAGTTTTATACTCGGTGCCTTTTCTCGGCGCCATAAAGCAGCTCTCAAGCGTGCTTGTTATCTCTTTGTGGTAAACGGTCATGTTAGTTTTATTTGCACAATATGCCATCGCATTTTGGCCCGTCTCTTCTAACAAATCGCAAATTTGCCTTACGCTATCCTGCGATAAATTTGTGGTTTTAACGGTTTTTTTATTCGCTATATCGTAAACAATCGCACCTGTCATAAGCACGCTTGGCAGTGTAATTTCAATGCCGCTAAGTATGTCTACAACGGTGGCGGGGCTCCTTGCGGTGGCAACCGTAAATTGTGCGCCACGGCTTATAAGGCCCTGTAAAATTTCTTTGCTATTTTGCGATATCCTCGCATTTTTGTCGAGAAGGGTGCCGTCTAAATCTGTTATATATAATGTTGACATACGCGCTCCTTTTTAAGTTTAAGGAAGTTAAGGTTGCGGACAATAAAGGTTTGACAACAAAATTTTAGGCAAATAGCATACAATTTGCCGCCTTAAATAGCTAGTAAATAAATTTTAATTATAAAAACAAAAGCATGATTATACGTTAAATATGCTTTTAGCGGTGCGGCAAGTTACGGCTAGTACCTCGTCGAGATCAATCTGCTTTAGCTCTGCAATTTTTTCTGCCGTGTGCAAAATCATGGCGCTGTTGCACTCTTTGCCACGGTGCGGCACAGGCGCAAGGTACGGGCAGTCTGTCTCCAGCACTATTTTTTCAAGCGGCAAGGCCTGCACACACTCTTGCAATTTGCGGCTGTTTTTAAAGGTTACAACGCCGCCAACGCCTATATAAATGCCCTGCTTGCAAAGCCATTCGGCGTCGTTTGCGCTGCCGGAATAGCAGTGCAAAATACCCGATGGTTTTTCTTGTCGCAGTATGTCGTACATGTCGCCGTGCGCTTCTCTATCATGGATAATAAGCGGTAAATCGTGTTTTTTTGCAAGTTCTATGTGAGCTAAAAACATAACACCTTGCTCTTTTTTTGGCACAGGCCAATGGTAGTCAAGCCCACATTCGCCTACTGCAACCACGTTCGGCAGCGATATAAGCTCTTCCAGCTCTTGCAGTTCTCTTTGCCAGTCGCCCTCAAAAACAGTAGTGGTAGAGGCATTTTCATCTATTAGGCACTCGGGGTGAATGCCTACGGCAGTATAAAAATTTTTATATGTCTCGCCAAGCTTTATAGAGGCGAGGGCAGAGTGCAAATCCACGGCACAGTCTACAATACCACAAACATTTTGCTGTGGCATTGCAGACAAAAGCTCGTGTAAATGTCCGCTAAATTTATCGCTTGTATAATGGGTATGGGTGTCAAAAATCATGTATGTTTACCCCAAAATGCTGCCCGGCTTAACGCTGTCGCTAAATGTAACAACGCTAACATTGCCGTCTGCATCCTCGGCCGAGAGCACCATGCCCTCGCTGACATATTTGCCCGACATCATTGGGCGCGGCTTTAAATTTGCCACAATTGCAACATTTTTACCCTGTAAATCCTCAGGTTTGTACCATTTTGCAATGCCGGAAAGTATTGTGCGCTCGCGCTCGCCGTCAAACAGGCGCAAGAATAATAGTTTTTTGCTCTCTTTTATATTCTCGCACTCGATAACTTTTGCAACACGCATTTCGCACTTCATAAAATCGTCAAATTCAATTTCAGGCCTGTGTTGTTGCTCTTGCGGCTCGGCCGTGCTTGGCTGTGCGCTCTCGCATGGTTTTGCCTGTGCTGCAGCGGCCTGCTCTCTCTCTTTATCTAGCTCGGCAAGCTCTTTTTCAAGGTCTATTCTCGGGAATAAAGGCTCGCGCTTTTTGACGTTAAACACTCCTTTATGCGCACCAAAAGCAGTAAGGCTCTCAAGCCCACTCATGTTGCTGTCAAGGCCAATACACTCGGCAATTGCCGGTGCTGTGTCGGGCATAAACGGCTGGATAAGCACGCTGACATAACGCAGAGCCTCGCACAAGTTATAAAGCACTTGTAAAAGCCTGTCTTTATCGTCTTCGCTTTTGGCAAGTTGCCAAGGCATTGTCTCATCTATATACTTGTTGGCCCTCTGTATGCCTTTAAAAATCTCTTGCAAAGCCTGTGGAACTAACAACTCGTCCACGCAACTTGATACTTTATTTGGCATTTCCTCAAAAAGCTTAATGAGGCTGTCGTCTATTGCCTGTGCCTCGGCGCTGTTTTGAACGCTTGAGGGGCAAGTTAGCGAGCCGCCAAAATATTTTTCTGCCATGGCAACACTGCGGCTCAGTAAATTGCCAAGGTCGTTTGCTAAGTCGGAGTTAATGCGTGTAATAAGCACCTCGTTCGAGAAAGAGCCGTCGTTGCCAAACGGTATCTCACGCAGTAAAAAATAGCGCAGGGCGTCTTTGCCGTACCTGTTGCACAGCACAACCGGGTCTACAACATTGCCTTTGCTCTTGCTCATTTTGCCGCCATCCAGTAAAAGCCAGCCATGGCCAAACACACGTTTTGGCAACGGCAGCTCAAGCGCCATTAACAGCGCAGGCCAAATAATAGTGTGAAAACGCAAAATTTCTTTGCCTACAATGTGTATGTCTGCGGGCCAGTACTTGTCATAGTCGCTGTACTCGCCATTTTCGTAGCCAAGCGCTGTTATGTAGTTTGACAGCGCATCTATCCAAACATACACAGTGTGCTTGTCGTCAAAATCTACGGGTATGCCCCATTTTACGCTAGTGCGTGACACACAAGTGTCCAGCAAGCCTTGATTAATAAACGCAATCATCTCGTTTTTGCGTGTTTCGGGCTGGATAAATTCCGGCACATCTTCGTAAAGTTTTAAGATGCGCTCTGCATATTTAGACGTTTTAAAAAAGTATGCTTCTTCCTGCGCCTCGTACACATTGCCGGAGCAATCGGGGCATTTGCCATCGACAAGTTGGCTTTGTGTCCAAAAGCTCTCGCACGGTTTGCAGTAGTGCCCCGTGTAGCTGTCTTTGTAAATATCGCCTTTATCGTATAGCTGTTTAAATATCTTTTGCACGCTTTGCACGTGATATTCGTCGGTAGTGCGTATAAATCTGTCGTGTGAAATATTTAAAAGTTCCCACAAATCTTTTATGCCCGAAACAATTTCGTCAACGTATTGTTTTGGCGTTACACCTTTATCCTCTGCCTTGTCCTGTATTTTTTGGCCGTGCTCGTCGGTGCCTGTAAGGTACATAACATCAAAGCCTTGTAGCCTTTTATATCGCGCTATTGCGTCACATATAACAGTTGTGTAGCTGTGGCCAATGTGCAATTTATCGCTTGGGTAGTAAATTGGCGTTGTTATATAAAATGTCTTTTTGTTGTCCATGTCTTTAAGTATCCTTTTTATATAGTATTATTAAAAAGAGGCTTTACCTCTAAAAACCGATGGGTGTTTTGCCGAATGTTTCGATGGCGTTTTTAGCCAAAACTTCCATAGAATCGATATAAAAAGCGCCTAATCCCTCGTTGCGCTTAATAATGCTAAGCTCTGTACAGCCCAATATTACGCCGTTACAGCCCTGCTGTTTTAATCCGTCTACAATTATATTAAACGTCTGCATATCGGCGTTTTGGCCTTGTTTAATGCTGCCGTAAATTATGTCCATAAGCATTTCCTCGTGCTCTTTACAGGGCACGGCGTAATCTACATTATGGTTTTGCAGCACTCGCTGATAAGTATTTGTGTGCAGTGTGCCTGTAGTTGCAAGTATGCCAACCTTGTCGCATTGCTGTTTTGCTGTTTTAACGGTTTCCTCAACCATATTTAAAATCGGCACGTCGGTTGTGGCGTTTAGTTTGTCAAAAAAATAATGTGCCGTGTTGCACGGTATAGCAAGCACATCTGCGCCATAGGTCACAAGTTTTTGTGCGTCGCTGTGCATAATATCAAACGGGCTCTCGCTACTTTTGCCCATTATAAAAGCAGTTCTGTCGGGCGTTGTAGCGCGCGAGTTTATTATTAAGTCTATGTGGTCTTGGTCACAGGTGGCGCTTGTGTGGCTGATTAAAAGCTCGTAAAAATAAACGGTTGCCATTGGCCCCAGCCCGCCTAAAATGCCTAGTACCTTTGGCGTATTTACTGCATTAGCCGTGTTATTTAAAAGGTTATTTTCGCACTTATTTTGCTGTGTATTATCCACACGCACACCTCCTTTTTAATTATTTTTGTTAAATTATTTATTTCTGTTGTGCTTTTTCTTGCGCCTTTTGGCAAGAGGTAAGCGAGCTTGTACTGCCGTGATAGGCCTTGCACGCATTGCAGTTGGCGTGCCTTGGACATTGAGAGTTTGGGCATATGCATTTTTTGTCCTTTTCGGTCATACTTAATACACTACCTTTCTTTTTATTGCATTGCGCACAAAAGCAGGGCTTTATAAAGAGTTTACAGCGCACATTCAATTTAAAGTTACAGGATTTTTAAAACGCAAAAATTGCGATATTGCGTTTATTTGCAGTAGGTTTTAAATTTATTAAAGTACCTGTGCATGTGTATAACGTAGTAGGCAAATCTTTTTGGGTTAAACAGTAAGTCGCTACTATAATTTAAGCTGGTGGAGTGTTTGCCTGCACGCTTTAACTCTTTTGCCTTTTTTACAAAGTCTTCATCTTTTACAAAATTAAAAACAACTCCATCGGGCACGCTGCGCCAATAGTGCTCGTCTTTGCAAATTTGACACTCGCCAAAATCAAACTCAAAAAGGTGGTCTTTTACAACGTATTGGGCTATGTTATGGCCTGCACCTGTAACGTAGTAATTACTTCGGCCTTGGCGTAAGTTAATCTCAAACACTCTGTAAGTGTTGTCGCGCATGTCAAATTTTATATCAAAATTCGCAAAGCCTGTGTACTCAATGTCCTCTAAAAATGTCTTAATTTTAGTCATAAGCGGCTCGTTGTACTCGGTAATAATTGCCGCGTGGTTGCCTATCGCCTTTGGCGTGTGCTCTTCAAGCCCAACATGGCCCATGCACATCATTTTAGCCTTGCCATTTTTGTCGCAGTATGCGGTTAAAACGTGCATATAACTGTCGTCGCCGGGTATCATGTCTTGCACAAGCATGATATCGTCGTATCCTGACGCATATACAGATTTTAAAATATTGCTCGCTTCATCGGCATTATTGGCGACATACACCTTTTTCATACCGTCGAAGGGGAACTTCCAATAACGTATGCTGCTAGAGGGCTTAATTATAACGGGATACTCAAAACCTAGAAGCTCCGCCGATAAATCTGCCTGTGAGGCGGGGCCGCTTACGCAGTGTGTTTTTGGGTATAAAATATCGTGACTATCGCAAATTTTGTAAAAATCCGCCTTGCTTACAAGCTTATCTCTAAGCTGAGCACCAATATATGGCGCAATGCAATTTACAGGCAGTTCGTCTTTTATATCCATTACAAGGCTAACGTAATCGTCTGTACAGCCCATTACAATGCAGGTGCTATTTCTATTTTGATTCGCAAACTGGCTAACAACGCTCAAAAGTGTCACCGCATTATCAATGTCGGGCACTGCGGTAAAATTAACAATTTTACTATACATCGTCTCACCCATGGCCCAGCGGCCAAAAGCATAAGATTTAACCCCGTACGCCTCGTGGAAAGCGCGTGCAACGGTGTAGCAGTTCATGTCTGCGCCTATTAGCACAGGTGTAATTTTTTCAGAGTATGCCATATTAAGGTCAATCCCCGTTCTTAAATTTTAATAATATGTGGGCGCAACAAGCGTTTGCTTTATTACTAAAGGGCAAAATTACGTATTGCTTTTATATATATTTAACATATTGGGCGCAAATTGGGTAAAATATGCACTTTTAAGGCAAAGGCCCACACATTAATTATAATCTTTGTGAGTATATTGTCAAGAAAAATAAACACCGGGGCGCTTAGTGCACCCTGTAAATGTGCGCAATAAAACTTAATAGGCAAGGCCCTTTCGTAAAAACGCACCCTGACACATTAACTGCGTCAGGGCGCTATCTATTAATTATTATGTTTTTTCGACCTTTCCTCTTATGCCGGAGCACACACAAGCAAATTATATAAGGGTAACTATTACCAGGTATTAAGCGTACCCATGTTCACGTTGCGCTCTTATATTAATCGGCAATGAGAATAATTTATGCTATTTAATTAGTTTCGCAAACGCTTCTAGTTGCGATACCGCCACTTTATTATAGATATTACACACTACTTAATACCGAGACATCCGCCGTGTATAAACGCCGCTATCTGCAATTATTTTCCCATGACAAGCATTAACTTTGCCCTGATATTAAATAACCCACTGTGACAAAACTACTGCTTTGGCACGTATTAAGCGCAGACTTTTCACCGACTATTCTCTATCGAAAAATACAGAGGTGTTAAAGTGGAAGTTAACTTAACTAAAGAAAATCTAAATGTACATCGGATTTACAGCCTTCCCTACACTTAAGTGTAAAAAAATTTATGCTATAACTTGCTAAAGATAGTATCTTTGCTGTTGAGAGATTGCCTTATTAATATCTTTTTAAGTACAGCTACTTAACAAAGATGCATTTGGCTAAACATAGCCGAGATACAGGTTTTTAACATTAAACCTTAATTAGTATTACCTATATTGCATTGGCCTATCCCCCATAAACGAAAACCTGAACTAATTACGAACCGTGGTTTTTTTGCCACAAGTCTTCGCCTGATGAACATAATCCTTTCTTGTGCGACCTTTTTACCCTGCACAATTTTACTTTGATGCAAACGACACATTGTAAAACTTTTTTCAAAACAAATACCAACATATATGCTTTAATAAAGCAGACAAATCAGCTTGCTTTTTTAACGGTGCAAGTAACTATTAAGGTCTTTGCATTTACCAAGGCTACATAGAGCGCTTTTTTATGCGCCGTATAAAGCCGAAGGTTTGCGATTTTTAAGCGACGGTTTCTTTACACCGGCGCCTACTATGCACACCCTGTGCATACTTTGCAGTGCAGCGACCGCATTTACAACACATTAATGCCGCTAGGGAAGTTGCTAGCCTTATATCTTTAACGTTAAACGCTAACGCAAACAAAAAAACTGCAACAACTTGAAACATTCAAAATGTAAGCATTATGTGCCTTAGCTACGGCCCCGCACCGACTGAACAGGTGTTTCAGTTGAGTACATTGGCCTCGCCCCTTTCTGTTTCTGTGTCCTCATTATACACCCTGCTGTTAGGTGTGTCTATTAGCATAATGCATGTATTTTTTTTGCTTTATATAGACAATTTGACCATTTGGAGGATTTTTAAAATGCAGCGTTGCAAAAGTGACGCTATTTGATGTAATATATTTATATAATAATGTAGAAAAATGCAAGGGCGTAAAAAATATTGATAAAAAAAGTTAAAAACACGGTGTAAAAGGAGCAAAAATGACATTTAACGAGGTAAAAACTGCAATAGCAGACGAAAAAATGGTTGGCTTTACATATCAAAGACGTGCAAAAGCAGGGTTTAGAGACAGATTTACCGTTTATAAGGACGGCAAAATATTTTTTGAGCGATTTTGCTATGGCGAGGCGGCAGGCCCTGTTTTTGACATGTGGGCATATTCTGTCGGCGATGACGGCACGGTGGAGTGGGATTATGACTCGTGCCTAAACAGCAATAAGATGCAAGCGCCCGTGCGCCTTAGCGGCGGCGATGTACAGAGCCTTGAGATGGACGAAAAGACCATACCATGGGACTGCGTGATAAAGCTAAAAAAAGACCCTAAAAACGGGTATGGGGGCATACTGGGGTTTTTTAAGGCCTTTAAAAAATAAATAAAATGTGGGCTGTTGCCTGCGCTGTTAAGGAATGTGAGAGAATTGTTTGATAAAAATATATTTAAAAGTACAATACATATATTATACAGTGTAATTTTTGCAATATTCGTTGCGCTTATGGTGTTTCATTTTGCGCCGCTTGTTAAAACATTTACGCCAAATAGCCCGCTTATTTTTGCTCTGGCGGCTGTGTCTGTGCTAATTGGCACGCTTATACTAAAACTGTTAAAAAAAGCAACCGGCAAAAAGGGCACGGCAGTGCGTGGCGGGCTGCTTTTAGCGTGTTTTTGTGTGCAGTTTTACCTTTTTTGGAAGACTAGCTACACCCCCGGCTGGGACGCAAACATTGTTGTGCGCACTGCGATTGACGGCTTTTTAGACATGCTATACTACTCAAAAATACCCAACAATTTAATGCCTGCAATAGTGATGCGCGCGTGGGTAAATGTAACAGATTTTTTGTTTTTTATATCGCCTTTAAAGCGGCTTATTATATTAAATATTCTATGTATAAACGGCGCATTATTTTTTATGTATTTGTCGGTAAAGCGTGTTTTTGGGCGCTTTGCGGCAGACAGAGCAATGCTTATAGCGCTACCACTTATAGCGTTTAGCCCGTGGATAGCAACACCTTATACAGACACGCTTTCCATAGCGTTTCCTATTTTTGCGCTATACAGCTTTATACGTGCCGCACAGAGCACTAAAACGTGGCAAAAACAGCTGTTTTTAGCACTTACAGGCGCGGCAGTGCTGTTTGGAGCATATATCAAAGCAACTGTGCTAATAATGGGTATAGCAATAATTTTAGCCTTAGTAACGTCAAAAAGGTTAAGGCAGATGTTTAACTTTAAGCTTGACATAAGGCGCAACAGCATAGTTGCTCTCCTGTGCGGCTTGGCAATATCGTTTGCGCTTGCCACGGCGGTGCAGTACCCATTTAATGCACGCATACAAGCGGAGCACCCCGACGAGGTACAAAGGACGCTGCTATACTATTTAGAGCTTGGCGTAAACACTTACGGCTACGGCGGTTGGAACCCCGATACATACGCGTGGACAAACGAGAATATAAAGGCCGAAAACTACGAGGAAATGGCGATGGAGCGGATAAAAAACATTGTGGAGGGCTATGGTGTACAGGGCATGGCAGGGCACATGTTTAACAAGCTTTTGTGGGCCGGTACCGATGGTGTTTTCGCCTATGGCATGGAAGGTGCTTTTTATCCGGACCCACAGGACCCACAGGACACGACGAGGGGGTATTTGCAAAATTACGTTTACCACACGTCAGATTTTTTCCAAAATTACTTGTCTCAATTTTTACAGGCAATTTGGATTTTAGTTTGTTTGCAAAGTGCTTTAAGCGTGTTGTTTTTATCAAAGGATGAGTTTTCTTTTGTTGCAAAAATAGCAGTTGGCGGCCTGTTTTTATACCTGATGATATTTGAAAACAGAAGCAGATATGTGTTTTTATACACGCCCGTAATTATTTTTGCGGCGCAGTGCACTGCGGATAATCTCTTAAAGGCGTGCACGCAGTTTGCAACGAGCATGTTTAAAAAGAAAAAGAAAGAGGCAAAAGAGCTTGTTGGCGCAGGCAGCAAGCAGTGAGCTTATACTAAATATAACGGGCGGCATACACTTTGAACCAAAGTGTATGCCGCCTTTTTACACAGGCAGTTTTGTGCCACTTTTTTGCGCGCCGCTCTGTGCTTTGTATATTTTTACTGCCCTGTAAGGCTAGCACCTTTTTTAGTTTCGCCATCTTCGCCGGCGCTATTTGCCTGTGCAACACGGCAAGCTGCAGCTAAATGTTTTTTTGCCGTTGCCTCGTCCTCGCCGTAAAAGCGTACCCTGTACTCCCACCATTGGGCGGCACCGTCTTTACAGTCTTGTCTCATCTGCTCGCGCTGTGCGGCCTCGTCGTTTAGTATGCTGTCGTCCCACTTATACGCAATGTGGTAGGCACCGCTTGGCGCAAGCGAGTATATATCGGCGTACGTGCTAACGGCGGCTGCAAGCTCGTCCATACATTTTTGCAGTGCATTTTGCAAGTCGTGCACGGCGGCATAGCTGCGCTGTTTGCTCGCCCGTATCTCCTCTGCCGTTTTGTCCGTGCTCT
>CAYJBO010000072.1:0-12810 GCA_964368295.1 uncultured Bacteroides sp.
TGTAAATATCGCTGTAGCCCACAACCATTGCGCCGTTTGCAAACATTTTCATGCCAAAGGGCGTGCCGCAAACCTGCACTACACGGCGGCTAACTACCTGCGCCCTTACTGTTTTTATCGGCAATATGCCGGCAAACATTAGCTCTGCATTGTAAGAGTTTCCGGCCTGTACGCTGGCAACGGGCATGTCTCCCGCTTTTGTTTTGGCTGTTAAAAAGGGCATGCCGGCTATTTTTATATTGCCGCCCTCGGTAACTAAAAATGTGTCGGGCAATATTGACGACACGTACAGCGCAAACGCCAGTACGGACAGCGCAAAACCCGAGAGAAGAAAGCAAATCCATTTAACAATTTTGCCCAATACTTTTACCCCCATAGCTTTTATAATTGCTATTAGTATGCACACAATAAAGCGCTAATATACTAATTTTTGCACAATTATAGTAGCCCTTGGGCTAGTGACCTCAAGCATTGCCCCCCTAAATTTGCCGACAACATTACAAACATTACATTTACTATTTTTTTATTATATGTTATAATATATAATTATATTTATAGTGGGATAAAAGCGTAATTTATAATGCAAAACGCTATTTTTTTATAACGAACGGAGAGATATTAATGGACAGCATGGGCAATTTGCGCCGCACACATTACTGCGGCACACTTAGGCTTAACAACGTGGGCACACGCATAACAGTGGCAGGCCACATTGCAAAAAGCCGTGATAAAGGCGGCGTTGTGTTTGCAGATTTGCGCGACACAAGCGGCATATTACAACTTATTTTTGACGACGAAACCGACAGAGGCGTATTTTTAAAGGCGCAATCGCTTAAGAGCGAGTACGTTGTAATGGCAAGCGGCACACTGCGTGAGCGCAGCGCAAAAACACAAAAAATTGAGACGGGCGATGTAGAACTTTTTGTAGACGACCTGCGCATTTTAAGCGCGGCGCAGACAACGCCGTTTGAAATACGTGACGAGATAAAAGTTAAGGACGATTTGCGCTTTAAGTACAGATACCTAGATTTAAGGCGCCCTGATGCGCATAGCCCAATAGTGATGCGCAGTAAAATGGCAAAAATAGTGCGCGACTACTACGACGAAAACAGCTTTTTAGAGATAGAGACACCCATGCTTATAAAATCGACACCGGAGGGCGCAAGGGATTACCTAGTGCCAAGCAGGGTACAGCCGGGCAAGTTTTTTGCTCTGCCGCAGTCTCCACAGCTTTATAAGCAAATATTAATGCTGTCGGGTTTTGATAAGTACTACCAAATAGTGCGCTGTTTTAGAGACGAGGACTTGCGCGCGGACAGACAGCCTGAGTTTACACAAATAGACATGGAAATGTCTTTTGTTACAGAGGACGACGTGATGAGCACCAACGAGGGGCTTGTTAAGCGCATTTTTAAAGAGCTGTTAAATAAAGACGTCCAAACGCCATTTTTACGCATGACTTACAGAGATGCAATGGACAGATTTGGCAGCGACAAGCCCGACACACGCTTTGAAACAGAGCTAAAGGACATTAGCGCTGCCGTAAAAAGCAGTGAGTTTATAGTGTTTAAATCTGCGCTTGGCAGCGGCGGCACCGTGCGCTGTATTAACGTAAAAGGTGCGGCAACAACGCTAACACGCAAAGAGATAGACAAGCTTACAGAGGTTGCAAAGACATACGGCGCAAAGGGCCTTGCATACACACGCATAACGGCAGACGGCACCACAAGCAGCTTTGAAAAGTTTTTGTCGGACGAGGAAAAGCAGGCTATATACAGCACAATGGGCGCACAAGAGGGCGACGTGCTTTTGATAGCGGCCGACGCAGATGTGGACAAGGCTTGCAATATTTTAGGCCAAGTTAGGCTTGCTGCGGCAGAAAAATGCGGCATGATACCACACGACGAGTTTGCGTTTTTATGGGTTACAGACTTCCCACTTTTTGAGCACGACGAGGAGAACGACCGCCTTGTAGCAAAGCACCACCCATTTACAATGCCGCTTGAAGAGGACATAGACAAAATGGAGACAGACCCCAAAAACATGCGCGCACGTGCGTACGACATGATACTTAACGGGTGCGAGATTGGCGGCGGCTCCATACGTATTAACGACCCTGAGTTGCAAGAGAAGATGTTTAAGGCGCTTGGCATAGCGCCCGACTACGCAAAAGAGACATTTGGCTTTTTGACACAGGCGTATAATTACGGCGCACCGCCACACGGCGGCATGGCGTTTGGCTTCGACAGGCTTGTTATGCTTGTTGCCGGCTGTGACTCTATAAGGGACGTAATAGCGTTTCCTAAAATGCAAAACGCCGGCGAGCTTATGACGAGCGCACCGCAGAGCGTAGACGAAAAGCAGCTTACGGAGCTTGCTATTAAAAGCACCGCCACAGCCGAAGAGGAATAAAGTTGCAAATGCACTTTTAAAAAACTTTTGTGGCAAAGGCTTTCGTTTTTCGCCCAAGGCGTGGGTTTTGCCGAGCCTCGGGCTCTGCTTTAAACCCCTAAATTTTCCTATAAAAAATTTAGCAAAGTTTTTAATGCCGGCAAAGTAAATATGCCTATTATAAACACTAAGGCGAGCTCGTAGAGCTCGCCTTTTTAACAGGAAATATTTGCCTTTATATTTTATTTTTAGCGCACTAAAACAGCCTTTACGCTTTAAGGCGAAAAGGCTGTAAATTAATAATTAATGATTTTTGCGCGAGCTGCTGCCGCCACGCCTTGCCTCTGTAGAGCGACGTAGGTCGGAGATTTTCTCCTCACTGCGTGACTTAAACTGGCTCATCTTCTCCTCAAAAGTCATAGAAGACTGTGCGCTGGACGGTGCTTTTGGCTGCCAAACGCGCCCTGTATCCGCGCGGTGCTGCACTTTTTTAACAGGTTGCTCAATAGTGCGCTTAATGCTAAGTGCTATTTTGCCGTCTTCTACGCTAAGCACCTTTACCTTAACCATTTGCCCCTCGCTCAATACGTCAGATAAATTTTCAATATACTGCGTAGATACCTCCGATATGTGCACCATGCCCATGCTACCCTCGGGTAGTGCCACAAATGCGCCAAATTTTTTTACGCCTGTAACCTTGCCCTCAAGTATGTTTCCTACCTCAATTGCCATAGATAAAAAATGGCTCCTTTCCGCTGCCGTTAATATAATTAAGGCCTTTAAATGTGCAAGCGCTATAAGTGCGCGCGGTTTGCTAAATAAATAGCTAGCAAAATTGCGCAATTAAATAATTTGCACGTCAGCTTGGCCCTCAGCTTTAAAACGCTGTTAAATTAGCTCGACATATCGACATAAATTACCTCTCCGGGGCGCACAAGCCCAAGCGTGTCGCGCGCAATGCGCTCCATATACTCGTCTGTGTCCTCGGCCTCTTTTATGCGCTCAAGCTCTTCGTTATTAGTAGCTTGCTCTGCCGCAACTTGCTGTAAACTTGCAAGCTGTTGCTCTTTTTCGGCTATTTCAACCTGTGTTGTAATTATAACTGCTATTAAATAAACAGCGGCACCAACAAGGGCTAGCTGAAATAATATTGTAAAAAAATTGCTTTTTCTTTTTTTTGTCTTCCTCAAAAAAATGCCCCCTAATAAAAAGTAACGTACCAGTGTTATTTTTATGCTTACAAATATAGCAAAGCAATAAACTGTCTAATTACTAAGCATTATACAACATTTTACCTTGTTTTTGCAAGTCTCTTTTTTTACTTTTATTTGGTTTGGCACGTGTTTTTTTAATTTTTGCACAAATTGCAAGCTTTATTTTATGTAAAAAGCCGCTTATAGGCAGTAGTACTTGCCTATAAAAACGTACAAACGGCATAAATATTATAGTGCGTGCACGCTTAATGTTGCGCTTAAAAAACGGGCTAAATAACTTAACGCCTATAAAATATGTAAAAAGTGCCGTAAAAAAAGTGTACCAGCGCATGGTGCCGCCCTCAAAAACGCCGGCCGCCGCCGCCCTGTAAAGCAATGCGCTAAAAAACAGGGTGAGTGCGTCGCACACTATGGTGGCCGGCCGAGACAGCCCTAACAAAAGCTTTAGCAAAAAATATATATGCACAAACGCAAGGCCAAGGCCGCAAGCTGTCATAACATCCCTAAATGCGCCCCCGGGTGACAGCAGCGCAACCATCAGCGCACCAGCCTTTGTAAAAAGCCTTTTTTATCTTGCTTTGGCCGTGTGTACTGCATAAATTCTATGTCGCCCGTCACTTTAATCTCGCCCGTCTGCACAGATAGCTCGCTTACGTTTAATTCCCTGCCGCCAATTGTAAGCGTGCCAAACGCCGTCTCCAATATAACGTCGTTTGCGTCGTACGCAACTACCGCCTTTATGCCCGTTGCCGTGAGGGCTCGCTTGTTTTCCAGTATTAAGTTGTGCGGCTGACTCTGCTGTGTGTGCTGTCTTGTCTCTGTCATAAAAAAACACCGTCCTTTGCATGGCTACTGTTAAAGCTTATGCAAGTTACGGTGTTTTTATGTCTATTTTTTTTGTTTGCGCTGTCACTGCCGCATTGCCGCAAAAAACAACTTTTGCAAAAAAGACAAAACGGCAAAACCCTGTGATATCTAACGCCTAAAAACCGCCTGCCGTGCGTGGGAATGCAAGCACGTCACGGATGTTTGGAATGCCTGTCAAATACATTATCAAGCGCTCAAACCCAAGGCCAAAGCCGGCGTGCGGCACTGTGCCGTATCTGCGCAAATCAATGTACCACTCGTAGTCAGACCTCTTAAGGCCCATCTCCTCCATGCGTGCAATAAGCACGTCAAGGCGCTCCTCACGCTGGCTGCCGCCAATAAGCTCGCCAACGCCCGGCACAAGCATGTCAGTTGCGGCAACGGTTTTGCCGTCGTCGTTAATGCGCATGTAAAAAGATTTTATCTCTTTTGGGTAGTCTGTTACAAACACAGGCTTTTTGTAAACAACCTCTGTCAAGTAGCGCTCGTGCTCTGTCTGCAGGTCTGCGCCCCAGTTAACTTTGTAGCTAAATTCGTCGTTATGCTGAGACAATATTTCAATAGCCTGCGTGTAAGTTATGCGCTCAAAGTCGCTGTTTACAAGCGCGGTCAAGCGCTCTAAAAGTGTGTTGTCAAAAAACTTGTTAAAAAACTCCATCTCGTCGGGGCATTGCTCGAGCGTGTAAGCTATAACGCTCTTTACCATCGCCTCGGCAAGGTCCATGTCGTCCGACAAATCGGCAAAGGCGATCTCAGGCTCTATCATCCAAAACTCTGCGGCATGGCGTGTTGTGTTACTGTTTTCTGCACGGAAAGTAGGCCCAAACGTGTACACCTTGCCGTAGGCCATAGCCATTGCCTCTGCCTCTAGCTGGCCCGACACTGTAAGGTTAGTCTCCCTGCCAAAAAAGTCGTTTGAATAATCTACGGCGCCGCTGTCTGTAAGCGGGGGATTTTTCATGTCCAGCGTGCTAACACGGAACATCTCGCCTGCGCCCTCACAGTCGCTGCCCGTAATAATAGGTGTGTGTGCGTACACAAAATTGTTCTCGTTAAAAAATTTGTGTATGGCGTATGCGGCGGTGCTCCTAACGCGCAGCGCGGCGCCTATTGTGTTTGTGCGCGGGCGCAAATGCGTCATAGTGCGCAAAAATTCAACAGTGTGTCGCTTTTTTTGTAGCGGGTAATCGGCCGCACACTCGCCTATAATAACTATTTCGTCCGCGTTAATTTCAAGCGGCTGCTGTGCGCCGGGCGTGTGTACTACCGTGCCCTTTACGCTTAAACTTGTGCCCACAGTGCACTTTGCAACGTCTGCGTAGTTTTCAACTTTCTCGCGCTGAAAAACAACTTGCAACGCCTTAAAAGACGAGCCGTCTGACAGTGAAATAAAGCCTATGTTTTTAGAGTCTCTAAGTGTTTTTACCCAGCCGCACACAGTTACTGCTGCGCCGTTTTCGGGCATGTTTTTAAATAGCGATGATATCTCGATACGTTCCATTTTGATTGATGTTCCTTTCATAACAGCGGCAAAATTTATTGATTATTTGCCGTTGTTAAGTATTTTTTTATTTTTTGTTATATTCGCTTAATTTTGTGCACGGGCGGCCAATATCCGCCCCTACAACATTGTATAACAGGCATCGCCTATTTTGCGTAATCCCACTTTATCACCGTGTAAAGTGCAATAATATCAATAGCAAATTCCAACAGACTTATTTATGCATTCTTCATTGCCAATAGCTTGCGCTAAAAAGAAAGCTAAATCTTCTCTAGAAATATTTTTTCCGCCTTTGGGCACACTATCGTAAGAAATTCGAAACTTTTTAGTCATTTCACCATCAATCAGTGACAAAGGCCGCATAATTAAATAGTTTAAACCACTATCAATTATGGTTTGTGCCGAAAGTTTATGATCAAGAATTGCATTTTTAAAGAAGATATTTACAATTAATTTAGAGATAAAGTCGGGCATTTCGTCATGGATACCTGCTGAACCGATGTAAAAAATGGACTTAACATCGGTTTTTTTCATTGCTTTGACAATTTTAGAAATCATGTCAGAAAGTATAGTCGACTTTTTATTTGCATTTCCACCAAGGCAAGACACTACTAAGTCATGTCCTAAAATTATTTTCTCAAGTTTAACCTCGTCCGACAAATCAACTGCATTTATTGTCAAATTTTCATGAGCCAATTGAAGTTTATTCGTATCTCTAACAACTGCAGTTACTGTGTGCCCTTGTTTTAACGCTAAATTCAAAAATATTTTTCCGGTCTTGCCACTTGCCCCAAACAAAATTATTTTCATAATCTCTCCTATTGAAAAAATCCAACGGATTATCTATTTACATATTTTCGGGTAGTGCGTGAGTGCAAAATTAAATGCCACATTAAACAAAATTTTGTAAAATAGGCCGTTGCAAATAACACGCCCTAGTTTTTAAGCGATTGCATAGGCGCCGGAATACGGCCGCCCCTGGCTATAAACACACTGGGGCTAAAATTATTTATAGGCATAATTGGCGAGTACCCAAGAAGTCCGCCAAAGTTTAAAACATCGCCCGGCTTTTTGCCTATTGCAGGTATAACCCTAACCGCCGTTGTCTTGCTGTTTACCATGCCTATCGCCGCCTCATCTGCTATAAGTGCGCTAAGCACATCGCAAGACGTCTCGCCCGGCACAACTATCATGTCTATGCCAACGCTGCAAACGGCTGTCATGGCCTCTAGCTTTTCAAGCGTCAAACTGCCACGCTCAACGGCTTTGATCATGCCGTCGTCCTCGCTCACGGGTATAAACGCGCCCGACAGGCCACCAACGTGGTTAGACGCCATTACGCCGCCTTTTTTAACGGCGTCGTTTAGCATTGCAAGCGTAGCCGTTGTGCCACAGCAGCCACAGCTCTCAAGGCCTATTTCCTCAAGTATGTTGGCAACGCTGTCGCCTATTGCAGGCGTGGGCGCTAGCGATAAATCCACAATGCCAAACGGCACCTCTAGCTTTTCGCTCATCAGCGCGCCCACAAGCTGGCCCATGCGTGTTATTTTAAATGCGGTGCGCTTTATAAGCTCTGCAACCTCGTCAAGGCTTGCGTCTTTTGGCAGCTTTGCAAGCGCCGCCCTAACAGCGCCCGGCCCCGATACACCTACATGCAAGACACAATCGGGCTCGCCCACGCCGTGGAAGGCGCCAGCCATAAATGGGTTGTCCTCAGGCGCGTTGCAAAACACAACAAGCTTTGCCGCACCCATGCACATGTTGTCCTTTGTAAGCTCTGCTGCCTGTTTAATTATGCCGCCCATAAGGCGCACGGCATCCATATTAATGCCGCTTTTTGTACTGCCTATGTTAACGCTGCTGCACACGTATTGCGTCTTGCTAAGCGCCTCGGGTATGCTGTTTATAAGGCGCTCGTCGCCGGCGCTAAAACCCTTGTGCACAAGTGCCGAGTATCCGCCTATAAAGTTAACCCCAACAGCCTCTGCCGCCCTGTCCAGCGTTTTTGCGTACTTTACAGGGTCTGCGTCTTTGCTTGCCGCAAGCACCATTGCTATGGGCGTTACAGATATGCGCTTATTAACTATTGGCATGCCGTATGTGTGCGATATCTCGTCTGCTGCGCTTACAAGGTTTTTTGCAAGGCGTGTAATTTTGTTATATATCTTTTCGCATGCCTTGTCGCTGTCGCTGTCTGCACAGTCCAGCAGTGAAATACCCATTGTAACAGTGCGTACATCGAGGTTTTCACTGTTTATCATGCGTATGGTCTCTAATATTTCGTTTGTGTTTAACATACTACTCTCCCCTGTGCAAAATTATATGCGGTGCATTGCGTCGTATAGCTCTTGGCGTGTACAGCGTATGTCAATGCCCATCTCGTTGCCTTTATCGTGCATTTGTTTCGCAAAATCGTCAAAATCTACAGTGCATTTAGACATATTTACAACCATTATCATGGCAAATGTGCCCCTTAAAATGCGCTGAGATACCTCTTCAACATTTACATTAGACTTTGCACAAACGGTGCACACCTCTGCCAATATGCCAACGGTGTCTTTTCCTATTACTGTAATTACGGCTTCCATTTATACTAATCCTCCCCATTTAATTATAAATACTATATCATTATATTATTATACCAAAAATACACGCCTTATAAAAGACAATTTTTTATTTAAGCAATAAAAGTATGATTTATATTTACTTTTTAAATAAAAGCATTTATAATTAGTTAAATATGCACAAACTTTTATATGTTGATAAAGCCGCAAAAAAGGCGGCGGAACGGAGCGTTATTATGGAAGACATACTGCGCATTTTAGAAAAAAATGCAAGGATTAGCACAGAGGATATTGCCACCATGACACAAAAGACACCACAAGAGGTGGCGGCTTATATAGACAGTGCCGTTAAGGACAATGTAATAAACGGGTACCGTACGCTTGTAGATTGGCAAAAGGCGGGCATAACGCACGTACAGGCGCTTATAGACCTAAAAGTAACCCCTAGAAGAGACTGCGGTTTTGACGAAATAGCGAAAAGAATTGCCGAGTTTGACGAGGTTGAAAGCGTGCACTTGATGAGCGGCGGATACGATTTATCGCTACTTGTGTCGGGCGAGAGCTTTCAGGACATAGCACTGTTTGTGGCAAAAAGGCTGTCGCTGTTAGACGGCGTAGTAAGCACGGCAACACACTTTTTTTTACACACATATAAAAAGGGCGGCGCACTTTATGAGGGCGAGCTTGTAGACGAGCGGGAGCGTACCGGCAATGAATTATGATAAATTACTTGCAAAGGCAGTGCGTGACATGCGCCCGTCAGGCATACGCAAATTTTTTGATATAGCGGCAGAAATGACAGATTGCATAACGCTTGGCGTGGGCGAGCCGGACTTTAAAACACCGTGGACGGTGCGAGATGCGGGCATAGCAAGCCTTGAAAAAGGCAACACATGGTACACGGGCAATGCGGGCCTTGCAAGCCTGCGCGAGGAAATTTGCACATACTTAAAAAGGCGCTTTAACTTAAGCTACACAGTGCCCGAAACGCTGGTTACGGTTGGCGGCTCGGAGGCGATTGACCTGTGTATACGCGCGCTTGTAAACCCCGGCGACGAGGTTATTATACCCGAGCCCTGCTACGTTAGCTACGACCCCATTACTACGCTGACGGGCGGCGTTGCCGTGCCCATTAATTTAAAGGGCGAAAATAAATTTAAGCTGCTTGCAGAGGAGCTTCGTGCGGCAATTACCCCGCGCACAAAGCTGCTTATTATGCCCTACCCATGTAACCCAACCGGCGGCGTAATGCGCCTTGAGGACTTAGAGCCAATAGCACAAATTTTGCGTGGCACCGACATAACAGTGCTGTCCGACGAGATTTACGCAGAGCTCACTTACGGCGACGAGCGCCACGTCAGCTTTGCCTCTTTAGAGGGCATGAAAGAGCGCACAATAATAGTGCAGGGTTTTTCAAAGGCATACGCAATGACGGGCTGGCGCCTTGGCTACGCATGCGGCCCTGTGGAGATTATATCCGCAATGACGAAGATACACCAGTCGTGCATAATGTGTGCGCCGACAACAAGCCAGCACGCCGCAGTTGTGGCCTTGCGCCAATGCGACGGCGACATTGAAAAGATGCGCAAAGAGTACGACATGCGCCGCAGGCTTTTAGTAAAAAACCTAAACGACATGGGCCTTGAGTGCTTTGAGCCCGAGGGTGCGTTTTACGTCTTTCCATGCATCAAAAGTACAGGTTTTACCAGCGAGGAATTTTGCGAAAAACTGCTGTACTCTAAAAAAGTGGCAGTAGTGCCCGGCACTGCTTTTGGCGCCTCGGGCGAGGGGTACGTGCGCATAAGCTATTCGTATTCTACACAGCACTTGCTGGAGGCACTGTCCAGAATAAAAGCATTTTTAACAGAAATACGCTAAATTTTTAAAATTTTACACACATAGATATTTTAGCTATTTTGCTTTATATCTTTGCGTTTATAAATAATAGCAGCTACAATAAAAGGAGCTTTAATGGCAACAAACCGCAAAAAAAGCGTGTACTGCGCCGCAGTACAAAGCTATGAGGATACAACAAATTTACAAGCAGCGGCAGAAAAACTGCTTGTGAAATGCAACATAAAGAAAAAGCTTAACGAAAACACAAACGTGCTAATTAAGCCCAATATTTTGTCAAAGCGCATACCGGAAGATGCTGTTACAACACACCCGGCCGCCGTGCGTGCGGTTATAAATGCACTAGTAAAATTTGGCGCTTTACCGCAAAATATTACAGTAGCAGACTCCCCGGGCGGCGTTTATAACACGGCGGTTATAAAAAGCATTTATAAATTAACGGGCATGACACAGCTTTGTGATGCGATGGGCGTAAATTTATACACGGAGTGTAGACACGTAAAAAAAGACGCTGACGGGACATTTTTACACAGTGTGGATGTAATAAAACCCCTTGAGAGCGCCGACGTAATAATAAACATGTGCAAGCTAAAAACGCACGTTATGACAGGCCTAACCTGCGCCACAAAAAATTTATTTGGCGTAATACCCGGCCTGCAAAAGGCCGAGCTGCACACGCGCTTTCCAAACAAAAAGAACTTTGGGCACATGCTTGTAGACGTGTGCGAGTTTGTAAAGGCAGACGTGCACATTGTGGACGCCATAACAGCGCACGAGGGCGACGGGCCGTCGGGCGGCGCTCCTCGCCATGTGGGGCTAATTTTTGGCGGCAAAAGTGCCTATAGTGTAGATTTAATAGCGGCGCACATAATAGGTATAAACGCGTCAACAGTGCCGTATCTTGCGGCCGCACACGCCAGAAACCTATGCAATTTAGACGAAAACCCGTTAGATTTACTTTATGATGACAGCTTAACGCCCGAGAGGATAAGCAACTTTAAACTGCCAAAAAGCTACGGCAGTGTAAATTTTGCCGACAGGGTGCCAAAGCCGTTTAAGCGCATAACAGACGGCTTTTTAAAGATGTTGAAGCCGAGGCCAAAAGTAATAAAGCGCAAGTGTATAGGCTGTGCAAAGTGCCAAGAAATTTGCGCCGCAAACACTATTGTAATGGACGAGAATACAAAAAAAGCACGTATTATTAACAAAAATTGCATTAGCTGTTTTTGCTGTCATGAGATGTGCCCCGTAAAGGCGATAGACGTTAAAACCTCGACACTGTTTAAACTTTAAGCGGTAAAACGCAGTATTTTGCGCTAATTTTTTATTAAACAAGCTAAAAATGCAAAAGGGGTGCAAGTATGGACTACGTAAAAGTATTGGCGCCGGCAAAGTTGAATTTAACACTGGATATTGTTGGCACACAGGCCAACGGTTACCATTTAATGGACATGATTATGCAATCGGTGTCGCTTTACGAAGAGGTGAAACTAGAAAAAAGCGATGATATTACGCTAAAATTATCAGATGCTTCACTACCTGTAAACGAGCGCAACACAGCGTACAAGGCGGCGGCAACATTTTTTTGCGATACGGGCTTGCTTGCCGGCGTAAAAATAAACATAAAAAAAGCGGTGCCAGTGCGGGCCGGCATGGCTGGCGGCAGTGCAGACGCCGCGGCTGTAATAGTAGGGTTAAATGCGCTTTACGGCGCAAAATTAACGTTGCAACAAATGTGCGAAATAGGCGCAAAAATAGGCGCAGACGTGCCGTTTTGCATAGTTGGCGGCACGGCGCATGTAAGCGGCATAGGCGATGTTATAAAGCCTATATCTAACTGCCCTGCGTGCTTTTTTACCGTTGTAATGCCAAGCGGCGGCGTGAGCACACCGTATGCGTTTGCCAAGTACGACGAGATAGGCACAGACAAGCGACCCGACAACACAGGTGCGATACAGGCGATTAACAGCGGCAATCTAAGCGCTTTGTGCGGCAGTATGCACAACTCACTGCAATACTCTAGCGAGAGCTGGCACAACGATATTATATGCAACATTTTAAAAGACAGCGGTGCAATGGCGGCGCTTATGACAGGCAGCGGAGCGGCGGTTTTTGGCGTTTTTGAAACACAAAAACAGGCGGAAAAGGCGAGGGATAACTGCCTAAAACAGTATGCGGACTGTTGGGTTTTAGAGCCTGTGCAAAGGGGTGCGCATGTCTTGTAATTTGCGGCATTTAACCCGCCGCAAGTGCGGCTAATATAAACAATATGTAGTACCTAATGAATAAAGCCAGCTTTAATTAGTGCAATAATATAATACGGAAAAACAGGACGCAAAAACTTAATCAACAAAAAGCATCAGTCACCTTAGCGAGAGTAAGGCAAAAAAGTTGTCGTTAAGAATTGTTCTTTTTTGAA
>CAYJBO010000073.1:0-12705 GCA_964368295.1 uncultured Bacteroides sp.
TCCTGCAAAAAATACATGCTTGCCACAAGCAAATACGGCTCTTTTAAACTTCGCACCATAGTGCAAAGCCTAGTTGCCTCTTGCCGTGATATAACTATATCCTCTGTCGTGTTATTGTCCGCCTTCTGGCTAAGCAGCTCGTCCTCACCCTTGCCGTTTTGCAGTATGTGTCTGTTATAAGCGCTTTTTAAGTAGTCCTTTGCCTTGTTTGTAGCTATTTTTACAAGCCACGCCTTGGTCTGTGCGGGCGGGCACCTATGCATATGCACAAAGGCCGCTAAAAATGTGTCCTGAGATAAATCTTGTGCCGCTTGAGCATTTTTTGTAAACTGAAAGCAAACGCTGTAAATAAGCTTTTCGTGCTGTTTTACTATTTGTTCAAAATTTATTGATGAGTTTTCCAAGCGAGCCGCCCACCCCCTTTGCTTACACAGCTTGTAACTGCATTTTTTGCAGCCGTGTTAACAGTACAACACGGCAATTTTTATCTTTAATAGCGCCACTATATATATTACGATATAGCAGTTAATATTTCTTCAAAATTTAAAAAAATTTTTAATTATAAAGGACAGCCAATGCACAAAATGCTAAAAAGCACTGCTTTGTGCAAGGCTGCCCTTACTTTATTACTTATGTGTTTTTTACAGATTATAGCACAGCTTAAGCAAAATTAAGCTTCTGCCGCCGTCTCCTCTTCACTGCCTGTCTCTGATATTGGGCTCAGGCTGAAGTCCCCGTTTACACGATACGCCCACCAGCTGCTGTATGTTATTGCAATGCGGTACTCTCCGTTTTGCTTTAGGTTATTAAACGTGTAAGTTTGGTTTGTTCCATCTGCTAAAAAGTGAGCTGTCTCGATATATTTAGCCTCTTCCTCACCCTTTTCCCAAAGGGCTACCCTCACATCCATGTAGTCCTCGTCCGTATCCACGCCTACACCGTTTGCGTCTGTAAGGTAAAAGTTAGCGTTAAGTGTAAGGCTATTGCCTGTAATAAACAGGTACGGCGCAGACCTATAGCTAGACAGGTAAATTGTGCCTATATAAGTGTCTGTCTCCTCCACAAGCATGCCAGTTATGCTGTTGGCGACCTCGGGCTCCGGGAAGTCCTCGGGTCTAACAATGGTCTCGCCGCCCACAGTTGCCCTCGAATAGTCCTCAGGTTCTACTGTGTCATCTCCGCCATCGTCTACTATATCAAAAAGCGTCTCCATCATCTCGTCTGCGCTACAAGCTGCAAGCGAAAACATCATCATAACGCATAGCATCGCTGCTAATATCTTTTTTAAATTCCTAAATTTCATATTTTTCTCCATTCTGCCTCTTTTAAAACGCCTGTGCGTATTTTATCAACATATTATATTATTGTCAACTCATTTTTTAAGATAACGCCTCGGTCAATGCCAAAACCTCTTCTTTCTGGTAGTCGTTTGAGCCATCAAATAAGTTTGCGTACCTAAACAGCGCAATGCCGTCAACGCCTGTAATGCTCTCCAAATGCTCTGTCATAACGGCAAGGTTTTCGCCGCTCATCCACTGGCTTTGGTCGTTTGTGCCGCCGTCGCCTACGCCTATGCGGTATGCGCCAAGGCCAATTGCAAGCGCCACGTCCTCGTGGCGTGGGTAGTCAATCCACTCTTTTGAGATATTTTCAAAGGCATATTTTTGCGAGCCGCTGGACAGTGTATAGCCAAATCCCCAGTAAATTTGCGGCATTATATAGTCTACATAGCCCGGTGTGGAAAGCCATAAATTAACATCGCTGTACTGCTGGTTATAATTGTTGTCGTTGTTGCCCTGTGGGCTTATGCCAAAAACGCAATTTGGGTCTGCCGCTTTTATTTCGGCGTACAGATTTTTTACAAGAGTGTTTACATTCTCACGGCGCCACTCCTCAAGGCTGAGGCCTCCGCCTGTCGCTTTGTAATTCTCCTCGTCAAACGAGGCGTCGGTAGTGGGGTAAAAATAATCGTCAAACTGTATGCCGTTTACGTCATAATTATTTATTATTTCAAGCGTGCCCTCTATAATCATTTCTTGCACCTGCGGTATAGAGGGGTCAAAATACAAGCCGTCGCCAACCTGCCGCACCCAGTCGGGGTTTAAAAGCGCAGGGCTGTCCTGTCCTGTTGAGCCGGGCAAATTATCATTTAAGCTTATCCTGTATGGGTTTATCCACGCCTCAAAAGAGAGGTGTCTTGCATGTGCCTCTGCTATCATTATTTCAAGCGGATCATAGCCGGGGTCTTGCCCTTGCGTACCGGTTAATACGTGGCTCCACGGGTAGATATCGCTTTTATAAATTGCATCTGAAAAAGGGCGAACTTGCACAATAACCGTGTTTAAGCCCATATTGGCACAGTTGTCGAATACAGTGCCAACGCTCTGTGTAAACGTCTGCTCGCTCGTCATGTCAAACGCGCCCCAATCGAGATAGCTTATCCACATAGCCTTGTACACAATCTCGCTCGTGCTCACGTCTTGCTGCGGCTGTGTATCTGCCGGCACACTTGTAAAATCACTTTGTGATGGTAACATTTCTGTTTCACTACACCCTGTTAAGCCTAAAAACAGCAGAGCTGTAATTAAAGCTAGTCCCCTTAAAAATTTTGTATTTTTTTGTTGCATATAATGCTCCTCTTAAGGTATGTACTTGTTTAAACTACCTATTGTTTTGCCTATTGTGCCTTAAAACAGCCTCGCCCCATTTACTGTGCGGCTCTATTTTATCGTCACATCGCTACAAATACACTATATGTTTTTATTGTGCATTTTATTACTTAACTGCCGGGTTTGCTTTGCATTGTAAAAAACAAGTAGCTAAAAAAGCCCTGCACTACGCCTATTAATATAACAATTACCGCAGAAATTTCCACAGACGGTGAAATAAAACTTGCAATTGCCTGTACAACGCCCATAATTATAACAAGCCTAGACACTTGATTAGAATTTTCTTTCTCGTCGCTATCGGTATACAAAATATGCGCCAATGCAAATACAGGCCAGCCAAACGCGCCTAAAAGCGACGCCAGTGTGCCTATCATTGCAGTGCTTGCGCCAAACGACATGTCAAAAAGCAACATAGAGCAGGCAACAACGCTTAATGTCTTTTTCTTTTTATCATCAAACTTTGTCGCAGATAGCAACATCATTGCAGAGGCTGTTATGCCCGATAAGTTTACAAGCAACATGGCCGAGACATTGACAAATAACAGCAGGCCTGCAACGGCTGTTAATGCGGCGGAAATTATACCTAAAATGTAAATAGTGCGCAGTGATAAACGCATTTTGATACTCCAGTTTAAAAATTATTTTGATAGTTTTTATTTATTAAATTAAAATCTATCTCAAAATATTATACCACAAAACACCCTTGTTTAACAAGAGCTACAAGCTTAGTTTCACAACTTGGCCGGCATATTTATGCGCGCAAAATTTTTACCGTCTATTACTTTATTACAGCAAAAGCTACACAAAATAAAAAAAATACTAGAAATAGCTACAAAGTTGTGATATAATTTTTGTGCTATGTTAAATGCAATTATAGTATAGCGCTTGCAACACCTAAATATAGTAACGAAGGGGATCCAAACTGTGAATAATTATAAAATAGTTATCGACACTAACTCTGACATTCCACAACACATGATTGATGAGCTTTGCGTACATGCAATACCAATGCGCTTTGTACTTGACGGCGTTGAGTATGAAAACTATGCTGACGGGCGCAAATATCCATTTGATGAATTTTACAAAAAATTGCGTAGCGGAAGCATATCCACAACAAACCAAATATCTTTTACACAATTTTTCGACGAAATTAAGCCTATTTTAGACGAGGGTTTAGACGTACTTTACTTATCGTTCTCATCAGGTTTGTCCGGCTCTTACAACACTTGTTGCCTTGCAGCTAAAGAGTTGCTTGAAGAGTATCCCGAGCGAAAAATTATAGTTGTAGACACACTTGCAGCCTCTATGGGCGAGGGCCTAATTGCATATTATGCCGTGCAAGAAAAAAACAAGGGCAAAACTATGGAAGAAGTTGCAAAGTGGGTTGAGGATAACCGCCTTAAAGTAACGCACAACGTAGTTGTAGACGACTTAAATCACCTAAAACGTGGCGGACGCCTTTCTGGTTCGTCTGCATTTTTTGGCACAATGTTAAACATTAAGCCGCTTTTACACATTACAAACGAGGGCAAACTAGTACCAATTGAAAAAATTAGAGGCCGCCGCCAAAGCCTAGACACATTAGTTAGCATGGCCAAAAACGATATTAAAAACCCAAGCGAGAGCATTGTTTTTTTAAGCCACGCAGACTGCGAAGAGGAAGCACAATATATAGTAGACAAAATTAAGAGCGAAGTTGGCGTTAAAGAAGTAGTAATGAACTTTATAGGCCCTGTTGTCGGCGGACACGCAGGCCCCGGCACAATAGCTATATTCTACATGTCAAACGGCAGAGAGTAAAAACTTTAAGCGGGTTAATTTGCTGTTTAATTATAAAAAGCATTGTTAAATTACGCTTTTATAAAATTGTCAACGGCTATGCAAAAGCGCTATTGTTTTGTATAGCCGTTATAATTATTTTAAGCTGTCATTTTTTTACGAGGTAATTTATATTGAGTACTTTAAACAAAAATAACAATACAAGCAATGCTGTAACAAGCACCTTTATGTCACGCATCAAAACCTCTAGTGCACACATCGGCAAAACTAGTTCTATTGCCGGCGCCGGTGTTTTAAGTGCGCTTGGCATTGCACTAAATCAAATTACAATTGCCGTTAGCACAATGCTAGAGATTGGGTTTTCTTTTTTAGCCACTGCCGTATGCGGTTTTTTATACGGGCCGTTTCTCGCGGCTATTGCAGCAGTTGCAATGGATTTGTCGGGGTATTTTTTGCGCCCTAACGGTGGTTTTTTTATAGGCTACACCCTAAACGAGGTGCTTTGCGCATTAATTTACAGCTTTTGGCTTTACGACAAGCCCGTTAAGCTTTGGCGTGTATTTTGCGCCTGCTTAACTGTTGTTTTAATAATAAATTTATTTTTTACACCGCTTTGGCTTAATATACAGTACGGCAACGCATTTATTATTAGCGACATAAGGCTTATAAAAAATATTATTAAGTTACCTGTTGACACGGCCTTGCTTTTTGCCGTACTAAAGCTGGTTGAAAAACGCATAAAAAAAACAATACGATGATAAGTTTATTTACACATAAAAGGCAGATACAAAGATGCTATTAACATCTTTATATCTGCCTTTTTTATTGTACATTTGAGGCTAATTGCCCAGCTGGCATTGTCACAATTTTAAAGCCGTACAAACATCTGTGCAAACGCCGCCTAGCAAAGCCGGTGTAATCGGTTTGTCTAAAGCAAACACGTACAAACAACAAACTCACAGCAAGTGCTTTATTTTTTCATACGCCTCGCTTTTTAATATTGTTTGTACTATTGCGCTGTCCTTAGGGTTTGTGGCCAGTATGGCGCGCATTTGGCTTACAAGCGCCTCTAGCTCTTTGCTCACCTGTTTTTCTGCCATTTGTGGCTGTGCGTACTGTGTTTCAACATTTTTTAACAGCAAGTTAACATATTTGTGCATTTCAAAGGACAATTTAAGCACACCTCGCAATGCGCTTATATACTCTTTAGTTTCCCCTTTAATTTTTGCATCTTGCGCCTTTACAAATACAAGTGCCAAATTGTGCTTCTTTGGAAGAACGCACCACACAGCCTCATTTTGCAGTATGCTGCTTGAATATATTTTTGGCAATAGGCTCTTTGCGGTGTTCACCATAATATCTCCAACACATATAGCTGATTTTTCATGCATATTAATTTCTTGTTGAGCATTTTCTTCTCCCCACTGCGCATGCATTAAACAATCCAGTGTAAGCTCTAACAAAAAGTTTTCCTTTTTTATATCGCCGGTAAAATCATCGCACTCTTTCCATTTTTCAACGCGGCTCAAAACACTGCTAAACTGTGCTAAATCCTTTGCTGTGCTCACTATTTTATCGCTCTGCCTGTTGTAAAATTCATTTGGCAGCGCAGTGCAATTTTCAAAATATTTTGCTATTGCCGCAGGCGGAATATCGTCCCAACTTTCCACCTTACCCGCCACTAGTGCAAGCTCATTCGCATCTGCTTGCACCATTTTTGCGGCGAGCCCTATGTCCCCTTCACACTTTGAGTACAGCTTACTAAAAAGCGAACTATCATTATTTAAAGTGCGTAGCAATACAAGATCAAACATCTCCTTTAACATTGCATTTTCATCAAGCTTTATTTTTTTATAAAGGCTCTTCATTAAATCCTGCGCTACTTCTTCGCTCGCAATCATTTGTAAAGTGTTTAAATAATTCTCAATATTTTTGTCGTTTATAGTGTTTACATCAACTTGCAAAAGTAAATTTGTCGCAGCTTTTTTGTCCTCTTTTTTCAATAGTGCTAATACTTTTAACAACTGAATATCGACGACTTCAAACTCGTTTGCGTATATCAAAGTAGGGCCCACTAAAAGTTTTGCATCAAAATCATCAGACATGCGGTAATTAAACGTGTTGATATATAAATCGGCAAATTCAACGCCCAGCTCATATTGCTCCTTACTAAAATAGTATTTCGCAAGCACATATGCACAGTCTAATTTATAGTAAATTGTGTCGCTAAAATACTCTGCTCCAAATTTAATTAAACTATCAATATCATCTGTTTTTAAAACAAGTGCAAGCATTAGCGCATGGCTGTAAAGCGCCGCGCCAAACTCTACTTTTGATACTTCGTCCTTGTCTAAGGCTCGCAATATTCCCATGCCCATATTTGTATATTTAAGGCGCCTTTGCAACATATTTACGCTGCAAGACTCGACACACTGTATAATTGTAGGAATGTCGTTCGGGTTTTCTCTTAGCTTTTCTTCAAGAAGACTTAAATTGCGCTCTGCCTTTAAATCCTTTTGCTCATCTGTCCTATTTTTCGCATACCCGTCGTGGTGTAATATAGTTTTGTCAAGCAGCAAATACCTATTATTTTTGCCAAATTTTAAAGCCTCGTGTATTTTACCGTCAAATTTAATACCCGACGATATTTTAAACAACCTAAGCACGGAAACTTGTGAGTATGCACAATTTTGCATGCTTAAATCCTTATAGTTTTTTATTATCACTGTAGCGCAATCAAAATTATAGTTCTTATCATTTTTTAGCGCATTTACAAGCTCGCTTATATCCTCATCTAAATATTCGTCAGCATCTATCTGCAAACACCACTCGCCCGTGCACTTACTTGTCAAATCATTTCTCGCCGCTGCAAAATCGTTTATCCAATTAAAATCATACACCAAATCGGCATATTTGCCCGCAATCTTTTTTGTACTATCTGTGGAGCCGGTGTCCGCAACAACAACTTCACACGGCAAAGCATTGCGCAGCGGCTCAAGTGACTTTAAGCATCTCTCAATGCAGCGCTCTTCATTTTTTACTATTATACCTATCGACAGCAAAACACCACTTTTAACTCTAACCTGCAGTTCCTTTTTACGCTTCATAATTTTGTCACCTCTTTTTTCAATATCTTTAGTTTATCAGCAAGTTTATTTGTTGTCAATTTATTTACCTAATATTGTACTAATTTGCACCCTGCATCAATTAGTACGCACTATAAAATTGCACAAAATAAAACTTTAATTTTAATTAATAATGCATACATCAAATTTACAGTTGTCATATCCATTTAAAAAGTGTATAATGTACTGTATATGAGATTAATTGGCAAAATGTTTTTTTACTTTGGCGTTTTGGCTAAAAAACATGTCAAATTGTAGATTTTTTGCTTTGTCTCATCACGCATATTAAACATACAACTGATAAAACTGTTTATCGCAATAAATTTATAAAGGAGCGAGAGCAAGTGATACAATTTTCTACCACGCTCGGCAAAGTAAAAATTACAAGCGCTTATTTGTCGGGACTTGTCAGCATGGCAGCAAAAAGCTGTTACGGTGTTTGTGGCATGGTAACAAGCACGCCGTCGGACAATTTGCGCAGCTTAATTTTAGGCTCACATAGTCCGGACAAAGGTGTGCGTGTCACAGAAGAGGACGGCAAACTGTGCATAGAATTGCATATTAAAGTGACATATGGGCTTAACATCTCTGCCATCGTGCGCAGCATTACTCACAAAGTTAAATACGTTACAGAAGATGCAACATCTTTAAAAGTAAAGCGTGTTAACGTTTATATTGACGATATTGTGTAATATTTACACATTTCTGCGCAAGTGCGCACATTATTTGTTGAGGTGACTAAATTATTATGATAACAGGCAAAATTTTAAGAGATGGCATTATTTCAGGTGCTAACAATCTCTCTAACTACAAAGAAAAAGTAGACGAACTAAATGTATTCCCCGTGCCCGATGGCGACACGGGCACAAACATGGGCATGACAATTACTGCGGCCGCAAAAGAGCTTAGCCTACTACCTGACGACTGCACTGTAGAGACAGCTGCAAACGTCACTGCAAGTGCAATGCTTCGCGGTGCAAGGGGTAACAGCGGTGTTATTTCAAGCTTGCTTTTCAGGGGCTTTTCAAAGGCTCTTGCCGGCAAAAAAACAGCTAACAGTGCCGATTTAATCAGTGCGCTTGACACAGGCGTTAAGGCGGCGTATAAGGCAGTTATGAAACCCACCGAGGGCACAATGCTTACTGTTGCAAGGGTATGCGCAGAGAACGTTGCAGAACTTGGCGACAAGAGTGTTAAAGAGCTTTGGAGCACAGTTTGCAAAGAGGCACAAATTGCACTCGATTACACACCGGAGCAGCTTCCTGTACTTAAAAAAGCAGGCGTTGTAGACGCAGGCGGCCAAGGCCTTTTGTATATTTTTGACGGTCTTCGCAGTGTAATATGCGACGATAAAATAATAGAGATAGACAAAAATGCTTCAAAATCAGCAAAATTGCCTAGCGAGGCAAGCGGCAAAGGCGTTTACAGCGATGAGCTTATGCACGTTGAGGACATTGAAAACGGCTATTGCACACAGTTCCTTGTTAACAAAAACGACAACGCTAACTGCGAAAAATTGCGCGCGTTTTTAGAGAGCAACGGCGACAGCGTTGTTGTCATTGAGGACGATGAGGTTATGAATTGCCATGTCCACACAGCAGACCCAGGTAAAATATTGACAAATGCTATTAACCACGGCTACTTGACAAGCTTAAAAATTGAAAACATGCACGAGCAGTTTTTACAACGTCAAGCCGAGGCAAAAGGACTTAAAAAGCAAGTTGCAGCAGAGAGTAGCAGCGAGTCGACAGAGTTTGTTTATGCCGCAGTTGACACATCACGAGAGTACGGCTTCGTAGCAGTTTGTGCGGGCGAGGGCTTGCGCAACATATTTAGCGACCTCGGCGTAGATGCAGTTGTGTCCGGCGGACAGACTATGAATCCTTCCACAAAGGACATAGTTGATGCCGTGCAAAGCATACCTGCAAAAACAGTTTTTGTACTGCCAAATAACAAAAATATAATAATGGCGTCTGAGCAGGCAAAAAACATTGCAGACCGCAATATAGTAGTATTGCCGACACGCACAGTGCCACAAGGTGTTACGGCTATGCTTAGCTTTGACCCTGACGCAAACGAAAAGGACAACAGCATTAACATGATGAGTGCTGCCGACAGCGTTTCTACAGGGCTTATAACATTTGCCGCACGCGATAGCGATTTTGACGGCCGCAAAATTAAAAAGGGCGAGATTTTGGCACTTGAAAACGGCAAGCTTGCCGCTGTTGGCACTGACATTGCTAAAACTACTTACCGCCTAGCGCGCAGCATGTGCAAAAAAAGCACAAGCTTTATTACTGTATTCTCCGGCTGTGATGTAAGCGAGGAAGAAGCTAATAAAGTTACAGATCTCATCCGCTCAAAATGCCCGTCCGGCATTGAGGTTTCTTGCATACCCGGCGGACAGCCTGTTTACTATTACATGCTCAGCGTAGAGTAAAAATTATTGCTGCTTGCAGTTTTAAGCTACAGCATCAATAAGTATTTTGTATTCCATTTAAATTTTAAGGCTATGATAAATTTGTTCAATTTATCATAGCCTTTTTGTATTTATATAAACAGGCGCTGTGTAATAACCACAGCGCCTGTTTTACTATATTATATTGTGCGCACTGCTCTATTTAGACCTGTCCTAAGTCGATACAGATTTTTTACCCGACTTTTTAACCCTGTACATCGCCCCATCGGCACTTTTAAAAAGTGCAGTGTAGTCGTAAGTATTAGTATCTGTAAAAGCAACGCCAATGCTTGCCGAGACGCTTCTCTTCTCGCCGTCTTTCTCATACGTCTTTTCAAGGCGCGCACACAGCTCACGTGCTTTTTTCAATAATATCTCATGCTGCTTTATATTTTGTGCCATCACACAAAACTCGTCGCCGCCTATCCTGCCGACTATGTCATTGCTGCGGAATGCGCTTTTAATATTACCGGCAAACTCTTTTAAAACTTCATCCCCAAAATCGTGTCCAAAAGTGTCGTTAATCTGTTTAAAATTGTCTAAATCTATAATTACAAAAGCATTTACATGGCCCTCTTTGCTCGCTTGAAGCAATGATTCTTTAATCTTCGCCTCTGTAAAGGCTTTATTGTATAGGCCTGTCATTGCATCGTGCATTGCGTCGTATTCCAGTGCTAGCTGCGCCTCTTTTTCCTCATGTGTTTTCTTTAAATAGACAAAGCCTCTAACGTCTTGTGTTGATGGGTCTTGATACAGGCGAATCTGACACTCCCACCATATATACACTCCCTTGTTGCAGTATCTTCTGTACTCGCACAAAAATTCCTCTTCACCGCTAGCAAAGCCAAGCAATAAATTATTTCTTCCTATTGAGTTAATAAAGTAGCTCGCGTCGTCGGGGTGCACCTTTGTAGCGGCAATTTTATTTATTGCTTCGCTATAACTTGTTGATGAATCAACATTATTTTCCTCAAGCCACTTTTCGTTACCGTGTACAAAATTGTCTTTTGTCAAGTTCATCTCGTACGAGATAACCGCCTTATTAGACAGCATGCTCGCATATATTTCTTTTTGCTTTTGCATCAATATTTCAAGGTTTTTTTCCTCGTTTATGTCTTTTAGGTATAGGCGCAAAATAACTTGCTCTTTGTTGTTAATATTTTCTTTTATTATGGTTGCCGACAGCTCGCACCAAATAGCTTTATCTTTATCCATAGAAAACAGCTTACACTGTAAAACAAAGTTATTTTCGCTACTGCTCTTGTTGCAAAGCAGGCTATTTAACGATAATTCTTCAATTAGCTTGTCTTCCCACTCTTTGCTAGGTGCATACGCTAACAGGTTCTTAAAAAACAAATCATAAGAGATATCCTTTATGCCATTTTGCATATCGTGAATATTTTTATCGATGCTCAATACTTTGTTGTCGGTTAAATTAGCCTCACACAGCAGTATTCTATCGCGCAAAAAGTTATTTGCAAATCGGTTGTCTCTTCTCAGCTCGTTTATTGTTTTAACGTCTCTATAACCGCCAATAATCTTAACGGGCTCGCCTGTGCCCGAAAAAACATTTATTAATTTGACGTCGTATTTATGTTCGTTTGCGTTTTCATCAATAAAAAAAGTAGAGCACTCCGCACTTTCTTTTCCACTTTTTATCTCGCTTTTAATACGACCAAGCTCTGCCCTAGCGTTTTGAGATAGAAAATTATTTTCAGAAAACTTATTCGGTGCATCGCACAAATATTTGCCAAATTCTCCGGCATAAGAGCTTTCATTTAGCAAAGTCACTTTGCTTGTGGCTATGTCAACCTCAAACAATTCTATTTCACAAAGATCCATTGCAAGCTCGTATTTTTTTACTATTACTTGCAACTCTTCTTCTGTATATATTTTCTTGTATTCAATCATATTTATGCACCCATATTACTTAAAATATCTACTGTTACAAGCTATTATCCCAACAATAAACCAATACCAAAAAATGGGATGTTAGTATCTCACGATGTAACACAGATGTAATTATTTTACCATAAGATAAAAAAATGCGCAACGCATTTTTACGCTAAATTACATAAAAAGTATTACAATTTATATACAATTTTAACTATATGCAACAAAAACAATTAAATGCGGGTACAAAAAAGGGCACCGTGAATACTCACAGTGCCCTTTTAAATCTTTGTTTAAAAACAAACTAATTAGTTTGTAAATTACTCAGAAATTTTTGTAACTAGGCCTGAACCTACTGTACGTCCACCCTCACGGATAGCGAAACGTAGTCCCTCTTCCATAGCGATAGGTGTAATTAGTGCAACTTCCATGTCTACGTTGTCACCAGGCATACACATTTCTGTGCCTGCTGGCAATGTAACTATACCTGTAACGTCTGTTGTACGGAAGTAGAATTGAGGACGGTAGTTGTTAAAGAACGGAGTATGACGTCCACCCTCTTCTTTTTTCAATACATAAACGTGACCGCTAAAGTTTGTGAAAGGTTTGATAGAGCCCGGTTTTGCAAGAACTTGGCCACGCTCGATATCTTCACGTGTAACACCACGTAGCAATGCGCCAACGTTGTCGCCAGCTTGAGCATAATCAAGTGATTTACGGAACATCTCAAGACCTGTAACTGTTGTTTTGCTAACTTCTTCTGACAAACCAACAAGTTCAA
>CAYJBO010000074.1:0-12644 GCA_964368295.1 uncultured Bacteroides sp.
ATAATTGTATAGAATTGTTGCAATTTTGCCACAAAAGTGTGATATATGTGTAAACTATGTAAAATAACAAGTTTAAGTTAGTGCCATGCGTTTTTAAACAAGTTCGCGACAAAACTCAAACAAAATGACAGTGGGATATATTTGAAATTATAGTAAACATTGTGCGTTACAAACACAATTGTCTTATTTGTCTTGCGCCAAATTCTAAGTAAATCGTCATGTAGTTTTTCTCTTGTAAATTCATCGAGTGCAGAGAATGGTTCATCCATTAAAAGTATCTCCGGCTTTATTGCAAGCGCCCTTGCTATGCCTACCCTTTGTTGCATTCCTCCCGAAAGTTCTGACGGGTAGCTGCTTGCAAATTTTGTTAGCCCTACAAGTTCCAACATCTGCATTGCCTTTTTTTCGCGCTGCTCTTTTGGTATTTTCATAACTTCTAGCGGCAACATAACGTTTTTCTTAACAGTGCGCCAATCGTAAAGTACTGCGCTTTGAAAAACAATACCGTAACGCTGTTTTAACCTTGCCTCTTTTGGGCTTTCTCCGCCTACTGTTATTTGCCCTGAGGAGGGTTGCAATAAGTCTGCCATTATACGCAGTAGCGTTGTTTTGCCACAACCCGATGGCCCTAGTAAAGATATAAATTCACCCTTATGTATGTCCATGCTCACTTTGGTTAAGGCGGTAACTTCGCTATCCTCGCTTTTATAAATCATGCCAATGTCTTTTAGCATTATTTCAACATCACTTTTTAATATAGCTGTAGGCATATTGTGCACCTCTTTCTTGCGTTTTGCTTTTTAATATGTGTGCCTTTTGGGGTTTTGCCACAAGCAAAAGCGTATAAAAAAACAGCAGACACAAGGTGCTTTTTAAGCGACCTCATTGTCTGCTGTGTTTAAAGTTTTATTTGTTTTTTTGCTGTGTGCTTAGTATATCACAGCACAAATTATGTTGTCAACGAAAATTAAAGAACCTTACAAAAATGAATTTATTGACATATATACACAATAATAAAGCTATTAATTTGTGCATTATTCACATTTAACCTTTAATCTACATGTGCTAGGTTTTCAAAAAAATGCAACAATATGTGCTAAAGCACATATTGTTGCATTTAACAAATCTTTATTATCATCATAGCAAATATAAATGGCGGATTAATGCCACCGATTGCGATTCTTCTTTTTTCGGGTTCACCCCAACTATTTACAAAGATCCATAAAAAAACCTGTGCCAGCTTTATGTTTGGCGCAGGTTTTTTGTTTGCTACAAATCTATCATACTCAAAATATTCATAGGTGCTTTCAAGAATTTTTGTCACCTATATGCAAAACGGCTTCCAATTTTCATTAAAATCCGCTTATATAAATGTATAATTGTTTATTATATTTCTCTGGGTCGTTTTACCGCGGGCCCGCCATGCTGTGATGCAATTTTGCTGTTTTGCGGCATAAACTTTTACTTTTTTATGTGCTTTACATACACATATTCGCTTTTATTTATAACATAGCCGTTATTACAGTAATGCTTTATAGACGCTACATTGGTTGACGAAACATTGCTATATGTATACTCGCCGCCCTTTAATTTTACAACTTCAAGTGTTTTATACGGGTTAATAACAGACAATCCTTTTCCTATAAATTCAGGGTAGAGTCCTGTCAAAGTAATATCATAGTATGTCTCGTCAATTTTTTTCAAAGAGGTAAACCCAACTTTTTCATTTTGGTAAATAACATCGTAATACTCAGTGTCCCTGGCTTTGTCATCATTTGCAAAGCCAATATAATGATTTGCAACATCTTTTGGCGTAAAATTACTGTCCATTGACAGCCTGTCACGTGTAAAAACGCCACTTTCCAGACGTTTTAAAAACACATCAAAATCTTTTTCGTCCATTTTTTCAAGGCGGCTATCATCTAATATTTTTTGCTTTTTATGGTTTAACGGCGGCATTACCTGCGGAGACTTAAGCTGATTCATACATTCGGCAAACACAAAGCCAAGTTCTGCTAACAAAAACATATTAAAATTTATGCCACAAGGTTGGCGCAGTACTATATAATCAGCCTCTAACTTTGTAAGCGCTTTACGTATGCTGTTATCATCGTCAGTATCTTCTATGCTTACCTCAATAACGGTAAGCCCTAAATTTCTTTTTTCCCAAATGGCATCTATAATTTTCATTAATACTAATACTCCTTAAAACACTTTTAATTTACAGGGCAGCTGCGACACAACACGAAGAAATAATATTAATTTATTGAATATATAATCAGGCCTAAAACTATAAACACCGTTCCGGCCAATTTTCTTTTTGAAAAGTTTTCTTTTAAAAACATAAGGCTAAAAAAACTTACAAATATATACCCCATCGAATCTACTATAACGCCGGTTGAAAGATTCATGTAATTATAACATAAAACCGTTATAATTGTCGTGCCGAAAAATATAGCGTAAGAAATTGCCACAAGCGGGTTTACATATTCATAAACTTTACTTTTATATTGTTTTTGTGCCGATTTTTTTAGCAACACTTGTGAAAAAGAGGCGAAAGCAACGTTAACAATATAAAGTAATACAAAAAATATATTTTCATTCATTTGCATCACCGGCAATTAACACCACTCCAAGTAAAACTAAAGCGACACCTAACACCATGGTTAATGTAATTGTCTCTTTAAAAATTAACCAGCCCCAAAACATGCCAAATGGTATTATAACCGCTCTGTTACCATATGCAAAGGACAGCGAAAATCGCTTTAACACTTGTTGCCATAATAAAGCATATAAAAACAGCATTAACACAGCACATGCATAATAAAATAAAAGCTCAAAATCCCCAAAAGTAAATCCCGAAGCTAACTTTAAAAACATCATGCTCAAAGAATAAATTAGAAAATTAAAATATAAAATTAAAAAATTTATTATCTTTTTTTTAGGCAATCACTTTTCCCCACTTTCATCGCTTATGTTTATTTTTTCTTTAATAACAAACTGTGGAGAATTATTTAAACTTATATAAATGCGGCCAACATACTCGCCTATTAAACCCAGCATAAGCATAATAACGCCACCTATAAAAAGAAGCGCGGCCATTGTCGAGCTATACCCCATGGGCACATCGGGGTTAACAAACCTGTTAATAATTGTATAGATACCGAATATCGCACCAAAAATTGCGACAACAAAGCCGACAAGTGTGGCAAACCTTAGTGGTTTTATTGAAAATGCCGTAAAACCATTTAGCCACAATGATAACAGCTTTTTGAAAGAATATCCGGAGTTTCCTACTGTTCTGGGGCGCAGTACAACTTGTACATTTGCAACGCTTTTTGTAGCGCGAAACACAAGACCGCCTAAATACGGGTAAGGATTTTTATATTTTATCAGCTCTTTTAAAATAAATCGTTTCATGGCGAAAAAGCTGGTAATCTGAATATTTTGTGGTTTGTTTAACAAATGATATGCCATTATATCGTTTACTTTGCTACCTAAATTCCTAAAAAATCCTCTCTCACTCTCAGGGTAGTTAGCATACACAACATCATAGCCTTCTTCTATTTTATTAACTAATTTAAATGTGTCTTCAATCGGTATTTGCCCATCATCATCAACAGATATAATTATGTCTCCCTGCGCATTGCTATATCCGGCCATAAGTGCAGAGTGTTGACCAAAATTTTTTGCAAGGTTTATAACCTTAACAGTTTTATCCGATGATAAATCCTTTAAAACTTCATACACATTATCCGGTGAGTAATCGTTTACAAGTAAAATCTCATAGCTGTAATCATTGTTTTTACTCATAAGCAGTCTTATCTCATTTACAACACCAGTTATGCTGTCTTGTGAGCCATAGCACGGTATAACAAAGGATAGCATAATTTCTCCTTTTTATGCAATAATTTATTTTGTATAAACACAAAAGCTGTTTTTAGCACTTTAGTCGCAATAAAAAATCATTTTTGGTTTTTAAAATACGATAAAATTAAAGAACAAACTTTTTTAATATTAAATTCATCTAAATTGTAATACATGGGCAACCTTAATAGTTTCTCACTTTCAGCGGTTGTAAATTTATCTTCGCCCACAAAAGCACCGCATTTTTCCCCAAAAGGCGATGTGTGAAGGGGCACATAATGAAACACGCTTAATACTTCATTCTTTTTTAAATAATTTATCAAGTCGGTACGCTGTGCAAGTGATTTTAACTTTATATAAAACATGTGCGCGTTGTGCTCGCAGTGCTCTGGCACAAAAGGCAACCCGAATAAATCAGATTCTTTTGCAGCTACGTTTAGCTTTTCATAATATAAATCCCATGACTTTAATCTATCACAATTTATATCGTTTGCCTTTAGCAGTTGAGCATATAGATACGCCGCGTTAATCTCGCTTGGCAAATAAGAAGAGCCCTTGTCAACCCATGTGTATTTATCAACCTCGCCACGCCAAAATTTACTCCTATCTGTGCCTTTTTCACGTATTATTTCAGCGCGTTCAAAAAAATTTTCGTCGTTTATAAGCAAAGCGCCACCCTCGCCCATGGAATAATTTTTTGTCTCATGGAAAGAAAAACAACCAAAGTGGCCTATAGAGCCAAGTGCGCGCCCTTTGTATTTTGCCATAACGCCTTGCGCCGCATCTTCTACCACAAATAAATTATATCGCTTTGCAATTTCCATTATAGTGTCCATTTCACACGCAACGCCTGCGTAGTGAACGGGCACAATCGCCTTAGTTTTGTCTGTTATTGCGGCCTCAATAAGCCTTTCGTCTATATTCATAGTGTCGGGCCTTATATCCACAAACACTATTTTAGCGCCATATAAAACAAACGCATTGGCAGTTGAAACAAACGTGTAAGACGGCATTATTACTTCGTCGCCCTCTTTAATATTGCACAGTAACGCAGCCATTTCCAGTGCATGTGTGCACGAAGTTGTAAGTAGCGCTTTTTTGCAACCGGTGTTTTTTTCTATCCATCCGTTACATAGTTTTGTAAACTCACCATCGCCACATATTTTATTATTACTCATCGCCTTGCTTATGTAAGTCAATTCCGTCCCGACTTGCGGCGGCACATTAAATAGTAGCATATAGTTTACTTCCTTAACCCAATAATATTCATGCGCAAAAAAATCCCATGCTTTTAACAACTAAAATTTTATCACAAACCGCTAAATCATGCAACTTGCCTGCTTGAGGTAACTATTAAAATATGTGCTTGTAAAAAGTTGTATTTTATGTCAAAAAAACGCATAAAATAAAGATTTTATGCGTAGTATTGATAAGTATTTTAGCCTTCTTTAATTAGCAGCGCATATTCTTTATATATTTCGCATTTATAATTTTCAACATCCGCCGGCAAATCATCTTTTTTTATAAAAATAAAGTCGGGCGGCTCTTTTTTGCTAATATCAAAATATGCCTGCAATCGCTCTTGCATATCAGCACCAATGTACTCAAATGTCCATGACGAAAATGTTGCATATTCCATATCGGCTTCCAAATAGAGCCAAGGGTTTGCGTAATAAGAAAAGAAGCTTTTCCCCTGTGTATCGTGCTTGCTTAACAAATAATTTAGCGCCTCATAATCGGCATTATATTGCTCTGCCAGCTGGGGCGTTGTATAAATCCCTTTTGCCGGGCCTTGCACTATTTTTTCGCTCAATTGACTAACGCCGTCATCCCAATAAGAGCGCTGAAACCTAATATAAACCTCAAGTGATATTTGTGTGGCAAGCAAGACAGCAACCAGAAATATCGCAATAATTTTTATTGTTTTATTTGTATCCGCTTTAGCTACAATCTCTTTTGCGGCTAAAATAATAAATATTATGCCTGCAGCTCCGCAAACGCTTAAACCCATGCTGGTAACCATCGTCCCTGTATTAGAGCCCAAAAAATTTAACACAGTATAAATACTACCAAGCCCATAAAATAATACAAATAGCCTTATAGGCTTTGTTTTTAACATTACAAATGCAGCAAGGCCAAAAAAAGCAGCAGGCAACATTTGGTGGTTTAATTGTCCATAATTATTAATTGCCAGCTGCACTGCATATATCGCCGTACCAATAACCATACAACTAAACGAGCTTATTTGTAAAACGACAGTACTCGCAGTAGATTTTTTGCCAGCAATAGAAATGGCAGCAAAAATTAAAGACAATATGGCCATTGTGCTTAATGGCAAACTTAAAGCAGCAATATCAATAACGCCATTAATAATTCTTGCTATAACACTTATATCGTATTGTCTTGCGATTAATAAATACGGCACAGAATCAATTATTTGTGACAATGTTGCATCATTAAAAACAGTAAAAACGTATATTATCACCACAGTTATAATTCCGCCGACTAATATTAACCATCTTATAATAATATTTTTTCTAATAATTTTATTATCTTTGTTTTTGTTTAAAAATGCGTAACCGATAAAAGCGGCGCTGCATAAAACAAATAAAACCGCATTATAAGGACTTGCTAAAACTAAAACCGCCCACAACACACCCAAAAGATAAAAGTATAATTTTTTACTGTTATGATTGATGCGCATAAAAATAATACAAATCCAAATAATGGCCATCAAGCCTATTGATGTATAGGACATTGTCATATAATCAAGCGGTGAAAACAAAGCTAAATATAACATTGACACAACAGCGTACTTAGTGTAAGTTTTTAATGCAAAATACACGCCGCTTACAGTAAAAAACCAACATGCGCAATAGATAAACCTTGAAAATAACAACAATCCGTCTAAGTTATTAAAAACGCCCTCATAAACTTTAAATAAGGGCAATAATAAAAACCCTATGTTTTGCGCTAAGTTCCACTCATCTACTAAAAACGCATCGCCCATCGATAATCTATGGGCAACAGTATAGCAAAAAGGCTCGTCGTTAAACACATAGCCATATTGTGCACGCCAAAACAAAAACACTGCTATTGGTATTGCACATAATATATATTTTTTATCTATATTTTTTACCACGTACTTCTCCCTAAACCTATTTAAATTACGCATTTTAATTAATGCCTGCCGAAAACTTAAATCAGTATCAAAAGCTACAAAAAGCATTTTTAAAGCGTCAAGCGCACGGTTATTTATATAACTCGGCATTTGGCTCGCCGCTCGAAAGGAAACCGCTAAATATGCCAATAAAAACTATGTGCTTTAACTTTACACTCCGGCAAAAACAGAGTGCTTTTTGTGCTTGTATGCACTTTTTTACATTTGGGGTCTATTTTTCGCGCTTTCTCATCTTTGCGCTGCTTGTTAGCTCTATTTCACATGTTTTATTGTATCATTTCGCTCCTTGTAAATCAACTAATTTTATTTACGCTTTAAAATATCGCTTTGCAAATTTTTTACATATGCTGTTTACCATAGCCTTTAAACGCGTGCTGATAAAACACATTAACTTTAAGTAAATGCTCTTTAAAAATACTATTCTCATCAAGCTCTATTGCCCACTCTTGCAATAAACTACATATACACGTACACAGTTACAATCCCCATTATGTGCATCGTCATAAATTGCAAAACAAGTAATATCCAATACTTTATGCCGCAGCGCAAAGTATTTGATATGGATTGCGGTAAAATACTACGTTGCCTAAACCTTTAAATTGTGCTTTATTCTCGTATTAATTCACCATATGTCAGTTCTTTGTATACAGAATTTGTAAAAAACTGAAATTCTGTTTCTTGCATTATAAATATACTTTTTGCCGTTTGCTCTTTTTTTTGTCAGTGTTTTTCCATCAAAAACAACTTTTCCTTTTTGAGGCTTTATAAGCCCTGCAATCGCTTTACCAAGAGTTGTTTTTCCGCATCCGTTGCCACCTATAACCGCAATTACATCACCTGTTTTGCCTTGAGCGGAAAAGTCTTGCAAAATCTCTGAATAAGCCTTTTTGTATTTAAAGCTTATATTCTCTATTACTATCTGATGTGTTCTCTCGCTATTATCCAAAAGCGGTGTATACAAAAGGCTCGAAAGTGAATTAGTCCTAAGTCCCATTTCGTTTAGCTTCTCAACACTAAAACTTGCCATTTCTTTTCCTGAAAGCTTCTGTTTTATCTTTCCATTTTCCATTTGCCAATACTCATCAGCAATTTCGCTTAAATAGTAAAGCCTATGCTCGTTAATTACAATCGTTTTACCTTGCGCTTTAAGCACTTTTAGAGCATGTTCAAGCTCATTTATTGCATTATAATCTAGATTTGCTGTTGGCTCATCTAATAGGCAAATATCTGTGTCCATAACCCACATGCACAAAATAGCAATTAGCTGCCTTTCACCTGAAGAAAGCTCAAACACATTCCTGTTTTTCAATCTTTCAAGCGAAAATAAAGTGAATGCCTTGTCTACTTTATCCTCAATATCTTTCGGCGCCATTCCAAAGTTTCAAGCGCAAACGCAAGTTCTGTACAGCTGTTCATTGTAAAAAACTGGCTTCTTGGGTCTTGAAAAACACTGGAAACTATTTTTCCTACTTCGCCGATTGATAAGCTTTCAATGTCGTCACCACAAACTTTACAATAACCCTCCAATTCCCCCTCATAAAATTGTGGAACAAGCCTATTAATCGTGCGAATCATGGTAGATTTTCCACACCCACTGTTGCCGCACAAAACTATACACTTGCCTTTCGTAATTTCACCTTGCATCCCGTTTAAGGATTTTTCTTTTACCTCGGAATATGTAAAACTCAAATTAAAATCTATCATTTGCACCTCAAATAAGTTAGTTTCAACTAACTCTAATGCAAAAAAATTAAACGCATAGTTTAATTTTTTGTTATGTCGTTAAAATAGGCTTTCCAGCCTGTCTCATAAAACAAATCAGTTTTTTCAAAAAACTAATTGCTTCACTTTTATTAAAGCTGCTTTCAAAAATTTGTTTATATATGTTAAAAGTTTGCGTTAATATTAACTTTATAATAAAAGCATCAATTTCTTTTGTTGCTATGCTCTGCATAAACATCGCTGTTGATAATATTTTCTGTTCAAGCCAATTTTCGAGCATTTTTTCTATAGAACTACCTTCACTTTTACAAAACACTAATTTATACTCATCATAAGATTTAAAAAACAATTCAATATGGACACTTCGCTCTGCCTTTATTGCATTATAAAAATCTTCAAACAATTTTGTTTTTTTGGCATTATTATATTTTTCATATAACTCGCTCGACCCCTCAGACATGGCACTAATAGCATTTTGAACTAAGCTACAAAAAATTTCGTCTTTATTTTTATAGCGAGTATATAACGCACCTGTTGTGACTGTTGCATTTTTCGCAATATTATGTACAGAGGCTTTTGTGAAACCATAATTCATAAACTCTTCAAATGCAGCTTTTTCAATTTTCGGGTTTAAACTTAAATCTTTATTAGATATTTTTAATTACTCCCCAAAAACTCCGATTTAATAATGGTATTATCGATAACGCCATTATCATAAACTGTTTTTAGTATAATGTCAACTATCCTTTGTAAACATTGTGCTCCTCTTTCTTGTTCTTTATTTTTTTACCAGGCTTAATAAGCTTATAAATCGCAGGCTAACCATAAAAAAATCACGATAACATGCGCTGCGGCACATATTATCGTGATTTAACCTAACTATACAATATTTAAACCTAATAATCCCACTAATTTAAAAGCATCCTGTCTGTCAATGCCTGCTTTGCATTTTGTGCAAACAGCTCAATGAGTTTTTGCGGTGTGGTTTTACTGCGCTCCTCGCCACTTATGTCGTATATAAGCCTGCCGCTGTCCATCATAATTGTGCGATTTCCGCACTGGAGTGCCTGCGCCATATTGTGTGTTATCATTATTGCCGTTATGTTTTTTTCTTCTACTATCTTACGTGTTGTCTTTAAAACAAGCTCTGCCGTGTTTGGGTCAAGTGCGGCTGTATGCTCGTCTAAAAGCAGTAATTTTGGGCTTGTTATTGTTGACATTATAAGCGATGCCGCTTGTCTTTGTCCGCCTGAGAGTGTTCCCATCTTCGCCTTCATTCTATCCTCTAGCCCAAGGCCCAGCGAGGCGAGAATTTCCTTAAAATATGCGGTGTCCTTTTTATTAACCGCAAAAAAAGATTTAGACGCTTTTCTCGTAAATGCAAGTGCTAAATTTTCCTCTATCGTCATATTTGGCGCTGTGCCACGCAGTGGGTTTTGATAAATACAGCCAATGTCGAAAGCACGCTTATAGTCTTTTTTGTTTGTTATGTCCTCGTCATCTAAAATAATTTGCCCATTATCTACACAAAACTTGCCCAGTATAGCGTTAAAAAGCGACGACTTACCGGCGCCGTTTGAGCCTAACACCGTTATAAAATCGCCCTTTTCAACTTTTAGGCTAAAATTATCAAGCGCTATTTTTTCATAAGGCGTACTTGTGTCGAATTTTTTTGTAACATTTTTTATTTCTAACATACTACACCTTCTTTTTGCGGTTTATTATTTTTGTTTTAAAGAGCGGATACGTGAGTGCCACTATTACAATTATTGTGGACAAAAGTTTTACATAGTGGGCAGGCATATCAATTTTAAAGGCAATTTGCAAAATAATTCGGTAAATAAGCGAGCCGACAGCGGCACTTACTATGCTTAAAGTCATGCTTTTGTCAGAAAAAATTGTCTGCCCTATTATGACAGAGGCAAGCCCTACAACAAGCATACCGACGCCGCTGTTGATGTCGGCATAGCGCTGTTGTTGGCACAAAAGGGCCGCCGACAGCGCCACAAGCCCATTTGAGAGCATAAGCCCCAAAACTTGAGTTAACTTTGAATTTATGGAAGATGAGTTTACCATTTCCTCGTTGTCGCCCGTGGCACGAATGGCAAGGCCGATGCGAGTTTTAAAAAATATGCACACTATTGATATAGTAATTATAACTATTATGGTAGATAAAATCAGCGCTATTGCCGTTTGGTTCTCTATATAATTTTGCAACAGCTTATTAAAAGCCATGTATATTGTCTCGCTAGATTCTGTAACTGATGCGCCGCTGTCGTTAGTTGTCTCGTGCTGCAGATAAATGTTTCTGCGCTCTCCCATTACAGAAAAATTAATGGTATAAAGGCCTGTCATAGTTAAAATGCCCGAGAGTATTGGGTGTATGTTAAATTTTGTACGCAAAAAGCCCGTTATAAACCCAGCCAGTGCACCTGCTAAAATACCGCCGAATATCGCAAGAATTGGGTGACCTGATATTACTATTACAGCGCAGACAGCCATGCCGAAAACAAAGCTGCCGTCTATTGTTAAATCTGCCGTGTTAAGTATTTTAAAAGATACATAAACGCCTAGGGCAAGCGGCACATAAATCATGCCTTGGCTCAATGCCGATATGATTAAATTTAACACTTTTTATCTCCCTTATTTATTAAAATGGCTAGCGCCGTCTTTTTCAACAAGCACGTTGTACTCCGCGAGCATTTCGTCCGATATTTCAAGGTTTAACCTGTCAGCGGCTTGCAAGTTAATGTGCTTTGTAAAGTCGCTCATCGTTTCAAAAGGTATGTCTTGCGGCAGCTCGCCATTTATAATGCGGTTTGTAAGTGTTACGGTTTGCTTTGCAAGGTCAATGTAATTTACGCCTATTGTCGCAAATGCGCCGGCTGCCACCATGGAGTCTGCGCCGCAGTAAACGGGTACACCGCTTGCATATGCTATATCTGTATAGGCGGGTATTGACTGTGCAATTGTGTTGTCGTTGCCTGTGTAAATGGCATCTACGCCATTTGAGATAAGTGTTTCAACGCCTGTTTGTAGCTCGGACAAATTTGCTATCGCCACATCTTCATATGCTATGGAGTTCTCCTCGCAATACGCTTTTGCTGCTTCTATTTCAGACACTGAATTGACTTCTGACGATGTGTACAAAAAGCCTATTTTTTCATAATCCGGCTGGAAATTTTCAATAATGCCAACTATCTCCTCAGATGCAATATTGTGCGAAACACCTGTTATGTTTATGGAGTCCTCGGTTGTGAGGCCTGCCGCAACAGGGTTAGAAACGGCAGAGAATATAATAGGCGTGTCTGTTCCTGCAAAAACAGCTTTTGCAGATTGCGCCGCAGGTGTTGCAATGGGTATCACAATGTCTACGCCGTCATTTTTAAAGTTTTCGAATATGGTTTGCAGTGCTGTTGTGTCGCCGTTTGCATTAGCTACTTCCACAACAATGTTCTCGTTGCCCATCTCGTCAAATTCGCTTATAATTGTGTCTCTTATTTGGTCAAGCGATGTATGGCTCATCGGTTGCACAACCGCTATAGTTATTGTGTCATCCTGCTGTGAACAGCCTATTAGTAGCGTGCTAAAAATTGCGATAATCAGTAATATAGATATTATTTTTTTCATGATATTCCCTCCGGCATTAATTTGCTTGTCGGTTTTAACACCGCCAAGTAGTTGTTGTTAAACGGGCATTTTATTGGGTGTACAAGCCAATAAAAAAGTCCTTGTATTGCAAAAATGCAATACAAGGACGAAGATTAATTCGTGGTGCCACCTTGTTTCGGCTAAAAAAAGCCCTCGCTTTAGGATACCAACATATCCCTAGACATTTACGCAGCCATAACGTTGACGCATTTAACGCCACCCT
>CAYJBO010000075.1:0-9226 GCA_964368295.1 uncultured Bacteroides sp.
CTTCGTCTACTTCATCAGCTTCGTCTACTTCATCACCTTCGTCCACTTCATCAGCTTCGTCTACTTCAACAGCTTCGTCTTCTTCACCAGCTTCGTCTGCTTCAGTAGCTTCGTCTGCTTCAGTAGCTTCGTCTGCTTCAACAGCTTCGTCTGCTTCAGTAGCTTCGTCTGCTTCAGATGAGAACATCTCATTAAAAACATCATGAGCTTCTTCCGAAATATTTTCATAAACTAAATCAATAACTTGTTCATCTTTTGTAACTTCGCTATCTTGCTCTGTCACAGAGTCTTGCTCATTGTCGTTAATATTTTCAATGCTATCCTTTTCAACAAAATCAAAATCAATAGCCACATCAAAATTATCATTAACATCATTTGTGCTTACATCAATTTCTTCTTCATTGCTATTTTTTTGCATAAAATCGCTAGCGTCAATGCCGTTGTCATCATTCTGAGCAGCATTATCGCTTTCGTTTTCATCGCTAATTTGTTCAATTTCGTCAATGCTAGCGCTTATATCTCCGTTTAAATCCTCTGTTACTTCTACGTCATCTACATTGCACTCAGAGTCAGTGTCCGTAATAGCATCATTACTGTCAATAATCATAGCATTATCATCAACATTTTCATCTTGTGAAAGTTTGTTGTTTTCTTCTTTCAACATGTATTCCCCTACCTAATTTTTCGAGTAATGCACAGCATACAGCTTGTGCAAGTATTATAAAAATTAATTGTAATATTATTGTATAGCAATTTTATTACTATTATGCGCAATTAATGCCAATTAAGGCGTAGGTGGCGTAGTGGTTTCAGATGAACTTGAGTCAATGCTCTCTGAAGAGCTAGAGCTAGGAGTGCTTGAAGACTCCTCTATCGTTCTCGTCTCTGTGTGTGTCGGATCTCTTTTACATATGCGCATTTCTTCTATAGGATCTCCACCGTCAGGGTTTACTAACGGTGTCCATTCGCCCCAAAGATGTCCCAAAGCTGCCACAGGCTCTTGTTTTTGCTCGTTACATATGCTACACGAATACGTTACTAGGCCGGCTGTTGTACATCCTACCGGGTTAATTCTTGAAATATCTACAAATGCATGTGTGTGTCCCTGAGATACAACAAGGTCGACAAGCGAACCTTGCATAATCATGCCCTCATCTGTATCCGGTGTTGGGTTTTCTACATAAGCAGGGTTTTGTCTAATAATAGTGCCTACAGGGTAAAGGCTGTCTTCATAAGTTAAAACGCCTACATAAAGTCTGCTTTCTTGCAAACGATTTTGTGCTTCTTCTACACTTACAAGTTCAACCAAATTAGGAACAACTACCATATTGTCTCGGAAAGCAGAGCTTATATGCGCCTGTACAACTGTACCGGAATCAAGCAATTGCCCGGGCCCTATTGGAGAGCCATCCGAAAGGGTGAGCTCCAAAATAAATCCGTAAGGGTCGGTTTCGTTTTCAACTGCTACATATCTAATCATAACACTAAGTCCTGAGTCTTTTAGCTGCTGTATTCCTACAGATTGCTCTGCGCCTACTACCTCTGGCACCGGAATTTGCACTATGCCTTTAGACACTCTTAATGTTATTTGTGTTGTACTTTTAATTAATTTTGGATATTTCGGGTTTTGAGAAATTATCATGCCCTCTGGGTTATCAGGGTCTTCAACTTCCTCAAATACTATGTTTGTAAACATGGAATATTCACTGTTATTCTCAACGTCAGAGCGCATTGCCCCAACAAAGTTAGGTAAATCTACATCAGGTGCCTCAACAAAAAGTACGGTGTCTTGTAAAATTAAATAGCATGCAAAAACAGACACTAAGAAAAACGCAAGCGTTCCGCCCGTGAGTACAGGCCAAACCCATTTGTTTTTAAAGTGACGCGTTTTATGTTTGCGTGTGCCTTTATTAGTGCTATTTGTGTTTTGTGATGATTTTTTTGCTCCCGTTCCTGCCACAACCTTATCTATAAGTTTTGTAGAGCTTGTTTCCGCTACGTATTTATAATCAAATGTAGCATTTGGATTTTTAATAAAAACATCCAAATCTGCTAACATTGCACTTGCTGTTTGGTAGCGCTCACGTGGCTCTTTTGCCATAGCGCGCTCTGTTATAGATTGCAACGCAGGCGGCACATTTGGGTTTATCTCTTTTAAAGGCGTAGCAACATCAGATATTTGCTTAATCGCAACACCAACAGGGCTGTCACCGTCAAAAGGCAACCTGCCGGCAAGCATCTCATAAAGCATTACACCTACAGAATAGATGTCGGCTTTATGGTCTGTAACATCGCCTTTTGCCTGCTCTGGGCTAATATAATGTACCGAACCTATCGCCTTGTCAGTCATAGTATGATTTTCACTGCGTGAAAACCTTGCGATGCCAAAATCCATAACTTTAATAACGCCGTTAGACAGCAGCATAATATTTTGCGGCTTAATATCACGGTGCACTATGCCCTTAGAATGGGCATGTTGAAGTGCATTAAGTGTTTGTATTATAAAGTGCATTATCTCTTTGTAAGACAAGGGTTGTTTTTTGCGTTTCATGTAATCTTTTAACGTAATGCCGTCAATATATTCCATAGCAATATACTGTAAATTTTGCGAAACACTAACGTCATAAACTTTTACAAGGTTTTTATGATCAAGTACTGAAATAGCTTTTGACTCGTTTTTAAAACGTCGAACAAGTTCTTCGTTTTTCATACATTCATCACGCAGAATTTTAACTGCAACTGTGCGGTTTTGCTGTGTGTCCATAGCCTTATATACAACCGCCATGCCGCCTGTGCCCACAACTTCTTGTATTAAATATCTATCGTCTAAACATTTTCCTATATATTTATCCATTAATCTCGCTCCAATCTGCCATAATTACTTTATTTATGTGGCATAAATTGTTTACACTATTATAGTGCAATAAATTTTGTGGCTGTAAATTTATCCTGCTGCCACAAGTAAAACAGTAATATTATCAAGCCCGTTGTTGTCAAGTGCATTGCTCACTAATTTTTCAGCCGTTTGCTCAAAACTTGTTTTAGACAACACCTGCTTAATTTTTTCGTCAGATACAAAATTTGTAAGTCCATCTGTGCATAAAAGTAAAATATCGCCCTTTTTAATTACACATTCTCCGTAATCAACATCTAAAGTGTCCGCTACCCCGATGGCTCTTGTAATTAAATTTTTGTTAGGATGTATTTTTGCCTCTTCGGCAGTAATTGTGCCTTGATCTATTAGCTCTTGTACCATTGAATGGTCTTTAGTAAGCTGTAAAAGACACCCATTTGTAAAAAGATAAGCCCTAGAGTCACCTGCGTGCACATACTGCACAAGATTATTGCGTACAACCGCACAAACAACCGTTGTACCCATACCTTGCATTTGTACATCTTCCTCAGATTTTTTATATATTGCGGCATTTATATTTTTAAGCGTCTTTATGACAAATTTTTTAACTTCGCTTGGTTTTTTTATCTCATCTATTTTTTGAGAAAAAATCATCTCCATGTATTCAGAGGCAACTGTGCTTGCAATTTTACCGCCCTGTGTACCCCCCATACCGTCGCATACCAACGCCCATACAGTGCCGTCTTGCTGTTTTCCGGCACGGTAGTTATCTTGGTTTTCGCTGCGCTGGTTCCCTATGTCGGTCTTTGCGACAATTTTCACGTGACTTGTCCTCCTTTAGTTTCATGTCGCAGCTGTCCACATGCAGCGCTTATATCTGTGCCAAGCCGCCTGCGTACAGTTGCATTTATAGATAAATCTTGCAATTTTTGTTTGAATCGCCTGATGTTTTTTTCATCAGATGCGCTATAAGGTGAGCCATCAATTGGGTTTATAGGGATTAAATTGACATGTGCACCCATAGATTTTAAAAGTTTAGCCAGCTCTATGGCACAGTGCTCGCTGTCGTTTACGCCCTTGACTAAAGAGTATTCAAAGCTGATGCGTCTGCCCGTTGAGTTTGCGTAATTTTTGCATGCACTTATCAAATCGCTTATTGGGTAAGTATTATTAATTGGCATCATTTCGCTGCGCATTTCATTAAATGGTGCATGCAAAGACACAGAAAGTGTTATGCCTAGTTTTAATTTTGAAAGCTCGTCTATCTTGTTTACAAGCCCACAAGTAGATACGCTAATGTTCCTCATGCCTATATTTTCGCCGTCGTCTGACGATATGATACGCAGAAAATCTATAGTGTAATCGTAATTATCTAGTGGCTCGCCTATCCCCATAAGCACTATATTTGAAATGCGCTCGCCTATGTCTTTTTTTGCCGCATAAATTTGCGCAGCAATCTCCCCTGCTGTAAGGTTTCTTACAAGGCCGCCCTTTGTAGAAGCGCAAAATCTACAACCCATTCTGCACCCAACTTGTGTAGATACACATACAGTATTGCCATAATTATAGCGCATAACAACAGTTTCGATACAATTTTCGTCTTGCAGTTTAAACAAATATTTGATAGTTCCGTCAGAGGATACTTGCTTTTTTTCAATAGCCACACGCTCTATTACACATTTTTCTTCTAAAACATTTATAAAAACCTTTGGCAAATTAGTCATCTCTGAAAAGGAATCTACATGTTTATTGTGTAGCCAAATATATATTTGCTTTGCCCTAAATTTCGGTTGGCCTAACTCTGTAGTAAATTCACACAGCTTTTCAAACCGCATCGAAGAAATACATATCTTATCCATTTTATCACAATCTCTCTTTTTTCGCTAGTGTATTATCGTTTTTATTGTGAAAAATATAAAATTTCACAATTTAAAACGCCCATAAAAGGTGCTTTAGCTGCATAAAAATCTTTATATAATTTAATTATAAAATTATAAGCTAGTTAATCATCAATTTAAAAACTGCCATTTTTATTGCTTTTTCAGCAGTGCCATAAAAAATCCGTCAGACATTATATCATCCGGGTAAAAAACAGCACAATCGTTGATAATGCGTGCATTTTGGGGCAAGTCTGTAAGTTTTTCTATTTTAAAATCGGCATTGTTATCTAAAAATGCTTTTACTATGCCTTCATTTTCTTTTTTATTTAAGGTACAAGTTGAATATAAAAGCCTGCCGCCTTTTTTTACATATCTGCTTGATACGCAGAGGATTTCTGCTTGAATTTTTAATAGCTCATCAATTTCCGACAAGTTTTTTAGTCTTATATCAGGCTTTTTGGCCATTATTCCAAGACCCGAACACGGCACATCGCAAAGAACGGCATCTGCATTGCTAAATTTATCATCAAAAACCGCCGCGTCATTATGCAGTACCTTAGCGCACTTTATGTCCATTCTCTCAAATGCAGTATTAATCAATGATAATCTGTTTTCTGCCTTGTCACAGCTTAAGAGTTCACCGTCATTTTGCATGTACTGAGCTATAGTTATGCTTTTCCCGCCGGGGGCCGCGCATAAATCCAGTATTTTTTCGCCTCTACCGGCCATTAAAGCCCTGCTTATAATTTGAGACGGCTCTGACTGCACATGATAGGCGCCTGATAAAAACAGCTTATCGCTTGCAATATTGCCTTTATAATCTACATATAAACAGTTTTCGGTAAAGCCCCTTTGTGTTTTAGCAGAAATACTTTCAAAATGCTTTTCTACTTCTTCAATGCTTGTGCACAGTGTATTTATTCTTATACAGGTTTTAGGCTTATCAAAACTTTTTAAAAGCACGTCTTCATAGTCGTTTGGCATTTGTGCTATAAAAAGCCCGGCAATCTGCTCGGACACGCTATATTTAACGCTAATAAGTTCTTTTTGTGTTTTAAACTGGCTGTAGTCTATATTAAAAACAACGGCTTTTCTAAGCACTGCATTAACCATTGCCGCAGCGCTGGATTTGCCCATTTTTCTTGTAAGCTTAACAGCCTCATTTACTGCCGCAGAGATTGGCACATTCATGTAAGTTGCTTGATACAGCGCACTTCTCAATATACATTTAACTTCAACATCTAATTTACTAATTGGTTTTGATAAAAATTTTTGTAAAATATAGTCTAAAGTAATAGTGCGCTCTATTGTGCCGTAAAAAACGGCAGAAAAAAAAGAGCGCTCTTTTGTAGTGCCGTCAAACTGTTTAAGTGCGGTATTTAATATTAAATTAGAAAATCCGTCTCTGTCTTGCTTTATAAGTGCGCTAACAATCGCACGCCGTACATCTGTCATTTAAACTCCGTTATATCTTAACATTTAATATATTGTCTTCTACTTTAATACGCTTGCCAACGGCCCATTCAAACCCTTGCATTTTGCGGCTGCCCTCGGGTGTAATTTCGTGCAAAATAATTGCATTGTTTTTACACGCTACTGTAAGCGGCTTTGTGTTTAAAACAGTTCCCGGTTTTAAAGTGTTACTGTCTGTACAAACCAGCTGTGTTTTAATAATTTTAACTTTTTTATCGCCAAGGCAAAAATATGCTAACGGCCAAGGGTTCATTCCGCGCACCAAGTTGTGTATTTCACTTGCGCTTTTTTCAAAGTCAATAACGGCATCTTCTTTAGATAACATTGGTGCAGAGGATGCCTCGCTGTGGTTTTGCGGTATGTGTGTAATTTTACCGTTTTCAATATCGCTAAGGGTTTCACATAAAAATTCAGCGCCTATTTTTGTCACTTTATCAAAAACATCACCAGAAGTCTCATCATCACCAATTTGTATAGGCAAACAGCCGATAATATCGCCCGTGTCAACTCCGCTGTCTAGCTGCATAACGGTGACGCCAGTCTCTTTATCTCCATTTATAACCGCCCATTGTATTGGGGCGGCGCCCCTGTATTTTGGCAGCAATGATACATGTAAATTAATTGCACCGTGCTTTGGTATATCTAGTATGTCTTGCGGCAAAATACGTCCATAAGCCACAACCACTATTATATCATGTTCAATGCTTTTTATCAACTTATGCATGTTTTCATCGCGCAGTGTCTTCGGCTGGTGCACAGCGATGCCATGTTTTTGTGCGACTATTTTAACCGCAGTAGGTGTTAAAATTTGTTTTCTGCCAACGGGCTTATCCTCTCTTGTAAACACGGCTGTTACGTTATGCTTGCCGCTTTTTACAATTTCCTCAAGGCAATGCGCTGCTATGTCAGGTGTGCCCATAAATAATATTTTCATAAAAAATTATTCAGCCTCGCCCTCTTCGTATTCATCGTCATCGTCTTCAATATCTTCATAAAAATACTCTGCAATATCCATAATAGTAACGCCGTTTAAGTGGTCGCTCTCGTGGCAAATACACCTGGCAAACATGTCCTCTGCCTCTAGTTCAAATGGGTTGCCATTTCTATCAAATGCACGCACTTTAACTTTTTGTGGTCGGGTAATTAAACCGGTGTGACCGGGAAAAGACAAGCAGCCCTCATATTTTTCTTCTTCGCCCGATTGCTCAATTATCTCGGGGTTAATAAACTCTACATATTTAAACTCGTAGTCCTCAGGTAAGTCCTCACCATCTTCCAATATAGGCATGTCTCGGTTATCCACACTAATAAATGCCCTGCGCAAAACACCTACCTGCGATGCCGCAAGGCCGTAGCCCTCAGCATCTTTAAGTGTCTCAAGCATGTCATCAAGTAATATGTGTAGCCTCTCGCCAAAATCTGTTACAGGCCTGCATTTTTTTGTAAGTATTGTGTCTCCGTCTTGTACAATGTTTCTAAGCGCCATTTTTATATCTCCAATCTTGAATAAAAAATATTTATATAAACTTTGAGCCAATATAAATTGGCATATGGTAACACCGCAATAAAAATGTGAAAAAGGTATCAAAAGATGTATTCCTTTTACGGTGCGGCATTTTCGCACTCAAAATACGGGCAACCACCATATATGCATATAAATAATCATTAAGGATTATTTATATGTCTGCATCAGAGTGAAAATCTGCAAAAACAGCTGCTTTTCCGGGTATCTCCAGTGACGCATAGCGCGAAAAACAATCTGTAAGCATTTTTCTAAATTCAGCGTCGTTACGACACTTTACAGTTAATTTATACCTGAATTTATTATTTAACATTACAATATTCATTGGAGCGGGCCCCAAAACACGTATTGGAATATTTTTTCTTTTGCTTGTCTCATCACGCAAAAGCTCGGCAAATTTTACAGCGGATTTAAATACATTTTCCTCTTTTTCTCCTGTAAAACCAAAAAGACAAAGTGTGCAATAAGGCGGGTATAAATTAAGCTTTCTAAACTGAATTTCTTGCTCAAAAAAAGATGTGTAATCTTGGGTTGCGGCCATAGATAAAATAGGATGCGCAGGGTCTACCGTTTGAATAATCGCATGTCCCGGTGTATTGGCGCGCCCACTTCGCCCACAAGGGAGAACACGTTTTCAAACGCCTTATAACCTTGTGCAAAAAGCAATTGATCAATGCCAAGCACGCCCACGAGCGAAACTTTTTCAAAGTCCAACCCTTTTGCCACCATCTGTGTTCCAAGCAAAATATCGTACTGACCGCTTGCAAACTGCTTTAACATTTTTTCATGAGCATTCTTTTTTGACGTGCTGTCTGCATCCATGCGCAAAACTCGCGCTTTAGGAAATTTTTCTGACAGCTCTTCTTCAAGGCGCTGTGTGCCAAAACCCGTGTATTTTATCCGCTCATTGCAATCGGGACAATTTTCGGGCACAGGGTTAATTGAGTTTGCACAGTAATGACATAGCAATTTATTGTCCGCCTTATGGTACACCATAGGCACGCTGCAAAACTCACATTTTATAGTTTTTGCACAACTTGTACACATGCCAACTGTCTTGTAGCCGCGTCTGTTTAAAAGTAAAATTACCTGCCCGCCTGCTACCAGTGTTTTATCCATTTCCGTTCGCAAAACACTACTTATTGCGCCTATATTCCCTGCAGCAATCTCGTCTCTCATGTCTGCAAAGTGCACAGACGGAAGCGGCATATTGTTATAGCGCTTTGCCATGCTGATAAGTTTGTATCTTCCCTGTTTTGCCGCTTGATAACTGGTTACACTGGGCGTTGCGCTTGCAAGCAACAGCATTGCATTATGCTCTTTTATGCGGCACATGGCAACATCGTGTGCGCTATACCTTGGCGAGCTCTCCGAGTGATAAGTGTGCTCTTGCTCTTCATCTATAATAATTATACCGATGTTCTTAAGCGGTGCAAAAATTGCGCTCCTTGTGCCAACAACTACGTCTGCCTGTTTATTTTGTATTTGTTGCCATTG
>CAYJBO010000075.1:9236-10494 GCA_964368295.1 uncultured Bacteroides sp.
TAAAAGCCTCTCGGTATTATTAAGTGCTGAGTGCTGTACCGCAACTTTTTCTCCGAAATAAGATTTTAGTTTGTATATCATTTGTGGGGTCAGCGATATTTCCGGCACGAGTATTAGCGCCTGTTTTCCACTTTTTAAGCACTGCTGGACAAGCTTTAAAAAAACTAAAGTTTTACCGCTTGACGTTACCCCATGCAACAATGAGACAATGGGTTTTTGCTGCTCCATCTGTGACAACAGCTCTTCATATGCGTTTTTTTGCAAGCTCGAAAGCTCAATTTCCTCGGCTGTTTTAACATAGCTTGTGTAAGTTGTGTTGTCTTTATCTGCAACTTGACGCTCGAGAATGCCACCCTCGCACATCCTATCAATCACATTTTTAGTAATTCCATTTTCTAAGAGCACACTTTGCGGCAAAATCTCATCGCCTATTATATCCCACGCTTGCCTTTGTTTTTGTGTGAATTTATCAGGCTCTTGTGCCCTTTTGTAATAGTTTTGTGTGTGTCTTGTTATTTGCTTTTTCAGGCTTGGCACAGTGCTGGACAAATCGCATTTATACTGTGCTCCGTATGGTATTATTGCTCTAACAGCGTCATAATATGTGCAAAACGTGTGTTCTTTTAAGTAGTAAACAAGTCTTAAAAGTTCTGCCGAAAGTGTTGCGGTTTGCGGTGCAACATCGTATAGAGACTTAATATTTTTTGCGGTTATATCGCCGTGGTCATCAACACTTAAAACAACGCCCATGCGTGCTTTAGCATTGCCACGGCCAAAGGGAACAAGCACCATGCTACCTACATGCACGGTGCTTTGCAGATGTACGGGCACGTTGTATGTGTATAGTTTGTCAAATTGATATGTCGCATTTGCCACCGCAACTTGCGCCGTAAAAGGCATGTAGCTCCCCCTTTAAATAAAAGTAATCTTAAGTAAAAGTTTATTAATTACTATCGTTTTGTCTTTGCTTTATAATGTTATGTATTTCTTGTGCGCATTTGTCAATGTCGTCATTTATTACAGTAAAATCGTAATTTTTTGCATATTCCATCTCAAGCTCGGCCCTTTTAAGGCGCTGCAAAATAACACTTTCTGTCTCTGTCTGCCTACCCCTTAATCTATCCTCAAGCTCGTCAATGCTTGGTGGGTTTACAAATATTGTTGTACACTCCCCGTACATTTTTTTTACGTTTTCTGCGCCATTAACCTCAATAACAAGTACAACCGTTTTTTTTATTGGCGAGGTGAGCATCTATGG
>CAYJBO010000075.1:10504-12106 GCA_964368295.1 uncultured Bacteroides sp.
CTTCGCCCTCACGCATGGCCCTTGTGGTAGCCGAAATAGACCTCTCAATTTCAGGGTGTGCTTTTCTAAGCTCTGCTACTACGGTGTCTTTACCTGCGCCCGATGGGCCGGAAACTACTACCAAAAATCTATCTTTATTCATTCTCAAACTCCTCTTGCATATCATCAGGAGAGTCAGACAATCTGTTTGCAATAGTTTCGGGCTGGATAGCAGACAAAATTGCATGGTCTGAATCTGTAATTATTACCGCCCTTGTCCTCCTGCCATAAGTAGCGTCAATGAGCATGCTTTTTTCTCGTGCTTCTTGCACAATGCGCTTAATAGGAGCAGATTCCGGGCTAACTATTGCAATTACCTTTGCAGAGTTTACCATGTTGCCAAAGCCAATGTTAATAAGCTTCATAATTAAAACCGCTTTCTTTATTCAATATTCTGTATTTGTTCTCTTATTTTTTCAACTTCGGCCTTCATATCAACAACAGTTTGTGTTATCAAAATTTCGTTGCATTTACTGCCGATAGTGTTAATTTCTCTGTTAATTTCCTGTGTTAAAAAGTCGAGCTTACGCCCCACTGCACCGTCTGAATTCATAATACTTTCAAACTGGTTTAAATGGCTATTTAGCCTTACTGTCTCTTCGTCTACTGCCGTTTTATCGGCAAAAATTGCCGCCTCGGTCAATATTCTTGCCTCGTCAATATTTGTGCTCTCAAGCACTTCTTTTAGCCTTGTGTACAAGCGCTCTTTATACTTAACAACCCTGTCAGCGCTGCCGTGCTCAACACTAACTACCATATTTTTAAGCATGCTCAGCCTGTTTTTTATATCGCTATAAAGGCTTTCGCCCTCTACTGTTCTCATTTTAACAAAAGCGTCAATGGCTTCCTGTGCCACTAATTTAATGTCGTTCCAAAGTTGATTTTCATCTTGTCCTTGTTTGCTTACAACAAAAATATCGGGAAAACGAGCCAGTGAATCCGCTGTTAATTTGTTTGAAAGCACAAATTTTTCGGACAATTTCTCAATTGCATCAAAATAGCCCTTGGCAATTTCCATGTTTGGCTCTATTATAAAATCTGTGCTCTCAATGTCACAAACTGTCAGTAAAAGCTCAGTTTTACCCCTTGTAATGCAAGAATTTAATAATTTTTTAAGTTTATCATCTAGAAAATTATAGTTGCGAGGCAACCTAGAATTATACTCAAAATAACGTGAATTCACACTTTTTATTTCAACCGTGATAACTTTGCCGTTTAACGTTGCCTCACTTTTGCCGTAACCTGTCATACTTAAAACCATATGTGAATTCTCCCTTTGTTAATTAAAATAAGTTTGGTTTATGTTTGATACGCCGCCGCCCCTAAAAAGAGCGACGGCGTATTAATATAATTATAAAATTATACCGGATGAGATTTACCCTCGTAATCAACGTGTGCGCCGTCTACACCTTGTGCTTTTTCGTTTCTTTTATCAAAAAACTTAGGAGCAACTTGTGGGAACATAGCATATGTCAATACGTCTTCTTCTTGCTGTGTATATTTTGCAGCTTCAAGCTTCATCGCTTCAACCTCTGCTTTTAACAAGTCAGCAGGGCGGCAAGT
>CAYJBO010000076.1:0-1326 GCA_964368295.1 uncultured Bacteroides sp.
AAATAAGCACCCACAAAAGGCTATGCCCCTTATGAGTGCTCATTATGGTTGCGGGAGCCGGATTTGAACCGACGACCTTCGGGTTATGAGCCCGACGAGCTACCGAACTGCTCCATCCCGCGATATTTGTTTGTTGTACTTCTTTCGAGTACTTGAATATAATAACATATACATATTCATATGTCAAGCATAAATTTAATAAATATTTAATTTATTGTTAATAAAATAATTATTAAATAGCTTATTAATTATGCTAACTATATTTCTAATATTAATATGGCTGTAAAATGTTAATTATAATTATATACAGAATAATAAATTAATCATGATATAAAAATCTCAATCCAATGCGGTATTTGGCCCACCATTTGCACGGTAACCGCCAAATGTACCAATAAATAATTTTATATAATTATTTATACTGTACGCATAACAATATAAATTTGTATTTGCGCAAGCACACTGTAAAATAAGCTGTAAATAATAGTTTTGTTTTATTTTATAACATTTGTCGTTAATGCTATAAAAATTATTGAGCTCTCTATTTTAAAATGGTATAATACGCTATATTAAATTATATTGGGCGCATCTAAATGCTTACTATATGAATGGAGATTATCATGACAAGTAAAGAGCGTGTGAGGCTTGCTATGCAAAAAAAGAAAACAGATAGAGTACCTGCCGCATTTGAGGCAGTTGGGCCTGTTTGGAATAAATTGCTTAAGCATTATAAATTTACTGACAAAAACCAAATTTTATCAAAATTTAATATTGACATAATTCCTGCATCTCCAAGATATATCGGTCTATCGTTAAAAAAATATTTTGACGCGAATGGCAATGAGGTGAAACAGACATTTTGGGGTTATGAGGAAACTATGTATCGCACTACTGAAGATCAATACGGTATGACGACATATTTCCCTTTAAAAGGCATGACCACAATAGAGCAAATAGATACTTATTCTTTCCCGAGCGCTGATTGGTTTGATTATTCGCCTATTACTGAAACATGCGAAAAATTTAGCGATAAGGCTATAATTATTGGACATGAGGGCCCATTTCAGATTGTTACTTATTTAATGGAAATGGATGAGTTTTTTGTGTTAATGCTTGAAGAGCCTGAAGTTGCTGCACATATACTAAATAAAATAAATGATTTTGAAATTGAATTTTATAAAAGATGTTTTGAGGCGGGTGGCGGTAAAATAGATATTTTGCGCACTCATGATGATTACGGCACACAGCATTCACTTTTATTTAGCAAAGATATTTGGCGTGATTTGTATAAAGAAAACACTAAAAAATTAGTAAAATTAACACATA
>CAYJBO010000076.1:1336-10922 GCA_964368295.1 uncultured Bacteroides sp.
TTATGCAACATTCTTGTGGAGCAGTAGGGCCGTTGATTGAAGAGTTTATTGAGTGTAAAGTTGATGCGTTAGAGCCGATACAAAAAACAAAGGGCTTAGAAATTGACGAGCTTGCGAAAAATTACGGAGGAAAAATCACTTTCCATGGCGGGGTAGATACACAGTGGCTTTTACCAAAGCAATCTGCCGAAGAAGTTGCTAGAGAAACACGCTATATTATTGAGACACTAGGCGCGACAGGTGGATATATTTTGATGGCGAGCCAAGGCTTTGAAAATGATGTTCCCATTGAAAATATTGAGGCGGTTTATACTACAAATCGTGTTGTATAAATTTTTCACCTAATGATAAAATAACATAAAAAAAGCGTTTGCATTTGTAAACGCTTTTTTTATATATGTTTTTGTAATTTAGTTGCACATTTATTTAATATATATCATGTAAAACACCCTCATAGCGTACAAAGGTAAAATTTATTATAAATCTAAAATATCACTAAATTCTTTTTCCCAACAGTTTGCTATGAGTGCATGGCCTGCGCTTGAGGGGTGTACGCCATCATGTAACCAGTACTCGGCAGGGGCCTTATCGCAAGCGCTGTTTAATACATATTGTAACTTTAAAAAGGGTAATTTGTACTCTTCGGCTATTTCTTTAACAGCATTTGCACGCAATAACACCTCATGCGAAAACTTATCATACCCACGAAGGATTGTAGCTGTTCCGGGGAGGCAAAAAGGCTCCATAAGTAAAAATTTTACACCTTTTACTTTTTGCTGTGTGTGCTCTATCAGCATTTTATACATATCTTTAAATCTGTCAAGTTCAACCCCGTTTGGCACCTCTGCAAATTCGTGCCAAACATCATTTACACCAATAAGCAAGCTTATAAAATCAGGCTTTAAGTGCCATATATCACATTTTGCCCTTGCATAAATATCTACAATTCTGTTGCCGCTTATACCTTTATTATAAAAATTTAGCTCACATGGGTGCTTCGCAGATAAGTGACTAATCAATAAATTGGCATAACCTGTTCCAAATGATGATATGTTTTCTCTGTCTCTGCCGCAATCGGTTATAGAGTCTCCTTGAAATAAAATAGTTTTCATATCTATTAATCTCCTTACTGGTTTTAAAGTTCTGCTCGTGTATAAAAAAATAGTCGTTTAATATAATAATACAAAATCTTACTGTGATATTCAACAATAATATCAAGTTTGTGCTTATTTTAATATAAATTTCCTTTTCAATTTGCATTTAATTGTGTATAATATAGTTGTAACATAAGTTTTTATCTAATGTGGAATTAGGCACGCCACTTGAACATCAAACGCCAAATGTGCCCATAAATTATCATTCATATTATTTGTATAGTCTTTGATTGCCACTGGCAAAGATTATTTGTACTTGTAAGTTTTAGTGGCAGAATGGAGTTAACAATGTTAAAAAAAGCATATATGAGAAAAACAAAAATTATATGTACGCTTGGCCCATCTACGGACAGTGAAAAGACGGTTAGAGAATTAATTATAAATGGCATGGATGTAGCGAGAATAAATATGTCTCACGGCACACATGCCGACCAAAAAGTGCGTGCCGATATGGTGAAAAAATTAAGGAAAGAACTCGGTGTTCCTGTAGCACTTTTAATGGATACAAAAGGCCCTGAAATAAGGACAAAGAAGTTTAAAAATTCAAGTGTAATACTTGAAAAAGGACAAAAGTTTACACTATATTTTGATGACAGAGAAGGCGATGAGACAGGATGTGCAATCACTTTTGCAGCGTTGGCACAGGATGCTAAAAAAGGCACGATGATATTGATTGATGACGGCCTTATCGCAATGACGGTAACAGATATTTTTGATGACAAAATTGTATGTGAAGTGTTAAACGGCGGTAAAGTTTCTAATAATAAAGGCATAAATGTGCCGGGCTGCGAGCTGTCAATGCCATATGTAAGCGCAACAGACATAGAGGACATTAAATTTGCGATTAAGGAAGATTTTGATTTTATTGCGGCATCTTTCGTAAGGACAAAAGAAGATGTTGCACATATACGTCAAGTACTTGATGATAATAACTGCTCGTCTATTAGGTTGATGTCCAAAATAGAAAATGCACAAGGTGTTGACAATATAGACGAAATTATTAGAGTGTCTGATGCTATTATGATAGCAAGGGGAGACATGGGTGTTGAAATTAACTTGGAAGAAATACCTAAAATTCAAAAAGAGCTTATAAAAAAAGCATATACCGCCGGCAAACAAGTAGTAACTGCAACACAAATGCTTGAGTCTATGGTTAAAAACCCACGCCCAACCCGCGCAGAGACTACCGACGTTGCAAATGCTATTTACGATGGCACAAGCGCAATAATGTTAAGCGGGGAGACCGCTGCAGGCGATTACCCCGTAGAGGCGCTTAAAACAATGAATACTATAGCTTGCTATACAGAGCAGAATATAAATTATGTATCAAGGTTTCAAGCAAGAGAGTTTGGTGCAAAAAAAGATGTTACAGCAGCAATTTCTCATGCAACATGCACAACAGCGCACGACCTTGGCGCGGTAGCAATACTAGCCGCAACTAAAACCGGAACAACTGCAAAGCTCATTTCAAAATATCGCCCTGCATGCCCAATTATATGTGGCTGTACAGATGAAAAAGTTGTGCGACAGATGAATTTATCGTGGGGTGTTACACCGCTTATTATGACAGAGATGAAAAATACCGACGAACTTTTTGACAGTGTTGTAGCTATAGCAGAAAAAGCGGGCTACGTTGGCACGGGCGACATAGCTGTAATTACAGCCGGTATTCCGCTCGGTGTTTCGGGCACAACTAACATGTTAAAAGTGCACCTAGTAGGCAATATACTTGTTGAGGGCGTTACAATAAATAAGGGAAGTGTAACAGGTAGACTTTGCGTGTGCAAAACAGAGGATGAGGCTAAACAAAACTTTATAGACGGTGATATCCTTGTCATACCGTCCACATCAAATGCAATTATGCCTGTATTAAGAAAAGCCTCTGCCATTGTTACAGAGTCGGACGGGCTGAGCTCACATGCCGCAATTGCAGGCCTTGCACTTGATATACCTGTTTTAATAGGTGCTGCAAATGCAACCGAAATTTTAACGAGCGGTACAACAGTGCGCATAGAAGGCGACAAAGGTGTTGTTTTAAGCTTATCTAATTAGCGGTTTAGATAATAAAACGAATTAACGTTAAAAACTAGCAGCTGTAAAGTTTTTGTGCTTTACAGCTGTTTTTGTGATAAAGCGTCTATGTTTTAATATAAATAATTCCTATGGAGCTTAATGATTATTTAGGTTTTATTTCATGGCAGGTTTTCGCATGCGCCTGTTAACATTGTGCTGCGTACAAGCTGAATATTCACCTGGATGCATAAAAATTCAATACGCATTAAAACGCTTATTATATTGACAAAAACGCGCGTGTAATATATAATATTTTGTAATACAAAAGCAATGACAAAGAGAGTAACCTTTTGTGAAAGCGGCCTGATATTTGACGGCAAAAGCGAGCGGGGGACGGTGCAAGCCCTGTGCAATTAGCAAATGTGTGAAAATCCCTTTTGAGCTGTGTGCCCAAAGGCGGTTTATTAAATCGCTCAGTAAGTTACATCGGTTACCTGCCGTTATTAGGTTTGCGTATACCGCGCTTGCGGTGCACGACACAATAGGTGGTATAACAAAAGTGTAGGCTTTTGTCCTGTTGTATAGGGCAAAAGCCTGTTGTTTTTATAAATATTTACAAGGAGCAGTATTTTTATGAGCGTTTACAAAAAAGTTGACACTGGTCTTGACTTTGTTACGAGAGAAAAAGAGATAGAAAAATTTTGGCAAGACAATAAAATTTCGGAAAAAGGTATAATGTCGCAAAAAAACGGCACGACATATACATTTTATGACGGCCCACCAACGGCAAATGGCATGCCGCATATAGGGCACGTTGAGACGAGGGCTTTTAAAGATTTAATACCAAGGTACCACGCTATGAAAGGCGCATATGTGCCACGCAAAGCCGGTTGGGACACGCACGGGCTGCCGGTTGAGCTTGAGGTTGAAAAGCAATTAGGCCTTGACGGAAAAGAACAAATTGAGGAATACGGCCTTGCAGAGTTTATTGAAAAATGCAAAGAGAGTGTTTGGAAATACAAAGGCATGTGGGAAGATTTTTCGTACAAAGTAGCATTTTGGGCCGATATGGACAACCCATATGTGACGTATGAAAACAACTACATCGAATCTGAGTGGTGGGCGCTTAAAAAAATACATGACAAAGGCCTTTTATATAAAGGTTTTAAAATTGTGCCCTATTGCCCACGCTGTGGCACACCACTGTCTAGCCATGAGGTTGCACAAGGCTATAAAGATGTAAAAGAGCGCAGCGCTATTGCCAAATTTAAGCTTAAAAATGAGGATGGCTATATACTTGCTTGGACTACAACGCCTTGGACATTGCCGTCTAACGTTGCACTTTGTGTTAACCCAAAAGAGAGCTATGTAAAAGTTAAAACAAATGCAGACGAGGCTGTTTATTATATAGCCGAGGCACTTGCAGATAAAGTGCTGGGCGAGGGCGAGTATGAAGTGTTATCTAAGTGCACCGGTATTGATTTAGAGCGCAAAGAATATATTCCGCTTTTTGATTTTTATAAAGGCGATGAAAAGTGCTTTTATGTAGTGTGCGATGAATACGTAACACTTACAGACGGCACGGGTATTGTACATATTGCGCCTGCATTTGGTGAGGACGACAGCAAGGTTGCAAACCGATATAACTTGCCTTATTTGCAATACGTAGACGCAAAAGGCGAGATGACTCAGGACACAAAATGGCCGGGAGTTTTTTGTAAAGACGCAGACAAAGAAGTTATTATTGACTTAAAACAAAACGGACTATTATTTAGTGCGCCGGTTTACGAGCACTCTTATCCGCATTGTTGGCGCTGCGACACACCGCTTATTTACTATGCGCGTGAGTCGTGGTTTATAAAAATGACGAGCGTAAAAGATGCGCTTATAAGAAACAACAACACGGTAAAGTGGGTGCCCGAAAACATAGGCAAGGGTCGCTTTGGCGACTGGCTAGAAAACGTGCAGGACTGGGGCATAAGCCGCAACAGGTACTGGGGCACTCCGCTTAATATTTGGGAGTGTACTTGTGGCAAACAGGAGTGCATTGGCAGTGTGCAGGAGCTCAAGGATAAATCCGACAACTGCCCTGAAAATGTTGAGCTTCACCGCCCATTTATAGACGAGGTTACAATTAAGTGTTCCGATTGCGGCAAAGAGATGACACGTGTGCCAGAGGTTATAGACTGCTGGTTTGACTCCGGAGCCATGCCGTTTGCACAGCACCACTATCCGTTTGAGAACAAAGAGCTGTTCGAGTCACAATTCCCTGCAGATTTCATATCAGAAGGCGTTGACCAAACAAGGGGATGGTTCTACTCCTTACTTGCTATTTCAACACTTGTTTTTGATGTATCACCGTATAAAAGTGTGCTTGTTTTAGGGCATGTACAAGACGAAAACGGACAAAAAATGTCTAAGTCTAAGGGCAATGCAGTTGACCCAATACAGGCGCTTGAAAAATATGGAGCAGACGCAATACGCTGGTATTTTTACGAGAACTCTGCGCCATGGCTGCCAAACAGGTACAGCACTAAGGCTGTTCAAGAGGGCCAGCGCAAATTTTTAGGAACACTTTGGAATACCTATGCATTTTTTGTTTTGTATGCGAATATAGATGAGTTTGACGCTACAAAATATACGCTGGATTACGATAAGCTTTCTGTAATGGACAAATGGCTACTTTCTAAAATGCAGTCTTTAATTTTAACAGTAGACAGCTCGCTTGCGAATATTCAAATACCAGATGCGGCACGTGCACTGCAAAACTTTGTAGATGAGCTTAGCAACTGGTATGTAAGGCGTAGCCGTGAGCGCTTTTGGGGCAAAGACATGCCGCAAGATAAAATTAATGCATACATGACGCTATACACTGCGCTTGTAACTGTCAGCAAACTTTCGGCGCCTATGATACCGTTTATGTCGGAATGCATATACCAAAACCTAGTGCGCAGTGTTGATTCTACAGCACCAGAGAGCGTACATCTTTGCGATTACCCCGTTGCAGACGAGGCACATATTGACGAAAAGCTTGAGCGTGACATGGAAGAGCTATTGAGCATAGCTCAGCTTGGAAGGGCCGCAAGAAATGGCGCTAATTTAAAAAATCGTCAGCCGCTTGCATCTATGTATGTAAAGTGCCCAAATGTACTTGATGATTACTGCAAAGAGATAATTGCAGACGAGCTAAACATTAAAGATATAATTTTTACCGACGATATGTCTGCATTTATTGCTTATAATTTTAAACCGCAGTTAAAAACACTCGGACCAAAATACGGCAAGCAGCTTGGAGAAATACGCACCCTACTCTCAGAGATTGACGGAGTTGCAGCAAAAAAAGAGCTTGATGACAAAGGTGTGTTAACGCTAAATATATCACTGGGTAACATAGAGCTCACTGCGGACGATCTGCTTATTGAGACGGTACAATCTGATGAGTACTACACTGTGCAAGACGGTGATGTAACTGTTGCCATTTACACTGTTTTGAGCGAGGAGCTTATACAACAGGGCTTTGTGCGTGAAATTGTGTCTAAACTACAAACAATGCGCAAAGAGGCAGGCTTTAATGTGGAGGATCACATTGAGGTTTACGTTACTGCAAACGATAAAATTGCCGAGATAATGCGAAAAAATGAAGACGAGATAAAAGGCGATGTCATGGCAAATACGGTTAACTATAACTGTGTAGACGGTTATGAAAAAGAATGGGATGTTAACGGGGAGAGCGTTACTTTTGCCGTAAAGAGGTAATTGTTTTTTTAATTTAACACTGTGCAGCTTTTGCTGTTAAAGCAGTATTAACTGCACAGTGTGTTTATAAGGGAGTTGCGTTTAAAATGGACCTTAATTTAATTGCTCAATACGTTGCAAGGGCGCTTGCGCTTTTAATTTCTATACCGGTGCACGAGGCGGCGCATGCATATGTATCTTGGAAACTTGGCGACCCAACTGCAAAAAATTATGGTAGGCTCACATTAAATCCTGTTAAACACTTCGATTTATTTGGCGCACTTTGTATGATTTTAGTTGGCTTTGGCTGGGCGAAACCTGTGCCTATAATGGCTCAGTCGCGCTTTAAAAACCCAAAGAGAGACATGGCTCTCTCTGCTTTGGCAGGGCCTGTCTCAAATATTATATTGGCATTTTTGTTTATGGTTATATTTAGGGTGTATTATTACACAATATATTACCCGTACCTTGCAACGTCAACAATTACAGACTATTCAAGCGATTGGCCAACATTTATAAGCAATATATTAATAACAATCATAAGTGTTAATATTGTATTGGCTGTGTTTAATTTAATGCCTATCCCACCGCTAGATGGCTCGCGGATATTTTTAATATTTTTGCCGAAAGACATTTATTTCTTAATAATGCGCTATGATAAATATATTATGATTGCACTTTTTGCGGCTCTCTATATGGGCGTTTTAAGTGGACCCATCAACTTTTTTGTTAATATTTTTTACGATTTTTTGTTTATGGCAACTGGCTTTTTAGACATTATTTTTATGAGCATGTATACATAAGGAGGGGCAAAAATAGTTACATTTAAAACAGAAGATTTTGAGGGGCCACTAGACTTATTGCTCGCCTTGATATCAAAAAACAAAATGAATATTTACGAGATAAATATTTTAGAGTTAATTGACAGATACTTAGAGGCCGTAGAGAGCTTGCAAGAGGATAAAATGGACGTTGCAAGTGAATTTATAGAGATGGCGGCACGCCTTGTACAGATGAAATCTTACTTTTTGCTACCCAGAAGTGAAGAGACAGACAGGCTGCGTGAGGAGCTTACCGGCTTGCTTGTTGAGTATAGTATGTGCAAAGAAATAGCTGCAAAACTTAGGGTTATGGCAGACAATGTGCACACATTTGTGCGCAAACCCATAGAAATTGAACTTGATACAGACTACAAGCACAGACACGAAACGTATGAGCTTACAGCAGCAATGCAAAGCATACAAGGTAGAGCAGTGCGCAAAAAGCAACCGTCAAAAGAGAGGTTTGAGCAAATTGTTCAGGCGCCTTTCGTCTCGGTTAACTCACGCATTATTCTTGTCCTGCGAGACATTGTAAGAGGCAAGGCTGCAAGTTTAAAATCGCTATTTTCACGCAAATCGTCACGCAGTGCCACGGTTGCAACTTTTTTAGCCGTGCTAGAGCTAATGCGTGCCGGCAGGGTGCTAATTAGCGGCAACGAAACCCTTAGCATGAACAGGGCAACAAGGCGCTCGAGAGAAATTGCACAGGAGGCTAGCACATGGAATTAAAACAGTATAAAGCGGCAATAGAGGCAATGTTGTTTGCACACGCTGAGCCCATTGAGAGCGCTCAACTGGCGCAGGTTCTTGAGATAGAGCAATCTGTTGTAGAGGGCTTGTTAAATACAATAGGCGACGAGCTGAGCAAAGAGGACAGGGGGCTTGTGCTTTTAAAGCTTGAAAATCGTTGGCAGCTATCGACAAAAACTCAGTATGGAGATTACATAAAAAAAGCACTGGACACAAGGCGCAACACACCGCTTTCGCCGGCTGCAATGGAAGTTCTTGCAATTATTGCGTATAACCAGCCGGTCTCACGCTCTTTTATTGAGCAAGTTAGAGGCGTGGATTCGTCACACACAGTGCATACACTTTTACAAAAAGGCTTAATTGAGGAGGCAGGCCGCTTAGATTTGCCGGGCAAACCTGTCTCATTTGGCACTACAGATGTATTTTTGCGCACATTTGGCATTACGTCGCTTTCAGAGCTACCGCCACTACATGATGAGGAGAATTCAAACGGTCTTTTCGATAAAAACGAAAGCGATACAGATGCCGATATTGTTTTTGCACAGGCCGCGGACTTTGCCGAAACCGTAAGCGCAGATGATATTAACGATTTAGAGGATTTAGTTGTTTTTAGCAATGATAGCGATGAGACACAAGCTTGATTAGATTTGTTTTTACTTTAATTTTAGCTACTTGTATTTGATGCAATATGGTTATTTTTACTTGCTTAAGTGGTAATTTAGCCGGCTTTAAATAATTAGCGGCAGAACGGAGACTTGTATGCAAATTGTGTTTGCAGTGCTTGGTTGGATACTTATTATAATAGTAGCGTTGCTTATATTTGCACTTATACTGCCTGTCTTTATTTATACAGAGTATAAAAATAACGAGTTTTCTGTTGTTGTGCGTGCGTTTTTTATAAAATTTAAAGTTTATCCTGCGCAAAAAAAAGACAAGCCTAAAAAAGAAAAACAGCAAAAAGAAAAATACGCCAATTATGGTAAGCGCTTTTAAAGTATAATAAATTGCACTCTTTAGCCTTTTTACATTGTCTGCACCATAGCAGTAACCAAATAAAGGTTGAACCCCAGTGTTTACTCCCATGTAAATCATTATAAACATCATTACAACCTT
>CAYJBO010000077.1:0-10765 GCA_964368295.1 uncultured Bacteroides sp.
GTGTAGCGTGCGCACCGTTACACCGCTTAGTTTTGCTACTTCGTTAATTTTCATTATCATGCCTTTCGTTGGTTTAATTGGCTAACCATATTTATATGATAATACATAACGTAACGTTAGAGTCAAGCATTTTCTTTGATATGAAAATTTATTCGCTAAATTGTGACAAAGCGATATTATTAAAAGGAAATTCCACTTAAACTTAAAGCCTCGAGGATAGCTTTCTCATCTTTGCACCCTTTTAGTATGTTTTCTATTGCATTATGTGTCATTCTTCCTTTGCGGCCACTGCCGCTAATTGCTAAAATCTTCATCTTTATTTCTCAGCTTTACGTGTTTTTTCGGTTTTGGTTTTGTAATTTCATAGCTGTTTTCTATAAACTTTTTAAGCGTCTCAAAATCAACATCCTCGTTAAACCAAACGCTGTTCCAATGGGTTTTGTTCATGTGGTAGCCGGCTGTAACGCCCTTAAATGCCGAGCGCAAAAAATCAGCTTCCATAGGCTCGCATTTTACATTGACATATTCTTTACCATTTAGCACGCCCACTAGGACAAAAATTTTTTTGCCTATTTTGTGCCGCACAACAGCAGTGTTTAGCGATTTATTTTTAAATGGATAGTCAACGTACACACCTAAAAGCTTTGAGGCAAAGCTTATAACCTGTTCTCTTGTAAAATTATTTTTCATAATCACATCTTAGTTAGCAAATCATATAATGCTTTTGTTTCGCTGTCGGATAAATTATTTTTATAGGCCAGCGCAAGCCTTGCTTTATCGGCATTTTTATGAATTTTTTTGCCTTTTGCGGTAATTTTTACTTTTACTACTCGTTGATCTGCCAGTGTTCTCTCTTTTTCAATGCACCCATTTTCCATCAGCTTGTTTACAGACCTTGACACATTAGGGCTGTCCGACACCATTTTTTCCTTGATTTCTTTTATAGAAAGCACATCTTCTTTCGCTAAATGGAGCTCGTGCAGTATATCAAGTTGCAGTTTTGATATGTTAAATTCACAAAGCACCTTATTTGTTGCCGCCTCTAAGTCGCCTGCAACACATAAAATCAGCGCATAAGTTTTTGTCAATATATCAAAATTTGAGTTTATTATTAAATCTTTATTCGCCATTATATCTCCTTAAATAGTAAGCAGCTTTTCGTTTTCTTTGAGAATATTTGTGAGGGGAATGCCCATTCCATCAACTTCTAAATCAAGCGCCTTTAGCTTTTCGGTTACGCCTAGCATGTTTGCACACGAAATGCATGCCTTTACGACAACGCCCTCTTGTTTTGCAATTTTAATTTTTTCTTGGATGCTCTCATCTTCGGCTACTAGCTTTGCGGTAGGGCCCCATATTATTATTTCAACTTCGTCAAACCAGCCTTGCTTTTTGGCATTTATGGCATACATAAGCACCATTGTGTGTGCCGTCAGTGGGTTGTCGTTTACCCATAAAATATTCACTTTACTGCTCATAATTAAAATCTCCTTTTCGTTTATATTACTTATGTTACAGCGCTTTAATTAAAATGTCAAGGAATTATAATCCGCGGAACTAAAATGCAGGGCGTTTAATTGAGCTTTGCCATATAAAACAAGCTGTATTTTTATTGAAATTGCTACGGTAATACGCTATAATAACATTAATAAGAGAATGCGCAAGCGGCACTTTATAGCGCGAGTGCATATATTGTTATATAGCAATATATTACGAGATATCGTTAATATAATTATATCGCCACACGCCGCCTGGTCCATCTGCGACACTATTATTTGGGGAGGCATAAAATGGAATTTATAACAAATGCGCAAAAAAATGCTCTAAATAAAATATCTAATATAAAATCTAACGAGTTTTCAAAGGCTAAAGGCGTGTTTCCTAAAAGAAAATTTAAGCCTAAAGATATTAAAAAGATGTTTGAAAACAAAGCTAAAGTTTGGCCTACTTTAAAATCTGTATTTAAAGCGGCAGGCGTAATAAAACAGCATGATGTAAAAGCGCATTACTTAAAAAGCATAACAAAAGAGCAGTTTGATAAGCTTGACAATTACATAAAAAACGAGCTTTTTATGGACAGCTGGGGCGTTTGCACTTTTAGCGAAAAAGAAATTTTTAAAGGCGATGGCATACCTTATAAAAATGTTATCGTCATGTCAAGGCACATGGATAAAAAGGAGTTTGTTGCACAGAGCTTGCCTAATATTGACTGTATGATTGAGGTTATGAAGGTTTATGGGGATACGGGCATCGCCTGTCTGAGGGCTGCTGATTTTCTTAGGGCGATGAATTTTGGAGCAGTACCAAACCACAGCTTAGGCGGAAATGTCGACTATACAAAGGCAGGCTTTAAGGCAAATTTAGGCTATATAGGAAAGCATGGCATGCTGATTACCCCACACAGCGGCGCTTGTAATAGGCTTAGCATAATTTATACAAGCATAGAAAATTTAGGCGACTTTTTGCAAAATAACGAGGATTTTTCTTTTGGGGAAGATTTTTGCAGCAAGTGCGGTAAATGCGTAAAAGCATGCCCTTACGACGCCATTTACAAAGAGAGCAAGGTGGATGAAAACGGACATGTCGAGTGTATATCGAACCTTAAATGCGGCAGTGGTTTTGCAACTTACGGCTGTGGCATTTGCATAGCAGTTTGCCCTTTTACAAATACAGGGTACGACAAAATTAAAGGCAGCTTTGGGTAGCAATGCCGATGTAATACGAACACGTTTTGCGGTAAATTTACAAGTTTTCTATCATCGTCAAAGCCTTTTGCAATGCGCTAGCATTAATGCAAGGTTTTTGTTTGCAATAATCCTTGCCCATTTGCCATTAAATTGTAGACCTCAAAATGTCTGATTTAGGCGCAAACAAAGCCAAAGCGCAAGCAACGCCAAGGCGCAAAACTAAACTTGCACCTGTCTCGGCAAGGCTTAAGATTTACAATATTGCAAAAATTAAAGAGGGTATAGATTTGAACTTTGGCGTTCATTCTATACCCTCTTTTGTTGATTAATTGTTATCTGTTATTAGTCATCCCGGTCTACATCTCGCTCTAAAATAGTTCCATCGACTGCGCTGATAGTATACTCATACTCTGTCCTGCCAATTTGCCACTCAATCTCATATTCAGCACGGCCATCATCATAGTCAAACTCGCACTTAAAGTAGCTTGCCTCACCCTCGCTCACTCCTGCGTGCTCCAATGCTATAGCCTTTGCCTTTTCCTCGCCTATATAATCCTCGCTCTCGGTGCCTGTCTGTGTCTGCGGCTGGGCGCTACTTACATTTGTCTCCATGTCGTAGTCGTAGCTTCTTATCTCGCCCGTAACTGCGTCTATCTCGTAGTCATACTCTGTAGATTCGCTCCAAAACTCCACTTCGTACTCGGCTACGCCGTCGTCCATGTCAAATTTGCTAAGCACAAAATTGGCCTCACCCTCGCTAACTCCTGCGTGCTCCAATGCTATAGCCTTTGCCTTTTCCTCGCCTATATAATCCTCGCTCTCGGTGCCTGTCTGTGTCTGCGGCTGGGCGCTACTTACATTTGTCTCCATGTCGTAGTCGTAGCTTCTTATCTCGCCCGTAACTGCGTCTATCTCGTAGTCATACTCTGTAGATTCGCTCCAAAACTCCACTTCGTACTCGGCTACGCCGTCGTCCATGTCAAATTTGCTAAGCACAAAATTGGCATCACCCTCGCTTACTCCTGCGTGCTCCAATGCTATAGCCTTTGCCTTTTCCTCGCCTATATAGTCTTGGTTTGATTGTGTTGCACTTACTGCTGTGCAGCCTGAAACCGCACCGGCTAAAACCACGCAACATATGCCTAAACCCATAAACTTAATTTTTTTACTCATTTTCATAATAAGTACCTCGCTTTCTTTTCTTTTGGGGGAGCTTACACTTATACTATACTGCCCAAAAATTAAAGTAGCATTAAAGCTTTAATTTTTTTTTGGGAATTTTATTGTAAACAAACTGCCTTTGTCGGGCTCGCTTTTTAGCTCAATTTTTGCATTGTGAAGCCGTGCTATTTGCTTTACCATGGCAAGCCCTAGGCCCATGTTAGCCTGCTCGCTAGACGTCCTTGCCGCATTTACTTGATAAAACCTCTGCCAAATTTTATCTTGATGCTCTTTTGAAATACCTATGCCTTCATCTTTTACAGACAAGATTATCTCTCTGTCGTTTTCGCACAGCGCAACATCTACACTTGTGTTTTGTTTTGCGTACCTAAACGCATTGCTTAGTAAGTTACAAAGCAGCCTTGTAACCATCGCCTCGTCAAATGTCCCCACTATATTAGGCGCTATATCATGCTTTAGCCGTACCCCTTCCGGCGATAAACCCTCGTGCTCGCTGCATATTTCTTTTACAAGCTCGCTTAAATTAACAAACTTAAACTCTGCCTTTTCTAGGCCGCTGTCCAGCCGTGTAAGGTTAAGCAAATTTGCTATTAGCTTTGACGTTTTACCCGCTTGCCTTTGCACCGTTTTAAGTGCGTCTTCCTTGTCCTCGGCCGATATGTCATCGCCCAGTGCATATTCACACTGCGCCAAAATTACGGCAGTTGGCGTCCTAAGCTCGTGCGAGACATCGGCGGTAAACTGCTTTTCGGCTTCAAAAGATTTTTCTAAGCGCGAAAGCATTCCATCAAATGCATCCGATAATTTTTGAATTTCTGCATCCTCGTTTTTTAAGTCTATGCGCAGAGAGAGGTTTTCGCTCTCGCTTATTTCCTCGGCTGTATTTACAATTTTTTCTATTGGTTTAAATGTCCTTTTTGCAATAAAGTAACTGCCAAGCGCGCCCAGTACAACTATTACAGGCAGCGCAAAAAAGGCTATTTGCAAAATATTATTAGTTGCAGCCGCCACGGTGTCCACCGCAATTACGCCCCTAACCCACATCGGGTGCTTGTAGTCTTCAACAGGCGATAGTACATCGTAAATATAGTATAGCGTGCCGTCAATAGTGGCCTCGCTTATTTCTTTGTCGCTAAAAGGTATTTCTTCTAAAAACTCCTCGGGAAAATTCCCTGCAACAAGCGCGCCCTCTTGTGTGTATATTAACGTATAAACGCCGTCTTTAAAAAAATTTATATCGTCATCATCAAGCTTTCCGTCGTCAAACTCAAGCTCGGCAGCGTTGCTGTTAACCACCTTTGAAAGCTGTGTCTCGCTTGTGGATAAGACGATGTTTTCACTCAGGGCAAACATCAAAAGCATAAGCACAATTGCCATAAAAAGCATAAGTGCGCTGGTCCATAAGGTAAGTTTTAGCTTTGCCGATTTTTTATTCATATGTCCTCCCTTATTTGTGGTGTTAAAAACCAAGACTTTGCAAAAACCAAGGCAAAATTTTTGCCCGCTGTTAAAAAAGTTGTGGCAATACTGTGCGCATTAACGAGCATTTTTGCAAAAAACAACTAAATTTTGCCGCCGCTTTTTATAGAGATACTCTGTCAACAGCCCCTTATTACATAGCCACTGCCTCTCACTGTGTGTATTAATTTTACGTCAAAATCACTGTCTACTTTTTTGCGCAGGTACCTTATATACACGTCAACAACATTGGTGCCGCCCTCGTACTCGTAATTCCAAATATGGTTTTCTATTTGCTCCCGAGACAGCACTATGCCAGCATTATACATCATGTATTTTAGCATTTGATACTCTTTTGCAGACAGGTTGATCACTGTGTCCCCACGCTTTACTATGTGCGAGCTAACGTCTAGTGTAAGGTCGTCTACCGTTAAAATATTTGTCGTTTTACCGGCTTTTACCCTTGTCATAACACGTATGCGTGCCATTAGCTCTTCAAGCGAAAAGGGCTTTACTAAATAGTCGTTTGCGCCGAGGTCAAGCCCTTTTACCCTGTCGGACACGGCGTCTTTTGCGGTTAAAAAAATAACCGGAGTGTCAATTTTTTGCGTGCGCATTTTTGTAATTACGTCAAAACCGTCTTGCTTTGGCATCATTATATCAAGTATAACTGCGTCATAATCGGTGCTTGTTATGTATTCAAGGGCTTCTTCCCCATCAAAGCAGCTGTCCACCCCATAGCCCTCACTCGTCAACTTTTTTGTTATAATTTTATTCATGTCTCTCTCGTCTTCAGCCAGTAAAACCCTCATAGTTTGCCCCCGTTTTAAATTATGTGCTTTTATTTTACTATGCAAAAATTAAAATTTGATTAAAGTTTTATACACGACAGTTATATTATTTGCTTTTAAAACTGTAGGCAACTGCTAATTTTAGCTGCGCATAGTCTCATTATACTTTAAAATAATCGCACATATCAAGCGCCACACGTGCCGCAAGCTGGCAAAAACAAGGCGCAAGCGCAAATCCCTCGCCTTACGCCCGTGCCAAACGCCGTGGATTTACAATGTTTTTTTGTTGATACTAAGCTATTTTTGTAGTATAATTTAATAAAAAGCTACCCGAGCTATACGTTTTATACCATCTGTGTAACCGATGCCAAAAAAGGAGCATTTATGAAAAAACTTTTACTTAGCCTAGTTTTAATTATTGCAATTTTAACAGCCGCATGCACGAGCACACCTACAAACATAGCCGATTTTAAAGAGGACGAGATTGAAAAAATTGTTATAACGCTGGCAATGGGCAACCCCGATTACGGCGCGAGCAGCAAAACAATTATGGACGCCGATGAAATTGGCGAGTTTGTACAGCTTTTTAACAGCGCACAGCTGGGCGAGCCTGTTAGCGAGGACGATTTAGCCATTGGCTCTGTTAGCACCTACGCTTTTTATGACGATGAAAAACTGCTTAAAACTTTTGCGTTTAATGTAAACGATACGGGTGTTTTATTTTGGGCTAGCGAGCCGCACACCGTAATTTATCCCGAGGGGGCAAAAGCCCCGTTTGAGCTTTACGAGGACTCTGCAGCGACCGAGCTTACGGGGGAGACAGCCGGCGGCGAGCTGACACCGCCTGCCGACGAGAGCGAAGTTTCAAGCACTGCTTTTGCCGATGTTTATATAGATGTACTGGCACTTGCAACTTTTGAAAATATAATTTCTTTTGAGCCATACACTTTTTGCGACAGGACAATTACCCTCGAGGTGCCTATTGATAACGACCTTAAATCGACAGTTTTTAACCTTTACTTTTACCTTATGTCCGGCGAGTTTGATAAAATTAGCCTCGGCGAGGACATAGGCTTTAACAACGCTATAGAAAACAGCGCAACAAGCATACAAAAGGACGAATATGTTGACAGCTACACCATACACTCCATTGACGTATTGAGCTACGACGACATTGCAAATATTTCTATTATTGACAGTTTAAACACTGCGACACAAACCTTTAATTTGATTGAGACAGCGCTTGTTTTTGTAGACAAGAGCATGACATACAGTGATAAGATGCTAGAGATGGGCCCACAAATACCCGAGGGAAGATACGAGCGGTACTATTTGCTGGGCAAAACACAGCAAGACGAAAACTTTAAAATTTATAACGTCTACTGGGGCGAGCAGCTAAATTTTAGTTGAGCATGCTCAAATAATACAGCGCTCGCTTTTGCAATAAAAAAGCATGCTTAAACGTATGCGAGTTTTTAATAAGGCAGGCGATATAAAAACAAATTATTATAAGAGGATTTGCTATGATAGAAATAGTGTTTAGCGACAGCGCCTGCGGCAGTTTAAAAATGGCAAAATCTGTGGGCAAGCAGCCCTATAACGGCGAGCCAATAGGCGTTATAGTAAGCCGAAAAGACGGCGGCGCCCCAAGTACAAAAGAGATAGAAGCAGCGCAAAAAAAAGCCGAAGAAGAGCACCGCTTAGAGATGGAAAAGGCAGTGCCTATGGAGGGCGACGCACACGATGTTTTTGGCTTTAATTTAATGCTGAGCATCGGCGATATTTCTGCCGACAACTTTTTAGAAAAGCGTGCTAAAACAATAGAGTTTATGTGGAGCATTTACCCAAGTTTTGCCGACGACGAGCCGTTTGACATTTTAAACAACATGCAAAAAGGCATAGACGGCTTTAAAAACCGCATTACACAAGATGACGAAGTACGCATTTGGTATAGCGATACGCCAAACGAAATGTGCGGCCTTTACTGGTTTATGTCGGAGCTTTTACAGCTTTCTACGCCGCCAAAAGCCGTGCATGTTGTAAAATTTTCGGGGCACCACTGCAACGAGGGCGGCGCACTCACTGATCAGTCGCATTGGGGCGAGCTCTCGCCGTCAAACTGGAACGGGCACGCCGCTTTTGCACAAGAGGTGTCGGTTGCTTTTCAAAAGCATTGCGCAAAAGAGTGGAAAATGCTGCAAGATGAAAACGCAAATTTAAGGGCTGTTTTAAACGGCAAGCTCTGCAGTGTCTCGGACGATATTTACGACAATTTTATTTACCGTGAAATAGAAAACCAAGAGGATGAATTTAACGAGGCAATGCTGATAGGCTCTGTGCTATGCAAATATCAGCCCAGCATAGGCGATATGTGGCTTGCGCACCGCATTGAAAAAATAATAGCAGCCGGCACACTGCAAATAGCAAGCGAGCCCTTAAAAGACATGCCTATTTACCACCGAAAACTAAAAAAAGCTAAGTAATACGCAAAAAAACACTAATGTACTAAAGCCAACCCAAACAAAGGCTTTGCAAAAGCTATTGCAAAATTTTTGCATATTTTTATTATCAATAAATTTTTGTTACTGTGCAGTTTCAGTGCTATTATATCTGTACAGCGCACTATTTTGCTAATGCGTAAAGGAGCTATTAGTTTTTGCTTTAGTTTGCTTTTTGCGCACAAAATAAAAAGTGTTATAAGGAGCGTGTAAATATTATGGATGCCAATGTTGCTAAAAATTTAAAGCTTATTTGGGACTATATGTGCCTTAATATCGCACCCCAAAAGGCCGACTGCATAGTTGCGTTTGGGAGCTATAACGACGATGTAGCGCAGCGGGCAGCGGAGCTTTACAAACAGAAGTACGCGCCTAAAATATTGTTTTCGGGCGGGCTTGGCCGCAACACGCAGGACATGTGGACGGTGGCCGAGGCAGACCGCTTTGCCGATATTGCCATGCGTGCCGGCGTGCCTAAAGAGGATATTATAATAGAGAATAAATCTACAAATACAGCCGAAAACATTGAGTTTACACGGGCGATTTTTAAAGAGCTAGACATGCACGTAAACAAAATAATTGTAGTGCACAAGCCGTTTATGGAGCGAAGAATTTACGCCGCACTAAAAAAACAGTGGCCCAAAATGGATGCTTTTATCACATCTCCTCAAACATCGGTTTCGCAGTATATTAAAAACTCTGTAGAGCAGGGCCTTTGCGAAAAAACGGCAATCGACGTAATTGTTGGCGATTTACAGCGCATGGAAATTTACGCAAAAAAGGGCTACCAAATTAAGCAAGACATACCACAAGACGTAAAATGCGCCTACGAAACACTGGTAAGTTTAGGCTATACAAGCCAGCTTGTTTAAGCCGTTTTAGCTGCAACATCTGCCGGCAAGGTTTGTTTATAGCGGCAGTATATCGTTATATTTTTGCATACTTGCAAAAGTGCGTTGCCGCTTTTAATTGTAAAAACAATATATTAACAGGGGTAAAATTATGCTAGGAAAAACAGTAACGGTTACAATTGACAGGCCTCTTGGCTCGACCCATCCAAAGTATAAAGAGCTTGTTTATCCTATAAATTACGGGTACATAAAGGGTGTTATTGCGGGCGACGGCCAAGAGCAAGACGCTTATGTCTTAGGCGTAAATGTACCTGTGGCCACTTTTACGGGCGTTGTAATTGCCGTTATACACAGGCACAACGACGTGGAGGAAAAGTGGGTAGTTGCGCCAAATGATTGCGTGTTTACTCAGGGGGACATCAAGCGCGCAACAGCCTTTACCGAAAAATTTTTTGACATTGAAATACGCATGGAATAAAATACGTTTATATAATTATAGCGCTGCTGATGTAGTTTTTTCTATGCGGCAACCGCCAAATATGCCAATAAATAATCCGTGAAGGATACGAGGATTATTTATACTATATTGAGTTTTACCCTTAAATATATTTAAATATAGCACATAGCTTTATTCAAGGGCTTTTTAATTTTAAAAACATACAGCATTTGCAAAACACTAAATGCAATAAATTAGAAAATGGAGATTTATAAAATGAGAACTGTTTTAGAGCGATTTTTGCAATACATTCAAATAGAGAGCACATCTTTAGTGCAAAATGAGAGTGTGCCTTCTACAAAAGCGCAAATTGAGATTGGCAAGTTTTTAGTAAAGGAAATGAAAGATATAGGCATTAAAGATGCCGCTATAGATGAAAACGGCTATGTTTTCGGCACAATTCCCGCAAATGCAAACGCGCCTGTAATAGGTTTAATTGCGCATTTGGATACCGTTGACGATTTACCAAACAAAAACATTAAGCCACGTGTTATAGAATATAACGGCGCTGATATTATTTTAAACGAAGAACTAAACATAACTATGGGCCCTGAGGTATTTAAAAGCTTAAACAAATATGTAGGGCAAAAACTTGTTGTAACAGATGGCACTACTATTTTAGGTGCGGACGATAAGGCCGGCATTGCCGAAATTTTAACATTCGCGGATATTTTAATGCATGACGCAACCATAAAGCACGGTGAAATAAAAATAGGTTTTACGCCCGACGAGGAAATTGGGCGTGGCGCAGACTTTTTTGATGTTGAAAAATTTGGCGCAGAATTTGCCTATACTGTAGACG
>CAYJBO010000078.1:0-10234 GCA_964368295.1 uncultured Bacteroides sp.
CCACAACGGCGCTTGACGTTACAATACAGGCACAAATACTGCGCTTGATGAACGATTTGAAAAGAGAGACAAACACCTCTATTATGTTTATAACGCACGACTTGGGCGTTATAAACCAAATGGCAGACACTGTTGCAGTTATGTACTGTGGACAGGTTGTAGAAACTGCGCCTGTTAGCTGTATATTTAAAAATATTACAGATTTTTCTCACCCGTACACAGAGGCGCTTTTAAACAGCATACCGCTGCTTACAGGCAACTCGGGCGACAGGCTAGAGGCTATATCCGGCAGCGTTCCGCACCCTCTTGACTTGCCTAAGGGCTGTAAATTTGCACCTCGTTGTAATTTTGCTACCGAAAAATGCCACCAGCATGAGCCGGAGCTTGCGAGCGTTAGCGACGTGCAAAGCGTGCGTTGTTTCTATCCTAAGAAAGGGGTGAGGAGCGGTGAGTGATAAAAAAGTTCTAATCAGCCTTGATGACGTAAAAATGCACTTTCCCTTAAAGAAAAACAGCTTTTTGCAAAAAGAAAAACAATATGTTAAAGCTGTAGATGGCATTACTATCGATATTAAAGAAGGCGAGACATTTGGCCTTGTTGGCGAGAGTGGTTGTGGAAAAAGCACGCTTGGTCGTGTAATTTTACAGCTATATAAACAAACCGCAGGCGATGTTATATATAATGGGCAGGCGCTTAAAAACTTGCCTAAAGAGAGCATGCGCAAACTTCGCAGTGAGTTGCAAGTTGTTTTCCAAGATCCATACTCATCATTAAACCCGCGTTTAACAGTGGGTCAGCTTATATCCGAGGCTTTGATAGCACACAATATGTTTAAGCCCGGCAGCAAAGAGATGGAAGACTACACCATTGAGATAATGGAAAAATGCGGCCTGCAAAAATATATGATACACCGTTATCCGCACCAATTTTCGGGCGGACAGCGCCAACGTATAGGCATTGCGAGGGCGCTTGCGTTAAATCCCAAATTTGTTGTTTGTGACGAGGCTGTTTCGGCACTAGACGTGTCAATTCAATCTCAGATTATCAACCTACTCATGGATTTAAAAGAGAAAGACAATTTGACTTATCTTTTCATCTCGCACGATTTGAGCGCAGTTAAGTTTATATCAGACAGAATTGCCGTTATGTACCTTGGCAACATTATAGAGCTCGGCGACAGCGACACAATGTTTGACAACCCACTGCACCCGTACACGCGCGCACTTATGGATGCTATACCAACAACAGACGAAGAGGCGAACAAAGAATTACAAATTATAGATGGCGATATCCCAAGCCCAATTAATCCGCCGTCTGGCTGTAAGTTTAGGACAAGGTGCAAATACGCCACTGATAGGTGCGCACAAGAAGCCCCTGAATTTGTAGAGCGCCTACCGGGCCAATATGTTGCATGCCATTACCCATTAAACGAGCAAAAATAAAAAGGTGAAATTAAATGAAGTTTTTGGAAAAGTACAAGAAGGCTTTGCCAAAGAAAAAGAGCAAAGAAGAACTTGACGAACACTATAACAATATGGACCTAGATAAGAGCGATTATGTTGCTATGCTCATAGCCGGCCTTATTACTTTTGGGCCGCTTGTTGTGTTTATTTCACTGGTTTATATTGGCGTTGCGTTACTGTTTGGTATGTGAGTTCATAGTTTATATGCACCTCGGCATAAAATATATAGCGTGGAGCCAATGATGATAATTGATGCCTTTGAACATGCAATTTACTAACTAATAATAAGACTTTTTGTTTGCAACGCCCTTTTTTACATACTGTGTAATAATTGGGCAGTGCAGGCAAAAGGTCTTTGTGTTTTTATGCAAAGATAAAATTTACTTGCAAATAATATAATGCCGAAAGAGAGAATATTAAATGATAGCAAAAGAATTAGCACAAAAAGTGCTTAGCACCGCACTAAAAACAGGCGCGGACTTTGCCGAGATTTATATTGAGGACACAATGAATAACTCCCTTGAGCTTGTTGGCGATAAAATTGAAAATGCCAGCAGTGTGAGGATTTATGGCACCGGCATACGGGTTATGCTTGGTGACAAAAGTGCATACGCCTACACAGCCGGCACTAACGAGGAAGATTTGTTAAAAATAGCAGAGGACGCATGCGCGACAATAAAATCAGACAGCAGGGCCGAAATAATGCCGTTTGATGAAAAAAACTACGGAGCAACACCTAAAATTGCGCCGGCGGACGTTGATAACGAGCAGAGGGCAACGTACTTGCGCAATGCGGCAGACGCCGCAAAAAATTACTCCGATGAGGTGCATCAGGTGTCCGCAAGCATTGCGGACGTTGATAAAAAGGTGTTTGTGTGCAATAACGAGGGCGTTTTTGCAACGGACAGGCGCGTGTATGTTAGGTTTACGGTTGCGGCCATGGCAAAAAGTGAGACAGAGGCACAGAGTGGCAGAGTGTCGCCCGGATTTGGCTGTGGGTATGAGTGCTTTGAAGGCACTGATGTAAAAGAACTTGGCTTGGATGCGGCAAAGAGGGCGGTTACAATGCTACATGCAAAAGATTGTCCGTCGGGCACATTCCCGGTAGTTATAGACGGCGGCTTTGGCGGTGTTATATTCCACGAGGCGTGTGGGCACTCGCTTGAGGCGACCGCTGTTGCGTTAGGCAACAGCGAATTTTGCGGCAAACTAGGAAAGAAAATTGCCGCAGACTGCGTGAGCGCAATAGACGACGGCACAATGCCGGACGAGTGGGGCAGTGTTGGCATGGACGACGAGGGCAACGAGACACGCAAGAGGGTATTGATACAGGACGGTATTTTAAAATCTTACATGATAGATAAACTAGGCGCTAGGCGTATGAACACAGAGCACACAGCAAGCTCAAGGCGCCAAGACTATACTTTTGCGCCAACATCACGCATGAGCAACACGTTTATAGCGCCCGGCACTGACGACGATGACGAGATGATTAGGACTATGGGCACAGGCCTCTATGCCAAAATAATGGGCGGCGGCAGTGTAAACCCACTTACCGGAGATTTTAACTTCGCGGTGTCGGAGGGGTACTGGGTCAAAGATGGAAAGATTGTTTGCCCGGTGAGAGGCGCAACCCTAATAGGCAAAGGCGCAGAAGTGCTTAAAAAAATAGACAGAGTAGGCAAAGAGATGTCTATGGCGGCAGGCGTGTGTGGCTCGCTATCGGGCGGGGTGCCAACAAATGTTGGACAGCCCAGAATTAGAGTGACAGCGCTGACCGTTGGCGGAAAGGGAAGTGAGATTTAATGGATTTTAACACATTTAAAGATAAGGCTTTTGAAACTGCAAAGAATATGGGCTGTGATGCCGCAGAGCTATTCACAGAAAAAAGCAGCAGGGTGGACGCAAAGGTGCTTGGCGGAGAGCTTAGTGCATTTATATCAAGCAACAGTAAAGGCGCAAATTTGCGTGTTGTTATGGGCTTAAAAAGTGGGTATGCGTATACAGAAGAATTTACAAACCCTGAGGACCTTGTAAAAAGTGCAATTGATAATGCGACGATTATAGATGGCGAGGACGAGCGCCCAATGCAAGGCGCAACCGAGTATGCAGACTTTACTAAACCTATGTGCCCTGCAAAAAACATGGGCAACGAAGAGCTTATTAAAAATGCTTTGTCGCTTGAAGAATATGCAAAAAATGCCGATGATAGGTTTTTAAGAGTTGAGACTTGCGCCGTGAGCAAGGGCGTAAAAAGTGTTGGCATCTACAACACATTAGGCCTTGCCGCGCAGTACGAAATTGACAGCTGTGATGCTTATGTAGTGCCTATTTTAAAGCAGGGTGACGAGGTTAAAGACGCAGCGGCGTGGTACAGAAACGAGAAGTTTAAAGATTTAAAAGGGTGTGCGCTAGAGGGTGTTAAAAAGGCGGCACAGTGCTTTGATGCAAAAAGTGTGCCGAGCGGCAAGTATAAAATATTGGTTGAAAACGAGACGGCGGCGCTGCTTTTAAGCTGTTTTGTGCCTGTTTTCAGTGCGGAAAATGCGCAGAAAAAATTATCGCTTTTGCAGGGCAAAGTGGGCGAAAAAATTGCCGCAGACGGCGTAAATATTACAGACGACCCATTTAACCTGACTGCGCCGCGCCCATTTGACAAAGAGGGCGTGCCCAGCGTAGTTACAAAACTTGTCGAAAACGGCGTGCTAAAAACACTGTTGCACGACTTAAAAACAGCCAAGGCAGAAGGTGTTAAATCCACCTCCAATGCGGGCAGGGTAGGCACAAAGGGCTCACTAAAAGTAATGCCAACAAACTTTTATTTAGAAAACGGCAAAAAGACAAAACAAGAGCTTATAGAAAACATGCAAAACGGTATAATAATTAACGACTTAGGCGGCACGCACTCGGGCGTTAGTGCGGTATCGGGAGATTTTTCGCTACTTGCGGGCGGTATGCTTGTAGAAAACGGCAAAATAGTGCGCGCGGTAGACCAAATTACAGTGGCAGGTAACTTTTTTACGCTGTTAAATAATATCGAGAGCATTGCAAACGACTTGCATTTTGACTACGATGCTAACGGTGAAACCGATGCCAGCATAGGCTCGCCCTCGTTTGTGATAAGCGAGCTTGCAGTGTCCGGCGACTGATAGTGCAGTAGAGGCACCCTTGCCAAAACAGCAGGCTTTGATTATATCGGCTTGGCTGGCCAAACCGATGCAATACGAACCCGTTTTATAACAAAGGGGTGAACTTTCTACCGGCGTCAAAGCCTTTTGTAAGGCGAAAGCATTACTGCAAGGCTTTTCCTTGCTATAAAGCCCACCCCTTTGCCATAAAATCTAAAGACCTAAAAGCACATAAATTGTGCATATAACAAGGCAGACGACGACGGCACACTAGCGTTTGTCTAGGAGGATAACGCAGTTAGATGTGCAATTTATGCGTTTTAGGCGGGTTTTGATTACATCGGCTTGGCCAGGGTCTGTAGGGCGAAAGTGCTGGCGGTAAAATGCCATTTTGCTTTGTAGCTAAGGCGCCGCTAAGTGTATAAGACGGCGTCAATTAAATTAAAAAATAAAATATATAAAAGGTGGTATAGTACTATGAAATTTTCTCAAATCCCGTACGAGAGGCCAAATTTTGATGAGCTTATGGAGGCGATAAAAGCGCTTTGCACAGAATTTGCAGAGGCTAAAAGTGCAGACGAGCAGTATGAGCTGCTAAAGAAATACGAAGATACTAAAATGAATTTTGAAACTCAGGGCACACTGGCGCACATAAGAAACACAATTGACACAAACGATGAGTTTTACAAGGCAGAGATGGATTTTTATAACGAGAAAGGCCCCGTTTTGCAAGAGCAATGCCTTGAGTTTATAAAGGCCATGATAGGCAGCAAATTTAAGGCAGAACTTGAAGAGAAAATAGGCAGTGTGCCTTTTATAAATGCAGAGCTAGAGGCTAAATCGTTCTCGTCTGAAATAGTAGAGCTTGTAAAAGAAGAGAAAAAACTAACGCATGAATACCAGGGCATATATGCGAAGTTAACGGCAGATTTTAACGGCGAAAAACTACCTATACCAATGCTTGGCCCCTATAAAGAGAGCAAGGACAGAGACGTTAGAAAACAGGCCTTTATAGCAGAGGGCAAGGCGTTTGACAGCGTGCAAAAAGAGTTTGATGAGCTGTTTGATAAGCTTGTAAAAAACCGCACAGAGCAAGCTAAAATATTGGGTTATGAAAACTTTGTGGAGCTTGGCTACATGCGCAGACAGCGCAACTGCTACACAAAAAAAGAAGTTGGCGTGTTTAAAAAGCAGGTTATTGAAGAGATTGTGCCCGTTGTTACAGAAATAAGGCAGGCGCAAAAAGAGCGCATAGAGTTGGATGATTTAAAATATTACGATTTAACGCTAACTTTTAAAGATGGCGCGGCAACGCCACAGGCTACAAGCGATGAGATAATGGCGGCAGGCAAAAAAATGTACGAGGAGATGAGCCCCGAAACTGCCGATTTTATAAAATTGATGTACGACAACGACCTGTTTGATGTATTATCAAAGGACGGCAAGGCGCCGGGCGGCTACTGCACAGGCCTAAAAAGCTATAAGTACCCGTTTATCTTCTCAAACTTTAACGGCACCGCAGGCGATGTTGACGTATTGACACACGAGGCAGGCCACGCATTTGCCGCATACAACAACATGCGTGATTTTGAGCTTTCTATGATGACAGATTATTCGATGGAGATTGCCGAAACTCACTCGATGTCGATGGAATTTTTGACTACGCCATGGCACGAGCTGTTCTTTAAAGATCAAACTGCAAAGTACAAACTCTCCCACGCAGAAGACGCACTTATATTTATTCCGTATGGCTCACAGGTTGATGAGTTCCAAGAGCAAATTTATTCTAACCCCAACTTAACACCGCAAGAGCGCAACGAAAAATGGTTAGAAGTTGAGAGTAAGTTCCGTCCCGGCGTAGATTATGATGATATTCCGTTCTATTCACGTGGGGCAGGTTGGCAACGTCAACTGCATATATATATGTACCCATTTTATTACATTGATTACTGCATGGCGCAAACAATGGCGCTACAGTTTTTTGCACAGTTTTTAGAGGATAGCGACAAGGCGCTTAAAATGTATATTGACTTTGTTAAACTGGGCGGTAGCAAAACATTTGTTGACATAATTAAAACTACAGGCTTTAAGTCTCCGCTTGAGGATGGAAGCATAAAGCAAATAGTAGAAGTGCTCAAAAAATGGCTTAGAGAAAATCAAGTAAAATAGGGCTAAAATTAAAGGAGTGTAATGGCGCAGTATGAAAAAACCAAACATATTATTTCTGTTTGCAGACGACCAGCGTTTTGACACGATAAATGCAATAAACAACCCCGATGTTATAACGCCGAACCTTGATAAACTAGTTAAGCGTGGCACAACCTTTACACACGCGCACATACCTTGTGGCACGTCGGGCGCTGTGTGTATGCCGTCTAGGGCAATGTTGCACACAGGGCGCACGCTTTTTCATTTGCAAAGCGAGGGGCAGCAAATCCCTTGCGAGCACATAACGCTTGGCGAGACACTTAAACAAAACGGTTACAATGCTTTTGGCACGGGTAAGTGGCACAACGGCACAGATTCTTATACAAGGAGTTTTTCTGACGGTAAGAGCGTGTTTTTTGGCGGAATGTGGGACCATTGGAACGTGCCTGCATGCAACTATAACAAGGACGGCATATACCCAACAAGCAAGACTTGCATAGGCGCGTTTAGCTCTAACGAAACGTGTGATAACCATGTTGAGTATATGGAGTTTGGGCGGCACTCGACAGACATTTTTGCCGGCAGGGCTACAGATTTTTTAGATAGCCGCAAAGAGGGCGACGATCCATTCTTTTTGTATGTGTCGTTTATGGCACCGCACGACCCACGCACCATGCCGCAAAAATACATAGACATGTACGACGATGTAAAGATTAAATTGCCTGAAAACTTTATGGAAGAACACACTTTTGACTTTGGCATAAGGAGCTTGCGTGACGAGCTGCTAGCGCCGTACCCACGCACAGAGCAAAACACATTGCGCCATATAAAAGAGTACTACGCAATGATAACCCACATAGATGAAAAAGTGGGTGAGATAATGGACAAGCTGGAGGCGTGTGGAGAGCTTGAAAATACAATTGTTGTGTACTCGGGCGATAATGGGCTTGCGCTTGGAAAGCACGGACTGTTTGGCAAGCAGAACCATTACGAGCACAGCATACGTGTGCCGCTAATTTTTGCAGGGCCAAATATACCGCAAAACGAGCAGCGTGACACCTACGTTTACCTTTTAGATATTTACCCGACGCTGTGTGAGCTCACAGGCATAGAGCCGCCAAAAAGCGTAGAGGGAATATCTATGCTTGGCGCAATAAAGGACAAAGACGTAAAAGTTAGGCAAGATTTATTTTTTGCATATTGCGACAACATGCGCAGTGTAAAAACACAGAGCCATAAGCTTATAGAGTACCGCACTGAGGGCTTAAGCAAGTCGCAACTCTTTGATTTAACACGCGATCCAAACGAGTTAAACGACATATATGAAGACGAGAGCAATGGCGAGATTGTAAAAGAGCTAAAGGGAATTTTGGCGCGTTACCGTGATGAATGGGAGAACACAAACCACAAGATGAGCGAAACTTTTTGGGGCAGATATTAATTGTCGCAATTGATTAAAGCAAAAAAGCGGCAACTGTTTAGAGTTAATCTAAAACAGTTGCCGCTTTTAATTGTGCGCAAATTTATTGCAAATACAGCCGGTAAATAGCGAACGAAAAGTATATTATTTGCCGCTGTGCTTAAGGCTGCTTTTAAAAAATCTCAATCAAAAAGCGAGAGCTGGCTTACAAGCACGCTTTTGTCGGGTCTGTTTGTAATTATTGCATCGGGGCTTACAGTGCCGATTAAAACAGGGGATAACGGGCTGTGTTTTTGCATATTTGCAAGGGTTGATGCCTCGCTTTTAAGTGCATAGCAGTAGCTACAGCCGTTTGTACAGCAGCCATAAGTACCTATGTCGATGCTCTCGGCACAAAGGCATTCATCTCGCTGGTTCTTATCTTTTTCTGTGTTGATTTTAGCGCCTAAAATGTCCTCTATAATATTTTTGTCGACACAGGCGCCGTGCTCAATGCCGTATTTTTTAAGGTTGTATTTTTCGGCGCAGGTGTAAATTTTAAGGCCGTGCTCACTTGCTATTTTAGACAGCCGCTCGCTAACGCTGTGTATATTTTGCAAAGACATATTGCAGCTTGGGTCTTTGCCCATGCGCGCGGCAACATTTTTGTAGTTGTCTACAAAGCTTATAACACACCTGTTTGTGCTGGCGCAAAGCCGCTGCGCCATGTGTGCAAACCTTTGTGTGTGGTACTCTATATCGTAAGTGTCGTCTAAAATAATGGGGTCGTACCGCCACACCATGCGGTTTTTGCCAAGCTTTTTGCCAAGCTCAATAAAAACATCAATAAGCTTTTCTTTGTCCGGTAGGTTGCGCTCTGTCTCTTTGCCGTATGGGGTGATGGTAAACTCAAAATAGTACGTGTAGCCCATTTTGTCAATCTCGGGCAAATGCTTTAAAAATGGCGTGGGGTTCTTTGTCCAAAATACTATTATATCGACAGATTTTGGCGTAAGCGCCGCACGGCTTAAACGGTGTGCATTGTAGGGGTTTTGTATAAGCACATAGCCGTCTTTAAGGCGATTTAAAAACCACTCGCCAAAGTAAGAAGGAATGTCACAGCGTCTGCTTGCGCTAATTATCATTATTTGTACACCGCCTAATTGCTGTTATTTTTGATGTGGCATAGCAGGGGCTATTATATTTAGGCCTTCGGTATTTGCTTGCCGCACTTAGGGCAAAAAGCAAAGTCGCTGCTCAAATCGTCCCCACAATAGGGGCAAAAGTTTACGGCATCTGTGTCTAGCCTCGCCGCCGGGCTGTTTGAGTCGGTTTTTTTGCCTGCAAAATGCATATCAAAGGGGTCCATCTCCTCGCCTGCATCGGTGATGTCGAATGAGGAAAATCTGTTTTTGCCAGTTGCATTTTTATAGTGATACACGCCCTGTGCTATGCCCATGCAAACAAAAACAATACCGAATAATGTAAATAGTGGAGGTGCACCCATTTGCACTGTTACAATTGTCCAAAAAATACCAAAAACAGCGGCAATTATACTGCCTACTGCGTTCATTGACGACGGGCCTCTGCCCGGTTTTATGCTCTTCAAAAAAATGTGCCCCCTTTATTTTATATAATATTAACTAACAGGTTTATTATAGCACTTATTAGGCGAGTATTGCAAATAAAAATAGCGCCATATCGGTACAAAACCAATATGGCGCCATAAAAATATTTTTTTGCGTTACACATTGTAACATAAAATAACGCTTTGCAAGTTGCAAATGGTTAAAAATTATTTAACCATGTTAGCAATTTCTGCTGCAAAATCATCTGTGCGTTTCTCTAGGCCTTCGCCTTTTTCAAAACGGATGAATTTCTCAACAACAATTTCGCCGCCAAGCTCTTTAGCACAGTTGTCTGTGTATTGGCCAATTGTTAAATCGCCGTTTTTAACAAACTGTTGCTCTAGCAAGCAGTTCTCTTTGTAATATTTGCCGATGCGTCCCTCAACCATTTTTTCTTTAACTTGGTCAGGTTTGCCTTTTAGTTTGTCGTCGTTCTCAATTTGAGCCAAAAGAATTTCTTTCTCTTT
>CAYJBO010000079.1:0-9925 GCA_964368295.1 uncultured Bacteroides sp.
TAACCGGTCGGTCCACGGTTCGAGTCCGTGCAGCCCCACCACTCGTCGCAAACTACGCTTAGTTTGCGACGACTTTTTTTGCAAATTTATAAAAGTCATCGCGCACACTGCTCCGTTGCTCCTCGTTATTCCGAAAAAAGGCACGCTCGGATTTTCTATTCGGTTGCAAGCGCCCTCACTACAAAAATCTGTCGCTACCACCTTTTTTCGGCTTTGCGCCTGCGGCGCTATGCCTTTAATGGGTATACATTTTATATAAGCAACCCACTCATCGCGCACACCGCTGTGTTGCTCCTCGTTATTCCGAAAAAAGGCACGCTCGGGTTTGTTGCTTTAGCCCTGACGCACCGCAGTGCTAGTGTCGGGATCTAACCGCCACAACGTGGCGGCTCTTAAGCGGACGACGAAATGCCCTCACTACGAAAATCTGTCGCTACCACCTTTTTTCGGTTTTGCGCCTGCGGCGCTATGCTTTTCTTTTCTGAATTTAAATTAAAATCAAACACTTTAGCGCAGAAAAATAAGCATATACATTCATAGAATTATACATATTTTTGTTGAAATTCACTTTTTGAGTATGGTATTATATTTATATCAAAATTTACAAACTTCGTAAAAGATTTGCGAATGTGTGGTGGTTAAAATTTGGCTAAGCACCGCCATAAAATAAGTTATAAATAATCCGTTGCATTAAATAATTTTTATCCAATGTGGCATTTGGCTCGCCGCCAGTGCGGCAACCGCCCAATATGCCAATAAAAACTCAACTAATCACAGTAACAAATAATTATTAGGAAGAATATAATGAATTTTATTTTTAGAGGAACATTAAAAAAAGAGAAAATGCCAATAGCGGATTTACCGGAAAGGGCAGTAAAATTTAAAGAGCCGAATAACCAAGGAACACTTATTTTAGTGTCTACGTTGTTTTATATACCTGTAATATTAATAGCTGTCGGCTTTTACTTAATAAAAAGCTTAATGTATGGCGAGAGCCTTCAGCTTACTTACAACATGCTCTTAGTAACTTTGTTAATATCTTTATTAACCATAATACCACATGAATTTTTACACGGCCTTTGCTTTTCAAAAGATCAAGAAAAACATATATTTTTTATAATTGGGGGAATGTGCATAGCGTGTACAGAGCCAATTAGCAAGGCAAGATTTATTTTTATGTCGCTTTTACCCAATATTATTTTTGGCTTTATTCCTATGATAATATGGCTGTTTGTGCCCGGTGGTGACTTCTCAAATTACCTATTTGCCTTTTCTGCAATTTGTTTAAGCTTTGGCTGTGGCGACTATATGAATGTTTTTAACGCTATGGTACAAATGCCTAAGGGCTCTGTACAGCAATTATCTGGCTTTAACTCTTATTGGTATATGCCGTAGCACCGTTATAAAATAAGTTATAAACATTATAGCCAACTGTACTGCAAGATAGGAGTAACAATGAATAACAATAAGAAAAAGAAAGTTGAAAAGTACACAGCATTATACATGAGCCTTGGCATCTGCTTTGGCATTGTCGGTGGACTAATTTATGGAAACATTCTATTTCCGGATAATATGTCCATGGCAATTCCCGTTGGTATTCCTATTGGAATGTGCATAGGATTAGCTGTTGGAGCTTCCAAGGATAAGCGGCTTGCAGAGAAAATGATGGAGATTGTCAGAATGGAAGCCGTAGAAACAACGCAAAATATAATTATACATGTTATAGACCATAGCGGCGCAGAGAAAGAATATGAAGTTTCAAAAATGAAAATGAAAGAAGAAAAATTCGAAATAGGTGACCGTGTTGCACAAGAGACAGAGGGTGTCCTTGTTTCTTTAGAAAGTAAATAAAAAGGTAAAAGGCATACTATTTTATAGCGAATAAAATGAGAATTCGTCTGATACAAGCCATTTTGCTCTTGCTAAAAATTATCTAACCGATAAATCACAAAGGCGCAAATCTTGCTTAACCGCTCGATTTGTGCCTTTTTTATTAAGCGCCCTTATGCGATAATCTCACAACATCCTGTGAGAGACAACTTTTTTGCAAATTTTTAAGCGCATATAGCCAAACCGATGCAATACGGGTTCGGATTACATCGGCTCGGCTAACCGCACTGCTCCTTTTGCACTGTCAAAAATTTATCTTATTTCACAGTTTAATGCATTTGCTATACAAATAATGCACAAATTTTACCCCCTGCAAAAAAATGTGTTGATTTTTTTGCAAATATATACTATTATATAACTTATGGAAAGAACTTTAATAAAAGTAGGTGCTATATGAATAACACTGTCACCAGCACTTCGGTATTGAGAAAACAAAATAAAAACCGCATTTTTAACTATATTTTTAACAGCACAGGCGAGGTTACAAAACAAGACATCTCGTCGTCTTTAAATTTAAGCTTGCCCACCGTAACGCAAAACCTGCAAGAACTTGAAAAGCAGGCCCTTATTGAGTACTCCGGCACAACGCTCTCAACAGGGGGTAGAAAGCCACGTATTATCGACATAAATAAAAATGGCAAGTGCTCGATAGGCGTTTCTGTAACAAAAAATAATTTGCGTATTTGCTGTGCAAATTTAAAATTGCAAGAGCGTTGCTACAAAAAAATAGATGTCTCGGACATTGATTTTGCCAAAATAGGCGAGGTTATAAGCGGTGAGGTTGACGCCTTTATTAAAGAGCACATGCTAAATAGCGAAAAAATCCTCGGCGTTTGCATAGCCTTTCCCGGCATTATTTCCGCCGATAAAAATTATATAGAAAACGCACCGACGCTGAGCCTTAAAAATTTTCCGCTTAAAAAAGTGTATAATGCCGTCAAATTTCCGTGTTATATAGACAACGACGCAAACCTTGGCGCGCTTACAGAGTGGCACACAAAAGACAATTTTATCTATCTGTCTGTGGACAAAGGCGTCGGCGGCGCAATTATGTTAAATCAGCAGCCGTATTGGGGCAACACGGGCAAAAGCGCCGAGTTTGGGCACATGTGCATAGACAAAAACGGCCCCGTTTGCAGCTGTACTAAAAGGGGCTGCCTTGAGGCTTTTTGCTCTACCGATAAAATTAGCGCAGAGCTTGGCCTAACTATAGAAGAATTTTTTGAAAAGCTCGGCCATAACGATAAAATTTGCGTTAATACGTTTAATAATTATTTAGAAGTGCTTGCAAAAGGCATAAATAATATACATATGATTATGGATTGCAACATTATAATAGGCGGTGCGCTAGCACAATTTTTAAAAGAGTATTTGCACATTTTAAAAGAAAAAGTTATGCAGACAGACGCGCTAAACCAAAGCGCAAATTACATAAAATTGTCGCAATACGGCTCAAAAACAACCTGCCTTGGCGCGGCTTTCTATCATGTCCAAAACTTTATAAATAATATATAAATAAAAAAAGAGAGGTTTTTACTATGTCAGAATTTTTTACAAACATCAAAAAAATCCCGTACGAGGGCGCAAAATCCACAAATCCGCTAGCATTTAAGTACTACGACGAAAACAAAGTTGTGCTTGGCAAAACAATGAAAGAGCAAATGCGCTTTGCCATGGCGTGGTGGCACAATTTATGCGCAGGCGGCTCGGACATGTTTGGCCGCGAGACTGCCGACAAAGCTTTTGGCGCAGAAAAAGGCACGATGGAGCACGCAAAACGCAAAGTAGACATCGGCTTTGAGTTTATGCAAAAGCTTGGCATTGAGTACTACTGCTTCCACGACATAGACATTGTGCCGGAGGGCGACACAATTGCACAGACAAACGAGCGCCTTGACGAAATTGCAGATTACCTGTTACAAAAACAAAACGAGACGGGCATTAAATTGCTTTGGGGCACAGCAAACCTATTCTCAAACCCTATATTTGTAAACGGCGCCGGCTCTACAAACTCGGCAGATGTTTATGCTGCTGCAGCGGCACAAATTAAAAAAGTTTTAGACATTGTTATTAAACTTGGCGGCCTTGGATACGTTTTTTGGGGCGGACGTGAGGGCTATGAAACACTGCTGAACACAAACGTTAAGTTTGAGCAAGACAACATTGCAAACCTTATGAAAATGGCAGTTGCATATGCGCGCAAAAACGGCTTTAAAGGCGATTTCTTCATAGAGCCAAAACCAAAAGAGCCGATGAAACATCAATACGATTTTGACGCTGCTACGTCAATTGGTTTTATAAGACAGTACGGCCTAGAGAAAGATTTTAAACTTAATATAGAGGCTAACCACGCGACATTGGCAGGCCACACATTCCAGCACGATTTGCGCATATCCGCAATAAACGGCATGCTAGGCTCGGTAGACGCAAACCAAGGCGATTTGCTTTTGGGCTGGGACACAGACGAGTTCCCTGCAAATATTTACGACACAACAATGTGCATGTACGAGATTATTAAGGCGGGCGGCCTTGTAAACGGCGGCCTTAACTTCGACAGCAAAAACCGCCGTGCAAGCTATACACCGGAAGACATGTTCTACGGCTATATTTTGGGCATGGACGCATTTGCGCTTGGCCTATTAAATGCCGAAAAACTTATTAATGACGGCAGGATTGAGAGCTTTGCAAAAGAGAGATACGACAGCTTTACAAGCGGCATCGGCGCAAAAATAGTAGCCGGCGACACAACACTTGAGGAGCTTGCAAGCTATGCAGAGCAAAAAGGCAGTGTAGAAATGCCCGGCTCCGGCAGACAGGAAAACCTACAAAGCATACTAAACGCTGTTTTGTTTGGCTAAATTTTTGCTGAAATTTAAATATAAACAATATAAAAGGCTGCGATTAATATTAATCGCAGCCTTTATTACGTCTTATCAACCCGATACTACGTTTGCACGCCTTAAAACGCCTAATTGCCTAAAAGCTATAGCGCCTTGCTAGCCCTTGCAGGCCCTAGCACGCCGTAAAAGTTTTACCACCACGGCAAGTATTAAAAATATTGCCAAAAACTATACCAAAATGTTCATAATAAAATTTGTGTAAAAATGCCTACCCCAGCGCAAAAAGTACCTTTATTGTAAAATAAACAGCTTAAATTATTACTGCTCGTTTGTGCGCAGTAGCTTGCGAGAGCAAACAAGTATTGCCCCACCGGCCACAAACAGCACTATAATGCCCAAAATAGCAAGCGAGCTTCTGCCCGTAATGGCCTTTACAAATGCGTATATTGCAGGGCCCAATATAGCCGCAAATTTGCCAAAAATATCAAACACGCCAAAGTACTCGTTAGAGCGCTCTTGCGGTATAATTTTGCCAAAGTAAGAGCGCGAAAGCGCCTGTATGCCGCCCTGTACAAAGCCAACAAGCACGGCAAGTATCCAAAATATAATCAGGCCCTCATCGTTAGTTAAAAACTGTTCCTCTGTGCCAAAGCCCATTATAAAACCAAGCACACAAATTACCATGTAAACGCCAACGCCGGCAATAAGCATATTTATTGCGCCCGCCTTGCGCGACAGTACACCAAACAAAATAGCACATGGAAACGCCACAATTTGTGTCACAAGCAGTGCCAAAATCATGCCCGTTGTGTCTAGCCCTAAAGATGCGCCGTAAGCTGTTGACATAGATATAATTGTGTGCACGCCGTCTATGTAAAAAAAGTAAGCAAGCATAAATAGCAGCAAGGCTTTGTTTTTTAACATGCTCTTAATAGTGTGTAGCAAGTTGCCAAGTGCAGAGCCCAGCAAATTGCTCTTTGGCATGTTGTTGCCGTATTGCTGTTGGCAATTTTTTAAAATGGGTATTGAAAATAAACTCCACCACAAAACACAAATTAAAAGAGATATTTTAATTGCCAAAACGCTATCGATGCCAAAACCCTCGCCAAAAGTAATAATGCCTATGCAAACCACAAACGGTATTGTGCTGCCGCCTATGTAGCCAAGCCCATACCCCCAAGAGGACACCGTGTCCATGCGGTCTTTTGTGGTTACGTCTGTCAAAAAGCTGTCGTAAAACATGTTAGAGCCGTTAAACCCTATCGCCGAAAAAACATAGCCAATAAGCATAAATTGCCATGTGTCTAAAAAGGCGCACATTGTGGTGCTTACAAGACCAATTGCCAAAAAAGTTGAAAACAAGCGCTTTTTCATGCCCTTGTAGTCCCCTATTGCGCCCAAAATTGGCGACAGTAACGCCATTACAGCCGTGGCAACCGATGTGCCTATGCCCCACCACATGTCGCCGCCGTCGCCCGCCACGCCCGAAAAGTAAGCGGGAAATATTGCCGCCATCATTATTGTGGCATAAGACGAACATGCCCAGTCGTACATTATCCAGCCGCGCTCCGGCTTTGTAAACTTCATTTTCATCAAAACTCCATTCTTTTTTACAGCTTGTTTGCGCCGTTTTTTAACAATGCGCCCCTTTGCCGCCCTCTGTGCGCCGGCCGACATAAAAGCAGATATCCTTGCATAAATATTATAATTAAATTTGCAAAACGTTAAAAAGTAGCTGTGAGTGTAAAAATTTTACTGTAAAAAATTGTTATACTTCAAGTTTACAGTATTTTTTGTAAAATGCAATATCATTTTTATGTAAAATAGTTGCATAGTTATAACATTATAACTATTTTAGCGCTAAAGCCGTAAAAATAGCATTTTACAAAATATGTTGCACATAAAAGCCCTGGCAGTTTTGTGCAATTTATAAAATTTTTGGCATGTTAGCTAAAATCTATTGACATTGATTTCTTAATGATATATTATATCATTAAGACAGAAATCTTGTGAAACACAGTTAAATTACAGGGTTAATTAACACATTACATAAGGAGGATTACCATGAGGAGTATAGCAAAATTTGATTTACAATACGCGCACAGATTTTACGGATTTAAGGGCGAGGCACAATACTTACACGGGCACACGGGCATATTGACTATAGAAGTGGAAGACACGGTAAATGAGGGTGTAAACATGGTTTTTCCATGTAACGAAATACAAAAAACAGCGTGGGATTTACTGAGAAACTTTGACCATGCGCTAGTTTTAAGACAAGACGACCCGCTGCTGCCTGCGATACTAAAAGTGTATGAGGACACGGGCATAAAAGACGGCACACCGCAAAATACAATGAAAGGCCCCGCCTTTAAAACAGGCCTAGCAACGGCCTACCCGGACTGCCGCCTTGTTGTTACAAAAGAGACAATGACGGTTGAGGGCATGATAAAAATAGTATACGATTTGCTTAAGACAAAACTAAACATAGCAAAAATAACGTTTACTAGCGGTGTAAATGCCGCAAGCGCCGAGTATAAAACAGAAAATAAAATTGACAGGTGCCCACTATGCGGTATAGCGCTAGACGAAAACGGCGTATGCCATAAATGCGGATACAAAAAATAAATAAAAGCACAAAAAAGCCCTACGCTCTGTTATAAAGCGTAGGGCTTTTAAAAGTTTAAGTACTAAATTATTTAGCATCTGTGTTTTGTGCACCAAACATATTAAAACGGAAAAGCTTGCTTTGGTCCTCTGGGTTTGCGCACTCTAGCTTAGCGTTTGCAATGTTGCCGCCCTCAATTAGCTTAGTAAAGCCAATAAGCTGGCAAAGTTTGCTTTTTAGGTTTAGGCGGTCGCCGTCCGGTGTTACCATGTAAACGTCGCCTGTGCATGTGGCTAAAACATCGTTAAACTCTTTTAAATCAATGTTGTTCATTTCTATTGCTGACATAAATATACTCCCTCTCTAACAAAAAAATATCGTAAAAAAATTCGGTTTATATAATAAAGCAGTCAAATTAACGTGTTAACTTTTCCGCTAAGTCTATTATAACACAAATTTTGGCAATGTCAACAGTAAAATTTATAAAAATTTGTAACATTGCACAAAATAATAAATAATGGCGGCTTATCACTAATATTGTTAAATTTTAAAAAACTATTGTGCAAAAGCTTGCAAACATTGGCGTTTTTATTTATAATATATACAGCGCAATAAGTTATAAATTTATCAATGTAAGGAGTATCACTATGACATATTCTCATGAAGTAGAGCATATGTGTCCGCTTACTAAAGGAGTAGACCACGGACCGGCACCTATTCCCGTTGAGGGAAAATGGGTTAAGTCGTATGAAGTTACAGACATCAGCGGTTTGACACATGGTGTTGGTTGGTGTGCACCACAACAAGGCACATGTAAGCTTACACTAAACGTAAAAAACGGTATAATTGAAGAGGCACTTGTGGAGACTGTCGGATGTTCCGGCATGACACACTCTGCCGCTATGGCAGGCGAGATATTGCCGGGCAAAACAATTTTAGAGGCTTTAAACACAGACCTTGTTTGCGACGCTATTAACGTTGCAATGAGAGAGCTGTTTTTACAAATTGTTTACGGCCGCAGCCAAACTGCGTTTTCTGAGGGCGGCTTGCCCGTTGGCGCAGGGCTTGAGGACCTAGGCAAAGGCCTGCGCAGCATGACAGGCACAATCTTCTCTACAAAAGCAAAAGGTGTGCGTTATCTTGAGCTTACAGAGGGTTACATTACACGTATGGCAGTAGACGAGGGCAACGAAGTTGTTGGCTATGAGTTTGTGCGCCTTGGCAAAATGATGGAAGACATCCGCAGGGGCAAAGACCCCACAGAGGCATACAACGCTAACATGGGCACATACGGCCGTTTTAAACCCGAAGACGGCGTGGTCAAATATATTGACCCACGTGAAGAGTAAGGAGAGTGAGGTATTAACATGGCAACATTTGAAAGTATGGACCGCCGCATGCCTAAAATTGAGGCTTGCCTAAAGGCTAACGGTCTTGAATCTTTGGACGCATGTAACGACATGCTAATTGCAAAGGGCATTGATTGCAGTGCAATAGTAAAAGGCGTACAAAATATATGTTTTGACAATGCCGTTTGGGCATACACACTTGGCACAGCTATTGCTGTTAAACGCGGCTTAAAAAATGCAGCAGATTGCGCTGCGGCAATAGGCGAGGGCCTTGAGGCATTTACAATTCCCGGCTCTGTTGCAGAGCAACGCAGCGTAGGTATTGGCCACGGTAACCTTGGCGCAATGCTTTTAAGCGAAGATTGCACATGTTTTGCATTTTTAGCAGGACACGAGAGCTTTGCAGCTGCAGAGGGCGCTATAGGCATAGCACAAACAGCTAATAAGGCACGTAAAGCGCCGCTACGCGTTATACTTAACGGCCTTGGCAAAGACGCAGCCTACATTATTAGCCGCATTAACGGCTTTACTTATGTAGAGACTGACTACGACTTTAAAACAGGCGAGCTTAACGAAGTGCGCCGCAAAGCTTTTTCAAACGGCCCACGCGCGGCAGTTAACTGCTATGGCGCTAACGACGTTTTAGAGGGCGTTGCAATTATGAAAAAAGAGGACGTGCAGTGCTCTATCACAGGCAACAGCACTAACCCAACACGTTTCCAACATCTTGTTGCTGGCACATACAAAAAATGGTCTATCGAAAACAACAAAAAATACTTCTCTGTTGCGTCGGGCGGCGGCACAGGCAGAACATTGCACCCGGATAACATGGGCGCAGGCCCTGCAAGCTACGGCCTAACAGACAGCATGGGACGTATGCACGGCGACGCTCAATTTGCAGGTTCTTCAAGCGTGCCTGCTCACGTTGAGATGATGGGTCTTATCGGCATGGGCAACAACCCAATGGTTGGCGCTACTGTTGCTTGCGCAGTTGCTGCAAGCCAGGTTTAATTATTATTGTGCGCAGTGCAATATAAATTGCCGGCCCCAAAGCATAAAAATTAAATTAATTTTTACAGCATATAGCGGAAAGCTAAAGGTTTTGCCTTTGGCTTTCCGCTTTTTTTGTGTAGGTTTAAAGGGTATTAAAATTAGATGTAAGGTAATTGAAGTTAAGCGAGGGTTATTTATATAATATGTAGCACCTACCTAATTAAAGAAAATAATAACTAGTGCAA
>CAYJBO010000080.1:0-9863 GCA_964368295.1 uncultured Bacteroides sp.
CAAATTGTCTATGCCAATGGCTATGCTTTTTGCCGTAAACATTGTTGCGGTAGCCAGCACATCCGTCATATTTACATTTAACTCTTCAGCTTTTTTGCACAAATTTTGCACATACTGCTCGCCGTAATACTCTCTGCCTGTCGTCTTTGGTAGCGGCATGCTTAAATATTCGTCGTCTAACATATAATTTAACAGCTGCTCGTTAATTTTGCCCGACTTTGCATGTTTTCCGCCGTCATCGTACCTTTTTTTGCCGTCTGTTATTATGTGCATCAAGGCGTCTATAACCATGTTGCCGGCACCCGTGTCAAATGCAATTACATCGTTTAGCTCGCAGTTTTTTGGCAGTATGGTTATGTTACCTATTCCGCCTATGTTTTGCAGCGCAATTGTCTTGTCGCTCTGTCTGTAAAGCAAAAACTCAGTGTAGGGGACAAGCGGTGCGCCAAAGCCGCCTGCGGCCACGTCACGCACCCTAAAATCGCTTACGACAGGGCAGTTGAGCCTTTGTGCAATAACGCTAGCCTCGCCTATTTGCAGCGTGCTGCTTATGTTTTTGCCAAAGTAGCTTATTTTTTGCGGTATGTGGTAAATTGTTTGCCCGTGGCTCGCAACAAAGTCTATTTGCTCTGTGCTAATATTTGCTTTTTGGCAAAGTTTTTCACAGGCGTCGGCAAAAAGCTCGCCTAAAAGAAAATTTAAACTGCAAATTTCCTTAGAGCCGCCGTATTCTCCGCTTGCAACTTTAAGGATTTGCTCCCTTATATCGTCTGTATACGGTGTGTTTATAAAGTGCAGTTGCCTTACACTTGTGTCTGTGCCGTTTGCGGTAATTTCCACAAGTACCGCGTCAATCCCATCGACCGACGTGCCGCTCATTAAGCCTATCGCAAGCTTTTTATCTTTGTCGCTAAAATGTAGCATGAAATTAAATCCTCTTTTTTATGTTTTAATAGTTATCTTTTTATTGCGCTTTGCGAGTATTAATAATCCTAGCTTTGCCTACATCGGCTTTGCCGGGCACGGGACAATTAATCAATGGCCCTATCTATGTGCCCGTCTGCCGCTTTTATAAGCTCAAGTGCCTTGTCACAGTCAACATCTAGCAAAATCATAACAATGGCTGTCTTTGCCGATTGCCCGCACATTGATAGCACTTCGATTACTTTTTCACGGTTTGCACCTGTTGCTTCGCACACTATTTTTATAGTGCGCTCTACCAATTTTTTGTTTGTTGCCTTAACATCTACCATAAGGTTTTTGTAAACCTTGCCCATTTTAATCATAACTGCCGTGGAGAGCATGTTCAACACAAGCTTTTGCGCAGTGCCGCTCTTCATCCTTGTAGAGCCCGTTACAACCTCGGCACCGGCCACAACGGCTATGCCTATATCCGCCTTTGTGTCCATTTCGCTGCCGGGGCAGCATGTAAGCGAAATTACCGTAGTGCCAACGCTTTTTGCATAATCCATAGCGCCCAGAACATACGGTGTGCGCCCCGAGGCAGATATGCCTACAAGCACATCGCCGTCGTTAAAATTAATATTTTTTAAATCGTGCTCGCCCATCGCTATGTCGTCTTCGGCGCCCTCTACGGCTTTTACAAATGCGCTTTGTCCGCCCGCCATAACAGCTTGTACAGTCTCGTAATCTGTGTTGTAAGTGGGTGGGCACTCAACGGCGTCAAGCACACCAAGCCTGCCGGATGTGCCACAGCCGCAATAAATAAGCCTGCCGCCCTCGTGCAGTTTTTCGTAAATTGCATCTACTGCTTTTTGTATTTGCGGCAATACTTTTTCTACCGCATACGCAACTTTTTTGTCCTCGTTATTTATAACCTGTAAAATTTCAATGGTGGACATTTTGTGTATTTCCATTGAGTTTTCGTTGCGCATTTCTGTTTTAATTGCAGATAAATCTATCATTTTTTGCTCCCTTAATTATGTTATTTTGCCGATTTTACGGCTTTTTTCCAAGATTTAAAAAATTGTTATATATGCCTTTATCGTCTTTGTCTATTATTTTAGCGTTTACGGTCTTTTCATAAAATTCCGCAGGGCCTATGCCGCCTATTATTGCGTAAACATAGCCGCTTTCACGCATTTCATAAAGTGTTTTAAACAGCAAAATTTTGCCTATGCCCCTCCCACGGTACTCCTCTAAAACAGCGGTGGGCCCAAAAAAATCTTTGGCTATCGCATCATAACACGCATAGCCTATAGGCTTGCTGTCTGCTGTTGCAACAAAGCTTGTAACAGGCAGGCGCGAAAAACAAATTTCAAACTCACAAGCAGCACTAATGCCGGAGAGCTCCTTTACAAATTCGCACAAATGGTGTTTGTCGGGTGCAAGTGGCTTAAATATTTTGATGCCTGCATTTTTGGCCGCCTCGTCCACATCAAAATTGGGCAGGTTAAGTAAATTTACCAGCATGTCAGCCATTATATAAATCCTCCGTCTTTTTGTTTTTCTATTTTAACAGTATATAATTAATGTTTGTAAATGTTTTGCTAAGCTGTTTTGAATAGTAATCGCTTTTTAAAACGTACGTAAAGCCGCACTTTTCAATGACATTTTTTGAGCCGGCATTAACTTCAAAATGGCCGCAAGACAAGCCGTCAAGCCCTAAATTATTCAGCGAGTACTCAATAGCCGCCTTTGCCGCCTTTGTCATTATGCCCTTGCCCCAGTAATCTTTAGACAAATAGTACACGAGCTCCTTTAATTTTAGGTGCTGGTAACTATCGTTTTCGTTTAGCGAAGAGACATTTAAACCTATATTGCCTATGACTTTATTGTTTGCATTGTACACAATAGCAAGCGCATTTTTTTGCGCAATATACTTATTTAATAGCTCTTGTGCCTCGCTTTTATCGCTGTGCTTTGTCCAGCCCATCATAGAGGCTACTTCCTCGCACGATGTCATGGCAAAAAGATCGTCTAAATCTTCAAGCCGCCAAGCACGCATGGTTAATTCCTGCGTTTCTATCAAAGTTTTTGTCAAATTTATGGGTATATCCATAAGCGCATTCCTCATTTATTTTTTTTGTGTTTACATTTATTACAAAGTGTATTAATATAATTATACATTGAATGCGCACAGAGCGCCATAAATTATAATACGGAGAAATAAAGATGAGTGAAAGTTTAATCATAAAAAGTATAGAATTATCCGACGTGAGCGTGCCGCTGATAACACCGTTTAAAACGGCGTTGCGCACGGCTTACAGCGTTAAGTCGACACTGCTTAAAATAACAACGCAAAGCGGCATAACCGGCTTTGGAGAGGCGCCCGAAACCCCAAAAATAACAGGGGACACAAGGGGCGCAATTTACAGCGCGGTAAACGACAACATTGCGCCCGTATTGATTGGCAGAGATATTGCCGATTTTGAAAACACTATGCAAGTGCTGCAACAAAGCATTGTGGGCAATTACTCAGCGAAGGCTGCAGTAGATATGGCAATTTACGATATATACGCGAAATCGTTAAATTTGCCGCTTTACAAACTGCTTGGCGGCGCTAAAACAAGCCTTAAAACAGACATAACAATAAGCCTAAACGATGAAAAAGAAATGGTTAAAGACAGCGTAAAGGCTGTTGAAAACGGCTTTAATATATTAAAGGTAAAAGTGGGCAAGCAGGGTAGCTTGCAGGATGCAAACACCATGGAGCAAATACGTAAAGCCGTGGGAAAAGACGTTGTACTGCGCGTAGATGCAAACCAAGGCTGGAGCCCAAAACAAGCGGTAGAAATAATAAAAACAATGGAGCAAAAATGCCTTGACATCGACCTTGTGGAGCAACCTGTAAGGGCGGATGATTTAAAAGGCATGCAGTATATAACACAGTCGGTATACACAAAAATACTTGCAGATGAGAGTGTGTTTAGCCCTAAAGATGCCATTGAAATATTAAAAATGGGTGCCGCAGATATAATTAATATAAAGCTTATGAAATGCGGCGGAATTTACAATGCGCTTAAAATATGTACCATTGCACAAACACTGGGTGCGCAGTGCATGATGGGCTGTATGCTTGAGACTAAACTTGCCACAAGCGCCGCAGCACACTTTGCAGCAGCAAAGGCAAATGTAACACGTGTAGACCTTGACGGGCCATTGCTGTGCAGTGAAGACCCATTTACAGGCGGGCCTGTGTTTAACGGTGAGGACATAATTATGTCGAGACAAAACGGCATAGGAATAAGCGATGTGCCGTGTGATTTCGCCTAAGTTTGCATGCCTTGCCTTATGTAAATTTAGCTATAAAAGCAGTTTGTATTACAAACTGCTTTTATTTTTTTCCTTAAATGCACACACCTATAAAGCGGCATGTAATTATTGCAGATTAAATTTTACGCTGGCCTCTGCTGCTATTGTGTTGTGCAGTAGCGAGCGCAGGCGCACAAGTTTAATATTGTCTCTTGTTGGGCAAACCCTGTTAGTTAAAAGCACAATAAAAAGGCCGCTTGCAGGGTCTACAGCCATGCTTGTGCCCGTAAAGCCCGTGTGCCCATAAGAGTGCTCGCCCAGTAAATCGCCCATAAAATTGGCAGGGCTCCTTGCAAGGTTAAAGCCAAGCCCCCTATACTCATGGTTTTCGCCGGGCGTCCTGTTTAATATTGCCGCTTTCATTGTGGCGCTAGATAAATAATTATTTCCGCCTGCCGCAGTGCCGCCAAGTGCGAGCATTTGAGTGAATTTTGCCATGTCGCCAATTGTGCTAAAAACGCCTGCATTTCCTGATATACCGTCTAAAAACCTCGCGTTTTCGTCGTGCACAATGCCGCATAAAAGCTCGCCTGTAGGCGGGTAAAGCTCCGTTGGCGCAATGTCGCCCGTGGGGCGGTACGTGGTGTGCTTTAGCCCCAAAGGCTCAAAAACAAGCTCTTTGGCAAGCTCGTCAAGCGGCTTTTTGCCTATTTCTTCAAGTATTTTGCCAAGCAAAATATACCCTATGCAGCTGTAAACAGGCACTTTGCCAACGGCATTTACAAGCTCTAATTTTAAAATGGCACTCTCTACATCGTCTTTTGTCTTGGCGTATTCGCTCATGTAAACGTGCGCAGGCAGGCCGCTCGTGTGTGTCATTAAGTTAAGTATGGTTATATTAGCCTTGTCTTTGTCAACATTATTATAAAAATAATCAAGCCTGTCGTAAAGCCTAATTTTTCCCGTCTCAATGTATTTTAGCGCAATCATTGTTGTGCTTGTTATTTTAGACATGCTGGCTATGTCAAAATAAGTGTCAAGAGTAGCCGCCCCAAAAGATTTTTGTAGTAAAATTTCATCTTTTAAGCCGACGGCAAGGCATGCCGAAGGAAAGGCGTTGCCCACTTCTTTTTCAAGCATTTGACAAGCGTTTAAAAACATAAAAATACTCCTTTTAAATAACTAAAGTGCATTTGCTTGTTAAAATATACTGCACATAAAGCAAATTGTCAAGGCGTATACATTATATATAGCGGCTTAAATATAAAATTTTGCACAAATACGTATTTTACTTGACAAATTAGCATAAAAAGTAGTATTATCTTTTACAGTGTAGTGAATTAAAGTACAAAGCTAATCACGCACTTATAATTATTAAATTTGGAGGACGACACGATGAAAAAATTGCTAGCACTTTTATTGGCACTTGCAATGGTTTTCACACTGGTTGCTTGTACAGCACCCGTTGAAGAAGCACCTGCCGAGACAACATCAACAGAGGGCACAGAGGGTGATGCTGCTGAGGAGACACCAGCAGAGCCGGTTGCAATCACAATGAGCTACCCGGACAACCCAACTCTACCATATCAAGAGACATGGTCAGCATTTGTTAAAACTGCTGAGAATGCAAACATCGATTTGACAATTGAGCCTATCCCAACGGCTGACTACACAACTGTTATGTCACCGGCACTTAACACAGGCGAGAATTTGCCAGACGTTGTTATGTATTACAACACAGCAGGCGAGGGTTCATCTTTGGCACTTAACGGTGCAATTGTTCCCATCAGCGATTACTCAGACTGGACACCTAACTTCAACGCACAAGTTGAGAGATTTGGCATCCAAGAAGAAGTTGACGCTTTGAGACTAGAAGATGGCAAACTTTACTATCTGCCGGCACTTTATGATACTCCTACATACGACGAAGGTCTTATCATCCGTCAAGACTTCCTAGATGCAAACAATCTAGAAGTTCCAACAACAACTGATGATTTATACGAAGTATTAAAAGCTTACAAAGCAGAGTATCCGGATTCTTATCCTTTGACATCATGGGTATACACATCTATCACAACTCGTATGCTTATGCCGGCTTTCGGCGTTAGCTTTGGCGGCGGCTCTTCATCGGGCTCTTACGTTTTAAGCTACGACTATGAGGCAGGCGAGTACTTTGCAGGCGCAATTAGCGAAGAGGCACGTGAGTTCTTTAGATACATGAACAAATTATACTCTGAAGGCCTATACGATCCAGAAGTTAGCGACGGCGACGGCGCAACAGCTAAATTAATCGGTGGCGATGCAATGGCGACATATGCATGGTACGACCAAATTGGCGGCTTTGAGGCTGCAAGCGAAATTGAGGGCTATGACCTAGCTATGATTTTACCGCTTGAGGGCCCTGCAGGCGCATACCACATGGAAAAATCTTACACAGGCAACGGCATTGTGTTCCCAGCTGCAACAGCAGAGCGTGACGACTTTGAGCAAATTGTTCGCGCAGTAGACGAGATGTTCTACGGCGAAGAGAATGCAAAAATTTGGAACATCGGCGTTGAGGGCGAGTCTTACACAATGGACGGCGACACAATCGTTTATAGCGACGAAGTTGCAAACTCAGAGGACGGCGTTTACAAAACATTGCAAATCATGTACGGTGTAGGCTCAAACGGCTCACAAGTTGTTTGGGAAAATGCACTTGTTCTTTCTAAATACGACGAGGAATTTGCACAGCTAAACACAGAAATCAAAGAGCTTGAGGGCGGTAATTCAATCCAATCTAAACCTCCCACACCTCTATTCGACGATATCGAAGCTGAGGATGTAAACTTCCTAAGAACTCCGCTACAAGATGCAGTTACAGTTTGGATCGATGCATTTATCTCAGGTGAGAAGAGCGTTGAGGACGATTGGGATGAGTACGTAGCAGAGATGGAAGGTCTTGGAATTCAAGAGTACCTAGATCTTTACAATGCAAACTTGGCATAAAACAAAATATTATTAATTACTAATAATAAATTACCTGTTGCCCAAATTATAGTTTGGGCAACAGGTTAGATTGTTTAATATAGACTTAGCAAAGAGACAATTTTATCACAACAAAGGGTAAAAATAACCATTTATCGGAGAAGAACAAATGACTAAGAATACCGAGCTTGAACTGCGTGCGTCTAATAGAAAACCTGCGTTTTTGCGTTATTTACAGCGGTTTTGGGTGCTTTATGCCATGATGGCACTGCCTGTAATATACATAATAATTTTTAAATACTTGCCAATGTTTGGCAACATACTTGCCTTTAGGCGCTACAAACCCGGTGGCAGCCCATGGGGTGCCGAGTGGACACTGCGCTACGTTGAAAAACTGCTTACAGACCAAAGCTTTTGGGACGCGTTTTTTAACACATTAAACATATCCTTTTGGAACATAGCTATAAACTTTCCTATACCCATAATTTTTGCTATACTTTTAAACGAGTTGCGTGCAAAACACTTTAAAAAAGTTGTACAAACAGTGTCTTACATGCCCCGTTTTATATCAACAGTTATAGTTATAACTATTTTAAACGAGCTTTTGTCGCCTAGCTCCGGCCTTATAAATATGGCGCTTGAGAGCTTTGGCATCGAGCCTATTTACTTTATGAACGAGCCGGACTGGTTCATACCAATTTACGTATTTACTGCTGCCTGGCAGTTTACCGGCTGGACAGCTATTATATATCTCGCCTCAATAACATCAATAAGCCCAGACATGTTTGAGGCGGCCGAAATTGACGGTGCATCGAGATTACAGCAGATATGGTATGTTACAATACCGTCAATAATGCCCACTGTTATGGTTATGCTTATAATGAACGTTGGGCGATTGCTAACACTTGGGTTTGAAAAAATATTGCTTATGTATACGCCTAAAAACTCTGTTGTAAGTGATATTATAGACACGTACGTATACCGCATAGGCCTTGAGAGCCAAAACTATTCCTACGCTACGGCGATAGGTCTGTTTACAGGCATCATTGGCATTATAATGGTAGTTTCATCTAACGCTGTGAGCAAAAAGCTCACCGGCGAGAGCATATATTAAGGGGTGACGTAATTAATGAATAAAAGATATAAAACCCTTGAAAACCTTGCTTTCGACATAGTTGTTTATCTCGCCATGTTTGGCTCTTTGTTTTTGTGCCTAACACCGTTTATCTATATGCTTGCAGTGTCCTTTTCGGGCTCTAAAGCCATAATAAACAACGAGGTTTTGTTTTTCCCTGTAGATTTTACACTTGTGTCTTACGAGACTATTTTTACATACCCAAACTTTTTACCGTCTTACTTTAACACATTTTTCTACACTATTGTGGGTACACTTATTGCGCTTGTTTTAAACTGCTTGCTTGCGTATCCGCTGACAAAAACGTTTTTAAAAGGCACTAAGTTTGTGTCAAAAATGGTTGTTGTAACAATGTTTTTTACAGGCGGACTAATACCAAACTACCTACTTATAAGCAATTTAGGGCTTTCTGGCACAAGGCTTGCAATACTTTTGCCATTTGCAATTAACCCATTTAACTTAATTGTTTTAATGAGCTTTTTTAAGAGCGTGCCGAACGAGATAGAAGAGGCCGCACTTATAGACGGGCTTGGCTACTTTGGCATATTAAGGCGTATTGTTATACCGCTTTCCACTGCCGCAATTGCAACAATTGGCCTTTATTACGCGGTATTTTTCTGGAACGACTGGTTTAACAGCTTGCTGTACTTAAACACAGACCTGTACCCGGTTATGATGATACTGCGAAACATTGTTAACGGCACATTAAATGTAGGCGGCGGCTCTGCCGTTCAAAGCGACACCATATCGCTTGGCATAAAATCTGCCGTAATTATTACATCTACACTGCCAATAATAGTTGTTTACCCATTTTTACAGCGTTTCTTTGTAAAAGGTCTTACAATAGGTGGCGTTAAAGGCTAAATTAATGTGCAGGGGATATTTGTTTTTTACTTATACCCCTGCATTTTTATTGCAAAAATATATTGCGGCGTTTGCCGCAACAATGCTACGTATAAAATACTAACTGCAGAACGGAGTATATAATGAAAAGTACAAGCGATAAAAAAATATGTGCACAAAGCCTTACTCTAGAGCAAAAAATAGGGCAAGTTTTAATGTTTGGCTTTCCTGCAGATAAACTAGGTGAAAAAGAAATAGAGCTTATTGAAAAATATAAAGCCGGCAACGTTATATTGTTTGCGCGCAATTTGACATCGCCACAGCAAGTAAAAGCACTGTGTGACGACATAAAAGAGCGCATAATAAAAGAGACAGGTCTCGTGCCAATCATCGGCATAGACCAAGAGGGCGGCGTTGTTTCACGTGTGCCCGACGGGGCAGTTATATTTCCGTCTGCAATGGCAGTTGCCGCAACGGCAGACGAGCAAAATGCAGGCCTTGCCGCATATTATGGCGCAAAAGAGTTAGCGGCTATGGGCATAAACTGCAATTTTGCACCCGTTGCAGACGTAAACACCAATCCGCAAAATCCTGTTATAGGCGTGCGCTCTTACGGCAATACGGTGCAAAAAGTTATACCGTTTATGCAGGCAGCGCATGACGGCATAGTTAAGGCGGGGCTATTGCCATCGGTAAAGCATTT
>CAYJBO010000081.1:0-9812 GCA_964368295.1 uncultured Bacteroides sp.
CTTTTGCAAGTGCTCTTGCTGTGTTTACAATGTCTTTTTTGTCGACACCACGCACTATTGCAACAACTTTGTTTTCTAAAATGCTGTTTATTGTTTTTTGTTTCATAATTTTTATTCCTTAATAGTAATAATTTTAATTCTTGTTTTCGCTACATTAAGCCAAAATGTAAATATCCTAATTTACATCGGTCAATATCGCTCTGACAGGTATACCGTCACACGAAAAATTCAACGGCAACACGGTTATGTTATACTCTTTAGCCTCTACTTCGTATAAATATAGTCCCTCTAAGACAACAATCTCATTTTGTAAAAACGTTATATGCACAGACGATTCTTTTGAATTGAATTTTTCAACCGATAAGTAATCAATGCCCACCATGTTCACTTTACATTCGGCCAAATATTCAGCCGCATCCGGCTCTATATAAACAAAATCTTCTTTAAAGTTTGCTCGCATCATGGCATCAGCATTATCTGTTTTAAACAAAATATTTTCATTTTCTCTAATATTATATTTGCTAAGCTCTTTAGCTGTTATGCTTTTTGTGCCGCAAAAATCTAAAACCCGTGCTTTACCTATAAACCGTTCAAGCGGTATTTGTGATGTACTTTTACCATTATTAAAATGGTGAAGAGGAGCATCTATGTGTGTGCCACTATGTGTGCCAAAAGAGACGAACGTCACGTTTACACCATCACCGCTCTCAATGCTGTAGTGTGGCTTGCATGTAAACTCTGGATCCCCTTTATATATGGGCATATTTAAAGAAATCGGCGCTGTTATATCATATATTTTCATGTCATAATTCCTAACACATTGTTTAAAGCTTAATTTTCATTTGCAGAAATATAAAACTCAAGTTTAATATCTTCGTTTGTATTTATAGTGTAGTTTGGCTCTACATCGGCACCCCATGAATTTATTCCGCCCACACCACGCATTCTTGCTAAAATATTCACATAAGTTCTTTCGCTTTCCGGCAATTCGTACTTATGTAACGCATTCTCAAGTTCTGTAGCACTGTTAGGCAAAACTGAAAACCCAAACTTATCCTCTGCAGCAGTGAAAACTAGCTCGTTATTATCGTCTGCTTTAAGTTTTAACATATAATTTTGATAATGTCCGCCACATTCTTGCGGAACAAGGTACGACGGTATTTGCACCTTCTCTTTATGCCTTGCAAAGACACCGCCCTTGTATCTATCCGGATATGTTTCGCCCGAATAACCGATATATTCATATTTTTTAATAGTTTCCGGTATTATAAATTTCATGCCAAACAGCGGTAATGTAGGCAAATTATCGTCACCTTTAAAAATTGTGCTTACCTTAATTTGCCCATCGCTGTATACGGTATAATTTACCGTCACGTCATTTCCCATCAAAGTGTCGAAAATATATTTAACGGTAACCTCATTTTCTAAATCCGTTACTATTTGCATGTCTTTTGCCTTTGAATAAAGCTCACAAACTATCCATTTATTCGCTGTGGCTGTATATGCGCCTTTTTCTAAGCTCGCGTTGTCGTTTTCAGTTGTTGCCCTAAAATAAGTTGGCTTTGTTTCTCTGTAAATCCATTCTTTGTCAAAATATTTTAGCGACACTATACCGCCCCTTGTTTTAGAAAACATCACATAGAAATTTTCACCCTTTACACCAATATTTACATCGCCATGTATAATTTCGAACGTTGATGGTTTGTGGTGAAACTTTGTAGGTTTTAAAAGTTTTATTTGCTCTTCATTGTGCGCTGTATGTTTTTGCCTTTCTTCTTTTGATTTATACCAAAAACGCACATCTTGCATCGCAGGTTTTTCAATTCCATCTGAAAAAACAATACCATTTGCACTAAAATTATAATCTGTTGGTCGGTCGTTAAAGTCTCCGCCATAGCACAGCACCTGTTTACCATTTACGCTTTTATAAATAGCTTGGTCTTTAAAATCCCATATAAAGCCACCTTGAAATCCATCGTATTTATCCAAAAGATTGATATAGCTTTCCATTCCACCCAAAGAATTACCCATAACGTGCATATATTCACAAAGCAAATATGGCTTTTGTGCATTGTTTTCAAAATATTCTTCTATTTCTTTTGGGTAGGCATACATTCTACTTTCAACATCACTTATTTTATCATAAGCTCTATTGTGAAAACAACTTTCATAATGCACAACTCTGCTATTATCTTTGCGCCTAAAATAGTCTGCCATAGCCAGTATATTTTCTTCTGCGTAGGATTCATTCCCGCACGACCACCATAATATAGACGGATGATTTTTATCACGCTCAAACATAGATACAGCCCTGTCAATTACAATATCGTGCCATTTTTCATCACTACCGGGCACATTCCACTCGGGGTCTACCTTCGCCATTTTTTGCCAAGAGCCATGACTTTCTAAATTTGTTTCATCCATTAAAATTATGCCATTTTCATCACAAAGCTTATACCAATAGCTATTGTTTGGGTAATGCGATGTTCTAACCGCAGTAATGTTGTTTCGTTTTAAAATTTCTAAATCTGCAAGCATGTCTTTTTGGGTGATAGCGCGCCCTGTTTTTGGGTTCCATTCATGGCGGTTAACCCCATTTATAATTAACCGTTTGCCGTTTAACATCATAACTTTATTTTTTATTTCAAACTTACGAAACCCTATATCTTGCGTTGCAACTTCAACAATTTGATTACTCTCATCATAAACGCTTAGCACGGTTTTGTATAAACTGGGCGTATTGATATCCCACAAATCAACATTTTGTAATGCAATTTGCTGAGATACAAAATAGTCATCTGCGTTCTCGCAATTTTCGACAACAGGCTTACTTTCAAAGTTTAGCTTCAAATCACTGTCAATAACAATATTGTTTTTAGCATCATATATTTTGCAATTAACATTTGGGCTAGTACTGCCTGATATTTTCAGTTTTAATTTTAATTTTGCATATTTTAAATTATCTTCAACTTCACTGATAGCCCAAATATCCTCAATGTGTATTTTGGGTTTTGCATATAAAACTACATCACGAAAAATGCCAGAAAATCTAAAAAAATCTTGATCTTCAAGCCACGCCGCGGCACTTCTTTTATAAACCTCTACACAAAGGCGATTGTTTGTGTTTTTAATATACTTTGTAAGTTCAAAATGCGATGGCGTAAAGCTATCCTCGGCATAGCCTATATATTCGCCGTTTATCCACAAGTTAAACGCTTGCTCTACTCCGTTAAAATTTATGCAAACTTTTTTGCCTATAAATGTTTCGGGCAAATCAAAGTTACAAACATAAGACGAAACAGAATTGCTTTTAAAATCTAAATATGGCGGGCGCAAAAAGCATTTTCCATCCCATGGGTACATTGTATTTACATAATGTATATCATCGTAGCCATTAAGTTCTATATGCGAGGGGACTGCAATTTCGTCAAAATTTGATAAATCATAATTATCTTTGTAAAAATTTGATGGTCTTTCGTATATATTTTCGCTATATTTGTATTTCCACATACCGTTCAAGTTATAGTGCAATGATTTATTATCTTCTTGCATGTCCATTATATTGCTATAAAACTCATGGTCTGAATGTGCGTCTAGCCTGTTAATTTTAAAAATTTTAGGATTTTGTAGAATCTCTTGTAAATTTTCCATTTAAATACCTCTTTGTGCATTTTTTGTTTTTAGTTTAAAGTTAACTTTCGTGCTAATTAAAATAGTATACGGTGTTTCTTCGGTTTTGCGCTTGTATATTTATACTTACTTAAAATTAAACCCTTACATACTATATTAATCAAATATAAAATTTTTGCAAGCATAATAAATGCTTGCAAAAAGATATTACTATTTTACTTTTCTAAAAAATCTTCATTAATTGTAACGCCAAAATCTCTTCCGATGGCAAGTAATTGTTCGTCACTTATTGTTTGCAAAATTTTGCCGCCGCTTGCACTCATGGCTGTTAAATAAATTTTAGCAGCTTTCTCTATTGTGTGCATAAGTCCAAACGTAGTATCAAAATCATTGCCCGAGCAAAACAAGCCATGGTGCGCCCACACAGCGGCCTCAAAATCATGCATAACATTGCTTGTTGCTACTGCAATGTCAACCCCGCCGGGCACCATCCAAGGAACAACCCCTACACCTGCAGGAAACACCACTGCACATTCTGTTGCACTTTTCCAGAGTATCCGTGAAAACTCTTTTGCAGTAAGCGGAGTAATATAAGTCATTGCAATTAAATTATCGGGGTGTGCGTGATAAATTACCCTTGCCTGACCATTTGTGGCTTTATATCTTACAGCATGATTCATAAAATGGGTTGGAAATTCACTTGTAGGCACCGCATCTATAAGCCCCCACACAACTTTATAACTATCGCCATTATCGTTAATTTTAACTATTCCTATATTTTTTTCAGGTTCTCTTTTAACATTTCTAAAAAACTTTCCCGAACCCGTTGTAATAAAATATTCATTAGCCAAAACATCACTTTGTACATCCATTTTCACCCAATTGTTGTCCTCGCTTAAAAACGGCATTGCTTGCTTGACGCTATCGGGTTTTAACCTATAAGTTAAATTCCCACCATTGCGTTCATGCCAGCCAATATCCCAGCCGTCTTGGCATACACCTATAAAATCTTTAATTTCACCTATGTTTAAAATGCTCATTTATTTCTCCGTTCTTATACTATATGGTTTTACAAACCTTAATTCTTTCTTTTAAGCATTACTTCATCTTCATATGTTTTTACAATTTCATACCATTCCTCGTCTAAAGGTACATTATTTCTTTTACAATATTCATTCCAAACATCGGAGAATGGCAGGTTGTTACAGCTGTCTAAAAACGCTAATTTTTTTGTAAAATCTTCGCTTTCTTGAAGTTTTTTTAGTTGTAAATGCGGTTGCAACATAGCGTAAAGCAATGCTTTTTGCACATTTCTTGTGCCTATCACCCATGCTGCTACGCGGTTTATCGAAGCATCAAAAAAATCAAGACCTATTAAAACTTTATCAAGCGCATCATTTCTTACAATCTCTTTCATTATTTCGACAAGTTCGTCATTAAAAAGCACAACATGGTCAGAATCCCAACGTACAGAGCGCGTGACGTGCAAAGGCACTATGTCAAAAAAGCAAAGTAAAGAGGATATTTTATCTGCCACATTTTCTGTGGGATGAAAATGTCCATTATCAAGTAAAGCATATACATTCTCACGGCTGTTAGCATAATTTAAGTAAAATTCATTACTGCCTACAGTATAACTTTCAAGGCCTATGCCAAATACTTTACTCTCAACACTGTCAATAACACCGTCAAATTTTTCGTTAAAAATTTCATCGAGAGAATTTTTTAAATGCACACGAGGAGACAACCTTTGGGTGGGCACATCTTTATAGCCGTCCGGTATCCAAATATTATTTAGAACGGGTTGCTTTAACTCCTCGCTTATTTTTTGTGCAATTTTTCTACAAGCTTTACAATGCTTAATCCAAAATTTTCTTACTTGTTCATCGGGAGAAGACAACGTAAGCCCATTTTTAACCATATGATGTGAGAAACATGTTGGGTTAAAGTCAATGCCCAAGTTATTTTCTTTTGCAAACTTTACCCATGGAGCAAAGTGCTTATATTCAATATTGTCACGGTCAACTTTTTCATCTTCAGTGTCACAAATTAAATAGCTTGCGTGCAAATTAATTCTTTTTTTACCGGGGGAAAGGCTTGCTGCCTTTAAAAAATCGGCTTTAAGTTCTTCAAAGTTTCGTGCTCTTCCGGGATAGTTTCCCGTAACTTGTATGCCTCCGCTAAGCTCGTTTAACGAATTTTCAAAGCCTTTAACATCATCGCCTTGCCAACAGTGAACAGATACAGCCTTGCCTTTTGCTTTGTTTAAGGCAGCTTCTACATCAATGCCATATTTAGCATATTCTTCTTTGCTTTGTTCAAAACGATTCATGGAACTATCTCCTCAATAATATATGATTTTTTAATACAATCGCGAGCATGCTTGATATCTCGCAGAGTTTTATCTGTTATCATTTGTACAGATAAATTACCAAGCGCAGTAGCTTCGACGGGCCCTGCAACAATATTAATATTTGCGGTTTTTGCGGTTAAGTAATTTAAATATTTATCCTGACAACCACCACCAAATATATTTAAACATTTATAGTCTATATTTGTAATTTCTTTAATTTGATTTATACAAACACTATATTTGTGGGCAAGGCTAATATAAACACATTTTAAAACTTCACTAATTGTGTTTGGCGATGCTTCACCCTTTGCTTTACATGCATTTACAACTTCTTCTATCATGCTTTTAGGTGCAAAAAACCTTCTATCATCAACATCTATAACAGTTTCAAAATTATGTGCGCTTTTTGCAAGCTCTGCCATTGTTTCAAAGGTATAGTTTTCGATGTTTTCGACATATTCAATAAGGCTGGTTTGTGTATTTGAATTCAGCTCTTTTTTAATGTTTTGCAATATCCACAAGCCCATAATATTTTTAAGAAACCTATATGTTTTGTTATATCCGCCTTCGTTTGTAAAATTTAAATCCATGCTTTTTTTTGTGGCAATAGGTGCTTTTGTTTCTGCACCAAGCAAGCTCCATGTTCCGCTGGATATGCATAGATTTTCTTCGCTTACTTGTAGCATTGATACAAATGCGCTTGCAGTGTCATGTGTTGGCGGAAGTATAACATTAGAATTAAAACCGATTTCGTCACTTGTTTTTTTCGATAGAGCACCAAGTTTTTCACCGGGCTGCTTAATATCACAAAAAATATTTGTGGGTAAACCTAATTTTTCAATTATAGTATAATCCCAATTTCTAGTGTCTTTGTTCACAAGTGCTGTAGAAGTAGCGTTTGTGTATTCTTGCGCAATTTTACCTGTTAGCACAAAATTTAAATAATCCGGCAGCATTAATATTTTGTATGCACTATTTAATAAATCAGGATTAGTTTGTTTTAAAGCCATCAATTGATAAACAGTATTAAATGGCTGATATTGTATTCCTGTAGCATTATAATGCTCATCAAAAGGAATAATTTCATCTACAATTTCTCGCATATTTTTAGTTCTGTCATCACGGTATGACACAGCTTTGCTTATTCTTTCTCCGTTTTCATCGATTAAAACAAAATCCACGGCCCATGTGTCAACACCTATCGACACAGGCGTTACGCCCATTTTTTTGCATTGTTTTAACCCATTTATAACATTTTGCACTAGATAGTCTATATCCCAGCACAAACGTCCATCTTCTTGTATTTGTTTGTTTTCAAATCTGTAAATTTCACTAGTAATAATTTTATTATCTTGTATGTATCCTAAAATATGGCGCCCGCTGGAAGCCCCTATATCTATAGCTAAATAATATTTCAAGTTAGGTCACCTTCCCTCAGCTTACCATTCTGCTACACTGCCGTCTTTGTGACGCCAAAGTGGATTTTTCCAATCGTGTGGCGTTTTATTTTCCTCTATAACAAGTTCTTTATTAATTTCAACACCAAGTCCCGGCTTATTGTTAAAATTAATATAGCCATCAATAAATTTAAAATCTTCTTTGTTGTGCACATAATCAAGCACGCTTTTGCCCTCATTATAATGTATGCCTATGCTTTGTTCTTGGATAACTGCATTATAACTTGTAGCATCTACATTTAAACAAGCGCAGAGTGCTATAGGGCCAAGCGGACAATGCGGCGCGAGCGCAACATCATACGCCTCTGCCATTGCAGCTATTTTTTCAACTTCGGTAAGCCCACCTGCATGGGACAAATCAGGTTGGATAATATCAACACCACCTATATTTAAAAGACGCTTGAAATCCCACTTAGAGAACAAACGCTCTCCTGTTGCAATGGGGATATTCGACACAGCCGCAAGCTGTGGAAAATATTCCATGTTTTCACAAAGCACAGGCTCTTCAATAAACATCGGATCGAATTCTTCTAATTTTTTAATAAGCACTTTAGCCATTGGCTTATGCACACGCCCGTGAAAATCTATTGCTATACCGAAGTATTTGCCACAAGCTTGCCTTATTGCCGCAACTCTCTCAAGAACTTCGTCAACTTTTTTATAGTCGTCAATAAATTGGAGTTCTTCTGTTGCGTTCATTTTTATTGCGGTAAAGCCCTCGTCCATTTTTTGCTTTGCACTTGCTCCAACATCTGAAGGGCGATCTCCGCCTATCCAGCTGTACACTCTCATTTTATCTCTACACGCGCCGCCCATTAATTGATAAGCAGGGACACCAAGCACCTTGCCTTTTATGTCCCACAAAGCTTGATCTATGCCGGATATAGCGCTCATCATCACGCCACCGCCACGGTAAAATCCACCGCGGTATAAAACATTCCATATATCTTCTATATTCATCGGGTCGGCACCTAATAGATATTCTCTCATTTCTTCAACGCATGCCACCACCGATTTTGTATGACCCTCAAGCACGGGCTCGCCCCAACCGACAAAACCATTGTCGGTTGTTATTTCAACAAACGCCCAGCGTGGGCGCACTATATATGTTTCTACTTTCACTATTTTCATAAACTTACCTCGAAACTAAACTTTATCTGCCGTGTTCACAAACGGCATTTCAGTCATGCGTAAATTTGTGCAGCCGTATGGTATTAATTCTATTTTAACAGGCTGTGAAATCAGCTCTGTGTTCTTTGGCAGCATTGTGCACATATTGTTTTCCATTTCCCATTCTACCTCTGCCATTGTTGCAGTTAGCGTAATTGCGGGCGCATCAGGCGAAAAAGGCACATCGCTTAAATTGTTCCATTTAGGTGTAAATTCTTCACTTACAAAAGCGTAATTCCATTTAGATTTTGGCAACAAATTATAATCGCAATAAGGGAACTTTCTTTCAACTCCGCGTGATGTATACTCTCGCATTTCCCACTGTGCATCTATATTTAAACTAAATAGTAAAGGCCCGCGGTTTACACATATCATACCTGATGGGCGAAGCTCTATTTTTGCGTTATATATATATTCTATTTCAATTTCGCTGTTGCCGCTCCATACTTGAGTTATGCTTGCAAAACCATTGTTGCTGTAAATTTCACCGTTAATTTTAGCATAGTCGGCAAATTGAGGCACACGAATACGCACCGTAAATTCTACGGCCTTGTCTGTGTTTACAATTATTTTTGCGCTGTCTTTAAATGGATATTGCGAAACAGTTTCGCATTTTACATTTGCATCTTTAAATTTTGTTTCAAGTAAAGAGGGCACAATTGAAATGCATGCAAATCCGTCTTCGCTGCCCATCCAAGTAGAAAGGGCAAATTTAGGGTATGCCTGATTAAAATTTGATGTACAACAGCCGTATGTTGGCTCTAAGCCAAATACGTGAGATTCCGGACCATTAGTTTGAAAGTGCACTATCCCATCCGGCAAACGGTTGCATTGTACTTGGTTTGTAAGCTGGTCGTATTGATGTGTCCACATATCAGGGCTGATAGTTGCAGGCAAGGCATTAAATGTTAACCTCTCCAGTAAATCGCCCCAGCGGCTGTCACCTGTAAGCGAGATCAAATGCTCGTAAGAATACATCGCCTCTACAACACCACAAAGCTCGGTGCCTTGTATTGGGCTCGTGCCCGAAAGGCACTCGTCGCCAGTAAATTGGCCTGTCGGCATGCCGTGATATTTTTGCAGTAAATTTATTGCGTTGTTCGCAAAATCGTTTCCGTCTCTGCCATCAATACGTCCCATCAACGCCTCTGATTTTAATGCCATAGACAAATTAACAACATGTGTAAGATATGTCCAAACAC
>CAYJBO010000082.1:0-9582 GCA_964368295.1 uncultured Bacteroides sp.
GCGAAGAAGACGGCGAGGAATTTTTAGATATTGTAGAAGATGACGACGAGATTGCGTCTGTGAGTGGGCTATTTGCAAACCGCCTGTCTGAGCTTTACGACATAGACGACGAGGACATCTTTAAATAATAGCGATAATTGACGTATATTTCCTACCCTGTGCGATTTGTTGCGACCGCTTTTAATCCTACTAAGTTTATAATGGGAGCCCGTATGTCCTAGGAAGGGATTGCAGACCTCCCGCCCGGTTTAGGCCGATAGCGGAAGAAGGGAGCGTGAAGTTCCGGCAGGGCACCCCCCTACCATTAGGTAGGTTCAATTTGGTTGCAGACGGCAGGGTGGGATACGTTTTTAAGGCGCTTAAAAACAAGGGCTTTGCAAAAACTAACGAAAAATTTTTGTAGAGCGACTCTTTGGCAAACTTTGTTTTTTAGCCGTGCGGTGTTTTGTAGCACTGCAAATAATATTGCAATTAAAAAGCCGATGTGTTTATACACATCGGCTTTTTTGCCCTTCTTAAAGCTGTTAAAACGCTTTGTCAAAACGCTAATTTTTGTTGTAAAGTTTATTATAAAGCCTTTTAATTAGTGCTTGCGGTTTTCTTTTTCATTTTAATTTTTAAAACAATTACAAGCAAAGCAACAGAGACTGCAAGTGTAATTAGCACGTTGCCCACTGCGCCAACATTATATGTAAGCCCTGCCACAATATAGCCCACAAAGCTGCAAACTGCAACTAATATTGCGTACGGAATTTGCGTTGATACGTGGGTAATGTGGTTGCACCCTGCGCCTGTTGAGGCAAGTATAGTAGTGTCGGATATGGGCGAGCAATGGTCGCCAAAAACAGAGCCTGCAAGCGTTGCAGACAGCGTAACCGTAAGCAGCTCCGGCGCTGTTTGTGTGCATATAATAGCTACTATAGGTATTAGTATAGTAAACGTACCCCAGGCTGTGCCCATGGAGAAAGATAAAAACGCCGCCACGGCAAACACTATTGCAGGTATTATAAACACAGGTATATTGCTGCTCTCAACAACTTGTCCTACATATTCTCCGGTGCCTAGCAAGTCACGGCAAATACCGCTAATTGTCCACGCCATAATAAGTATAGAAAATGCCGCCGCCATGGATTTAATACCGTCTACAATGCACTCCATAAACTTGTGGAAAGACATAATTTTTCTTGGTATGTACAGTATAAAGCTAACAAGCAAAGCGCCAAAGCCGCCATACACTAAAGACTTAGACGCATCTGTGTTGCCAAAGGCAGCGCTTATGGACATGTCTCCGCCAATTGTGTAGCCGCCAACGTAAAGCATGGCCACAACAGAAAATACTATCAGCGCAACTATAGGTATAATAAGGTCGCGCACTTTGCCTTTTTCGTTTGCCTTGGGCGCTTCCTCGGCGCTATTCTCGACATTTTTTAAGGTTTCGAACTTAGTCATGGGGCCAAAATCGCAATTTGTAACGCATAATATGCACACCATTATAAGCGTTAGCAGCGCGTATAAATTGTACGGTATTGTAGATATAAACACACCCATCGGGTCGGCAACTTCGGCCGCTTCTATCTGTGATATAATTGCCGCCGCCCAGCTTGAAACAGGCGCTATTATACATATGGGCGCTGCGGTGGCATCTATAATATACGCCAATTTCTCGCGCGATATATTTTGTTTGTCTGTGACAGGTTTCATGACAGTGCCCACTGTTAAGCAGTTAAAGTAATCGTCTATAAAAATTAATGCGCCCAGCACATAAGTAGATAGCAGTGCGCCAGATTTACTTTTTATTTTAGTGGATGCCCATCTTCCGTATGCGGCAGAGCCGCCCGCCTTAGATGTCACTACAACAAGCGCTCCCAGCAGTGCTAAAAACAGCAAAATGTTAGCGTTGTCGCCAATTTTACCGGCCATTAAAGTAAATGTTACCTCTACCGCACCAAAGGCGCTCATGTCGGTGTTAGCGGCATATATAAAGCCGCCTGCAAATATGCCCACCAAAAGCGATGACAACACTTCCTTAGTAATCAGTGCCAATCCAATAGCAATTATCGGGGGCAAAATAGATAGTATACCAACCTCAATCATTTCCATTATAATAACTCCTCTCACGAAAAAAAATATATGCAACACTTATTATAGGTGTAAACATCTTAGCAAAAACAGCACATCGCATAGCCCTTTGCGTTTTAACAGCCAAACTAAAGCAATAAGCTTGTCCTGTGCTGTGTTAAACCGCATTGTATTTATTGTTTTTAAAAATATTTTATTAGTGTGTGCTATTTTATATTATATGTCGCCGCAACGATATAATTATAACACACTGCCGGCCGAATAATCTACATAATATTGCTAAATACCACAATTATTTTAAATAAATTTATAAAAATTAGTATGGTCGGCCTTGCCGCAAGTTATATAGCCATCAAAGCCAAAGCAAACACCTGCAAAAGCATGCTTAACACCATGCAACACATGCACGCCTTTTAAAGTTATCCGCTTTGCACTTTTAATTTTATTTTACGCTGTTTTTTTTATAATTTTATGATATACTTTAAACATTACTTTACTTTAAGGGGATAGAGTCTGATGTCACAAACAAGCCTAAAGCAGGGCAAAAACAACAGTAAATACAAAGAGCAATTGACAACCTTAATGTTTGAAATTGTCGGCGGATTTTGCTACGCCGTTGGCCTTTATACATTTGCACGAGCCGCACAATTTGCTCCGGGCGGAGTATCGGGGCTTTCGCTTGTTTTAAACCATGTCTTTCCTGTTTTGCCAATAGGTACGCTAACGCTTATTTTAAACATACCAATAGTATTAATAAGCTATAAGGTTATAGGGCGCAGGTTTTTATTGCGCAGCCTTATTACAATGGGCATAGTGGCATTTTTTACCGATATTGTAGCGCCGTTTATACCCGTTTACACGGGAGAAAAAATACTTGCGGCAATATTTTCCGGCGTGTTTGTAGGCATAGGCCTTGCGCTAATTTATATGCGTGGCACGTCCACGGGCGGCACAGATTTTATTATAATGTCTATTAAAAAAGTGCGGCCTCACCTATCTTTTGGGCAGGTTATTTTAATAACCGACTGCATTGTTATACTAATTGCCGGCCTTGTTTTTGGCAATGTAGACGCAGTGCTATACGGTGTAATTACCACGTTTGCCTCGTCTACCATTATTGATAAAATGATGTACAGAACAGGCAGCGGCAAGCTTGCCATTATAATTACAAACGACGGCTTTGAGACGGCGCGGCGCATAAGCCGTGTTGCCGACAGGGGCGCTACACTTGTAAAAGTCGTTGGCACGTACTCGGGCAAAGAGCGGCATATGCTGCTTTGCGTTGCGGCAAAATCGCAAATATTTAAAGTGCGCAACATAGCACACGAGGTAGACCCAAACTCGTTTGTGACAATTACAGAGGCAAGCGAAGTATTTGGCGAGGGCTTTACACCGCACGTATAAAATGTGCATTTAGTCTATTATTTGTTAATATTAAATTAACTACGTGTAAAATCGAGCGTAAATTTGCGCTGCGCTTTGGGTCAATATGCCGAATTTGACAAAAAACGATTGATTATTCGTTAATTTTGTGGTAAGCTTTCATCGGTTGGAAATTTTTTGAAATAAGCCGACAAAAGTATAAAATATTAACCGACACAGAGGGGAGTTTAATTATGACATACGAAAAAATATTTGAGGAATTTAAAAGCATCGTAAAGGATGCCGACGTTAGCAGCATTAACGAGAGGCTTGTGTATCAATTTACAATTACAGGCGAGGGCGAGGGCAAATTTTATTTAGAGATAGACGGCGGCGAGCTAAAAATAGCGCCGTACGACTACGTGGACTGCGACGCAGAGTTTGTTGCAGACGGCGATACACTGCTTAAAATAATGCAGGGTAAAACCGACGCCGCACTTGCTTTTACACTAGGCAAGCTAAAGGTGCACAAAAGCATTGAAAAGGCACTTAGACTAAAAGATATAGCATCCACTGTAAAAAAAGCCGCAAAGGCAGCGCCTAAAGCGGCAAAGCCGGCAGCTGCTAAAAAGACTACAACTGCGGCAAAAAAAGCGGCGCCTAAAGCAGCTGCAAAAACAACCGCTACAGCTAAAAAGGCGGCTCCAAAGGCTAAAAAATAATAGCGGTTAAAACACACTACTTTATTATTAAAAAAACGCCTTGCACAACTTTAAAAAAATATGTATACTTATCACACACCGCATTTTTTGTGGTGTGTGTTACTGTTTTATAGCGATATCTGTGCAATTTTATATCTTGACAAAAATATAAGCAAAAACTTTGCCGCACTTATAAAGTGGCAGAAACGGAGCGAAAAAAATGGGCAATACATATTACGTATCAAAAAACGGCAACGACAAAAATAGCGGCGACAAAAACAACCCCTTTTTAACCATACAACAAGCCTCGCAGGCGGCAATGCCTGGCGACACTGTTTGCGTACATGGCGGAGTTTACAGGGAGTGGGTAAAGCCTGTGCGCGGTGGCACTAGCAATAAAATGCGCATTACATACACGGCGGCAAAAAACGAGCGGCCTGTGATTAAGGGCTCGGAGATTGTAGATACTTGGAAAAAGCACGAGGGCACTGTTTGGGCCGCATGCTTAGACAACACAATTTTTGGCGATTTTAACCCCTTTGCCGAGATTTTAAAAGGCGATTGGCTCGAGCATCCTTTAAAAGATCCAATCCACCTTGGCGATGTGTACATGGACGGCAAGTCTTTTTACGAGGCAAGCAGCCTTGAAGAGGTGCTGGCCCCGATAGTGCGCACACACGGCGTAAGCCCGCCCTGGATTAACAGACAAGAGGAAATTTTACACCCTGAGGACACAATTTACACTTATTTTGCCGCTGTTACAGGCGACACTACAACAATATACGCAAACTTTAACGGGGTAAACCCAAACGAGGTTTGCACAGAGATAAATGTTAGAAAATGCTGTTTTTACCCCGACAAAACAGGCTGCGATTACATTACCGTAAAAGGTTTTGAGTTTGCTCAGGCGGCAAGCCCGTGGGCGCCGCCAACATCAGAGCAATTTGCAATGCTTGGCGCAAACTGGAGCCGTGGCTGGGTAATAGAGGACAACCTGTTCCACGACGCAAAGTGCAGTGCCGTCAGCATAGGCAAGGCGGATTTAAATAGGGAGAACATGTGCTCGCGTTTTCACAAAAAGCCCGGGTATCAGTATCAATTCGAGCAAGTGTTCCGCGCCTTGCAAGTTGGCTGGAGCAAGGATACGGTGGGCTCGCACATAATACGCAACAACAAGATGTACGACTGTGGCCAAAACGGAATTGTAGGCCATATGGGCTGTATTTTTAGCGAGATATACGGCAACGAAATTTATAACATCGGCGTTAAACACGAGTACTTTGGCTACGAGATTGCAGGCATAAAACTGCATGCCGCAATAGATGTTATTATAGAGAAAAATAATATACATAACACAACGCTTGGCACATGGTTAGACTGGCAGACGCAGGGCACACGTGTTACAAAAAATTTATATTATAATAACGACAGAGATTTGATGGTTGAGGTATCGCACGGGCCGTACATTGTAGACGGCAATATTTTTGCATCTGACTACAACCTTGACAACGTAGCGCAGGGCGGTGCATACGTGCACAACCTGTTTTGTGGCAGTTTAAGGCGAGACTCTGTGCCCGACCGCTCTACACCGTATCACTTTGCACACACAACACAGGTGAGTGGCTCTGCCATTACATACGGCGGCGACGACAGATTTTATCAAAATATGTTTATTGGTGGCAAGCGTGTTTATATTGAGGCATCGTATTTTGGCACAGCGGATTACGACGGCAGCCCTATAAGCGAAGAGGAGTACATTGAGCGCATAACGGCCCATACAAACGGCGACCAAGAGCTGTATGCGAACGAAAAGCAAACGGTGTACATAAACGGCAACAGCTATTATGCAGGGGCAACTGCATTTGACAGGGAATGCGATAAATTGCTAAGCGACTTTAACCCGGCAGTTAGCATTACAACCGCCGATGGCCACACGTACGTTGAGTTTGACATGGACGGCGAGCTAAAACCTGAACACACACGCATTTTAAGCACAGACGACCTTGCGCCGGTGCGCATTGTGGAATGCGATTTTGAGTCCTTTGACGGGAGCGCCATTGTGTTTGACTGCGACTACAACTACAGCGAATACGAGAGCGCACCTATGACGGGCCCTTTTGCAGAGGTAAAACAGGGGCACAACAAAATTTGCGTGTGGTAGGCGTATAACGCAGTTAAAGAGTTGTGCCAGCGCTTTTAAATTAACGCTAATTCTCACCTATTAGTTTATTTTAGATTAGCTTGCCTTGCTTAGCTTTGATTAACTTTAGCGAAACTCAGCTTAACCGAAACTCGGCTTAAACCTAACTTAGCTTTGGCGAAAAGGTGCTGCAAAATGCTCTGCATTTAGATGAACAGTGTACCGCAGTTAAAGACACATGCGATTTAGTAATGTGTCTTTAATCTGAGGAGCACTGTACAGATAATAGCAGACATTTGCAGTACCTAGAGCAAAAGCGGTTTGCACCTTACTTAGCTTAGCCGAAACGCAGCTTAGCTTTGATTAACTTTAGCGAAACTCAGCTTAACCGAAACTCGGCTTAAACCTAACTTAGCTTTGGCGAAAAGGTGCTGCAAAATGCTCTGCATTTAGATGAACAGTGTACCGCAGTTAAAGACACATGCGATTTAGTAATGTGTCTTTAATCTGAGGAGCACTGTACAGATAATAGCAGACATTTGCAGTACCTAGAGCAAAAGCGGTTTGCACCTTGCCTTGTAGCTTGCACCTTGCCTTGCAGCTTGCACAAGGCAAAATGCTCTGCGTTTAAATTTATCGGCTAGCTTAAATTTATGCACACTTATAAAAGCCGCCGCACAAGTACTTTAACAGTACATGTGCGGCGGCTATATTATTATAGTTCTTTTTTGTTTTAAAATTTACTCAAATTCAATAGTTCCCGGTGGTTTACCCGTGCAGTCAAAAAGCACCCTGTTTACGCTTTGCACCTCGTTTACAATGCGGTTCGTAACTTTTTCAAGTACCTCCCAGGGCAATTTGGCGGCCTCTGCCGTCATAAAATCTGTGGTGGTAACGGCGCGCAGTGCAATTGCGTAATCGTATGTGCGCTCGTCGCCCATAACGCCAACACTGCGCATATTTGTAAGCGCTGCAAAGTACTGGCCAAGGTCTTTTGTAACGCCGGCTTTCTCTAGCTCACTCCTGTAAATATAGTCGGCCTCTTGCACTATTTTTATTTTTTCCGGCGTAACTTCGCCAATTATTCTTATAGCTAGGCCCGGCCCCGGAAATGGCTGTCTGCTCACAAGGCTTTCAGGTAGGCCCAGCTCTCGTCCTGCGTTGCGCACCTCGTCTTTAAATAAATCGCGCAGTGGCTCAACTATTTCTTTAAAATTAACGTGGTCGGGCAGGCCGCCTACGTTGTGATGACTTTTTATGACCGCACTCTCGCCGCCTGCGCCGCTCTCAACTACGTCGGGGTAAATTGTGCCCTGTACAAGAAAATCTACGGCGCCTATTTTGTTTGCTTCGTCCTCAAAAACACGTATAAATTCCTCGCCTATTATCTTGCGCTTTGTCTCGGGGTCGTCTTTACCTGCAAGCTTTGCATAAAAGCGCTCGCCAACATTTACACGTATAAAGTTAAGCTCATAGTCGCCCTTTTCTCCAAATACAGCCTCTACCTCATCGCCCTCGTCTTTGCGCAATAGGCCGTGGTCTACAAAAACGCAGGTTAGCTGTTTGCCAACGGCCTTTGCAAGCATAACTGCCGCAACGGATGAATCCACACCGCCTGAAAGTGCACACAAAACCTTGCCTTTGCCAATTTTCTCGCGCAGTTCTAGTACACTGCGCTCGACAAAGCTGTCCATTTTCCATGCATCGCTACAGCCACAAACGCCGTGCACAAAGTTAGATATCATTTTTGTGCCCTGCTGTGTGTGCAGTACCTCCGGGTGAAATTGTACAGCATATAGCTGTTTTTCGGTATTTTCTGCCGCCGCACATGGGCAGCTGTCGGTGTGCGCTGTAATTTTAAAGCCGTCTGCCACTTTCTCAATATAGTCGTTATGGCTCATCCAGCAAATTGTGCTCTCGTCCACAGCGTCAAACATTTTCGACGTTTTATCGACATGCACAAGTGTTTTGCCGTACTCACGCTCAGGCGCTGTGGCAACTTTACCGCCAAGCACATGCATCATAAGCTGTGCGCCATAGCATATGCCCAAAACAGGTATGCCCATATTAAACACATCTGCGCCTATTGTAGGCGAATCATTTAAATAAACGCTGTTTGGGCCGCCTGTAAATATAACGCCCTTTGGCTTTTTGTTTTTTATAGCCTCGTGCGCTTTTGTATACGGCACTATTTCGCTATAAACGTTGCTCTCTCTAACACGGCGTGCAATAAGTTGATTGTACTGGCCGCCAAAATCTACTACTAAAATAAGTTCTGACATTTTTCCCCCTGAATTAAAAATAAAATTACGGTATAACGCATAAAAATTAAAGCATGCACAGCTATACTTTGCTGTGCAAGGCTTTTTTTGTTAAATAAACAAGGCGCTCACAGGCTTGTCGCTGTAAATTCTTGCTATTGCCTCGCTTAAAATTGGCGCAGTGCTAAGCACTTTTATTTTAGCCGTCTGCTTTTCTTGCGGCTGTAAAATTGTGTCCAGTATAACAACCTCAGACAGCACACTGCTCTCTATCCTCTCTATGGCGGGGCCGCTTAAAACGCCGTGCGTTGCGCATGCGCTAACCTTTTTTGCCCCGCGCTCCATAACAACGGCGGCCGCATTTACAAGTGTGCCGGCCGTGTCAATCATATCGTCTACTATTATAACGTGTTTGCCGTTTACATCGCCTATTACATTCATTATCTCACTCTCGTTGGCCTTGGGGCGGCGCTTGTCTACTATTGCAAGCGGCACATCAAGCCGCTCTGCAAACCTGCGTGCCCTGCTGACACTGCCAAGGTCCGGCGACATTATTACAACATCGTCTTTAGAGCTTGATATCTGTCTTTCAAAATAAGGTATCAATATGGGTGCACCCTGCATATGGTCTAGCGGCACGTTAAAAAAGCCTTGAATTTGCGCCGCGTGCAAGTCCATTGTCACAACTCTATCTGCGCCTGCCGCCACTATTAAGTCCGCCACAAGCTTTGCCGTAATTGGGTCCCTTGCACGGCTCTTTCTGTCTTGCCTTGCATAGCCGTAGTACGGTATTACCGCCGTTATGCGCCCTGCGCTCGCCCTGCGCATTGCGTCTATCATTATTAAAAGCTCCATGAGGTGCCTATTTACCGGCGACGACGTGCTTTGCACTATAAACACCTCGCTACCGCGCACGCTCTCGCCTATTGATATAGAAATCTCCCCGTCGCTAAACTGCCCAACATCGCATCTGCCCGGCGCAATACCAAGGCACTCTGCCATCGCCATTGCAAGCGGCCTGTTTGAATTACCCATAAAA
>CAYJBO010000083.1:0-5116 GCA_964368295.1 uncultured Bacteroides sp.
GCAAAAGCTCAACAGTAAGTATCACGCTGTAATAAACCCCGACATCACATTAGAATCAGACGCAATATCGGCACTTTGTGATTATCTTGAAGAAAACCCCGACACTGTAATGGTAACGCCGCGTCTCATGTTCCCAAGCGGCGAAGAGCAATATACGGCAAAGCGTGTGCCTACATTTATGTCGCTGTTAAGCAGGCAATTGCCTTTTGCATTTTTAAAAAGGTTTGAAAATGCGTATTTAATGCGTGATGAGAATTTGACAAAACCGATAGAGATAGATTTTTGCACAGGCTGTTTTTTTGTAATACGCACCGATGTATTTGTGAAAATTGGCGGCTTTGACAGGCGTTATTTTATGTATGTAGAAGATGCGGATATTACAAGAGAAGCAAAAAAATACGGCAAGGTTATGTATGTGCCTATAACATATGTAGTGCACGCATGGCACAGAGATACACGCAAGAAGTTAAGCAATTTTTTTATGCAGATAAGTAGCATGTTTAAATATTGGCACAAATGGGGATTTAGGCTTTATAAGCACTGATTGTGTTGTATTAAAATAAATTTGAACGGAGATTTACATGAAAGGTATTGTTTTAGCAGGTGGCGCCGGTACAAGGCTTTACCCACTTACAATGGTTACTAGCAAACAGCTATTGCCGGTTTATGATAAGCCGATGATATATTATCCGCTGTCTACTTTAATGCTTGCGGGGATACGTGATATATTAATTATATCGACACCAGAGGACACACCGAGGTTTGAGCAACTTTTAAAAGACGGCAGCCAGTTTGGCATAAATTTATCGTATAAAGTACAGCCGAGCCCTGATGGACTTGCACAGGCTTTTTTACTGGGCGAGGAATTTATAGGCGACGACAGCTGTGCAATGGTACTTGGCGATAACATTTTCTTTGGCAATGGTTTTTCGGGCCTTTTGCGCGACGCAGTTGCCAATGGTGCTAATGGCAGGGCTACTGTTTTTGGCTATTATGTAAGCGACCCTGAGCGCTTTGGTGTCGTTGAGTTTGATGATAACAACAGGGTTATTTCTGTAGAGGAAAAACCGCAAAATCCAAAAAGCAACTATGCCATTACAGGCCTTTATTTTTACGACAAGCGTGTTGTAGAACTAGCAAAACAAGTTAAACCCAGCGCAAGGGGAGAGCTTGAAATAACAACGTTAAACGAGCTTTATTTAAATGATAATAGCCTTGATGTAAAACTGCTTGGCAGAGGATTTGCATGGCTTGACACAGGCACTATTGAGAGCCTTGTAGATGCTGCAGATTTTGTTAAAACTATAGAAAAACGCCAAGGTATTAAAATAAGTGCGCCTGAGGAAATAAGTTATAAAAACGGATGGATTACTAAAGAGCAACTGCTAAAAAGTGCCGAAATTTATGGAAAAAGCCCGTATGGACACCACTTAAGACAAGTTGCAGAGGGCAAAATTATTGCATCTAAGTAATTAACAGCGTTTATACTTGCAAAAAATTAAGCGTTATAAAATGCTGCCATTATTTTATAAGACAGGATAATATGTATATATGAAAATACTTATAACAGGCGCAAACGGCCAACTAGGCAGTGAGCTTTGCTGCTGCCTAGAAACAGGAAAAACAGAGCTAGGCAATTTGCCCGAAGAGTTATTAAATACACAAATTATTAAAACAGACGTTGATAACTTAGACATAACCAGCATGTCTGCTGTGAATGATTTAGTTGAAAAAGAGCGGCCTGACGTTATTATTAATTGCGCTGCATACACTAATGTCGACGGATGCGAGAGCAATTTTGACGATGCATTTAAGGTAAATGCACTGGGGCCAAGAAACCTTGCTATAGCTGCTAATAAAGTTGGTTCAAAGTTAATACATGTTTCTACCGACTATGTTTTTAGCGGAGGAATGTGCGAAAACCCTGTTAGTGAGTGTGAGCCTACCGCGCCAAAATCTGCATACGGTAAAACAAAGCTTATGGGCGAAAAGTATGCGACAGATTTTTGTAAAAAAGCCTTTATTGTGCGCACAGCTTGGCTTTATGGTTATGTTGGCAAAAACTTTGTAAAAACTATTGTGCGTGTGGGCAAAGCGCAAAAAGAGCTTTCGGTTGTAAACGATCAGCTTGGCAACCCCACTAACGCTGCTGATTTAGCGCATCATATTTTAAAGCTTAGCCTAACAGAAGAGTATGGCACATACCACTGTACGGGCGAAGGCGTTTGTAGCTGGTGCGACTTTGCAAAAGAAATTATTAAACTCTCAGGCTCAAGTGCTGTAGTAAACGCTTGCACAAGTGAAGAGTATAAAGCAAAAAATCCTAATGCGGCATCAAGGCCACAGTATTCAGCGCTGGATAACACAATGTTAAGGTGCACTGTGGGCGATGAGATGAGAAATTGGAAAGATGCACTAGCGGTTTATTTTGAAAATTGCAAAGATTTTAATTAAGGTTAAATATTGCGCAAATGCGTAAAAAAGGGAGTTATAAAATGAAGACATATCTTGTTACGGGTGGAGCCGGTTTTATAGGTTCTAACTTTGTTTTGTATATGCTAGCAAAGTATAGCGACATAAAAATTATTAATGTAGACGCACTTACATATGCGGGAAATCTAGCTAATTTAAAGAGCATTGAAAACGACAGCCGCCATGTTTTTATTCAGGCGGATATATGCGATAGACAGGCTATTGCTAAAATTTTTGAAGACAATGACATAGATTATGTAGTGAATTTTGCGGCCGAAAGCCATGTGGACAGAAGCATTACAAACCCTGAGATATTTGTAAAAACAAATGTTGAGGGCACGGTAAATATGTTGCAGTGCGCAAAAACAGCATGGTTTAAAGACGGCAAATGGGCGCAGGGTAAAAAATATTTACAGGTTGGCACAGATGAAGTGTACGGCAGCCTTGGGGATACAGGATTTTTTACAGAGCAAACTCCGCTGGACCCACACAGCCCTTACTCTTCTAGCAAGGCGTCTGCCGACATGTTTGTAAAGGCGTTTTGCGACACTTATGGCATGGATGTTAATATTACAAGGTGCTCAAACAATTATGGGCCGTACCAATTCCCGGAAAAATTAATACCACTTATGATAAATAACGCAAAGGTTAAAAAACAGCTGCCGGTATACGGCGACGGCATGAACGTCAGAGACTGGCTATACGTTGAGGACCATTGCAAAGCCATAGATATGGTAATTGAAAAAGGGCGATTTGGCGAGGTTTATAATGTTGGCGGCCATAATGAGAGGCCTAACATTTTTATTGTTAAAAAAATAATAGAGATATTACAAAAAGAGTTTGATAGCTCTATTGATGAAAATTTAATTAAATATGTTGAAGACAGGCTTGGCCATGACAGGCGCTACGGCATTGACCCTAAAAAAATACAGGATGAGATAGGCTGGAGCCCTGAGACAACTTTTGAGGTAGGCATTGAAAAAACAATTAAATGGTACCTTGATAACGAGGCTTGGATGGAGAATGTAACAAGCGGAGAATACAAAAAATACTACGAAGACATGTATAAAAATAAATAAGTAAATACTTTTATCCGAAAATCATACTTAATTTAAAGGGAGAATTTTCATTATGGAATTTAAAAATATCAATGTACCTATTAAAAATGTTCCTTGTCTCGATAAAGGTTTTATTCCTCTAGGCGCATTTTTTGACAGTTATGAAAAAAATGCGACAGTGCCTGTGTGTATTGCTGTGGAGAGAAGCTCCGGTCAAATTAGCACATATGAGACCAAAATTTACAACACTGCCGACATGCGTGACGCAGATGAGTACTATATCGATAGGCTAGTTAAGTTTTTGCTATGGAGTTTTGGCGGCTTTAAAGTAATAATTTGTTCGGACGCCGACAGTGTGTTTGATAAAGTTAAAGGAGCATATACAACAAACGGAACAAGGGCTTTTGACAAAGGTTTTATGCAGAGAGTTTACGAAAAAGACTTTGAAGTTGTAGTTTTGCCGTATGATAAAAAACCAAGTGATGTATCTAAGGCTAAGGCCATTGGCAAAAATTTTGGGGGATGTAGGATAGGATTTGATGCGGGCGGCTCTGATAGAAAAGTTAGTGCAGTGGTTGACGGTAACCCAATTTTTAGCGAAGAGGTTGTATGGCATCCTAAGACAAACCCAGACCCAGATTACCACTATAAGGGCATTGTTGACGCATTTAAAGCGGCGGCAAGCAAAATGGACAGGGTAGATGCAATTGGTATTTCAAGTGCCGGCGTTTATGTAGACAACAAATGCATGGTTGCCTCGCTATTTTTACAAGTGAGCGAAGCTGATTTTAACGAAAAAGTAAAAGACATTTACATAAGAGCGGCAAAAGAGATAGGCGATGTGCCTATTGAGGTTGCCAATGACGGCGATGTAACGGCGCTTGCCGGCGCAATGGGCCTTGACGACACAGGCGTACTTGGCATTGCGATGGGCACTAGTGAGGCGGTTGGTTACGTTGATGTTGACGGCAAAATAACAGGCTGTTTAAACGAGCTTGCATTTGCACCTGTAGACGCACAGGAAACCGCTATGGAAGATGAGTGGAGCGGTGACATAGGTTGTGGTGTTAAATACTTTAGCCAGGATTCTGTAATTAAGCTTGCGCCTGCGGCTAATATTGAGCTTAAGGGTAGCACACCTGCTGAAAAGCTAAAAGAAGTACAAGAGCTTATGGAAAAAGACGACGAAAGAGCCGCTAAGATATATGAGAGCATCGGCGTTTATTTAGGCCATACACTTGTGCTTTACAGCAAGTTTTATAATATTAAGCACGTTTTTAATGCTGGGCCGCGTTACAAGCGGAAAAGGCGGAGATATTTTATTAAACACTGCAACGCGCGTTTTGAAAGAGGAGTATCCTCACATTAAATTTGAGCCTAAAACACCGGACGAGAGGACACGTAGAGTTGGACAGAGCGTGGCGGCAGCGTCGTTGCCAAAAGTTAACTGAGGTAGAATTATATGAAAAACTTGGTTATTGGCATAGCCGGCGGCACTGCAAGCGGTAAATCTACGCTTGTGCGCAAGCTTAAAGAGAAATTTGCAAACAGTGTTTGTGTTATACCTCACGACAATTACTATAAAG
>CAYJBO010000083.1:5126-9073 GCA_964368295.1 uncultured Bacteroides sp.
CCTTGAGGAGCGAACACGCCAAAATTATGATCATCCCGACGCTTTTGACACTGATTTAATGGTAAGTCAGATAGAAAAATTGCGCAAAGGCAAGGCGGTACAAAGCCCGCAATACGATTTTAAACTGCACGACAGAATGAAAGAAACACTTACTGTTGAGCCTGCAAACGTAATAATTGTTGAGGGGATATTGATTTTTTCGAGCGAGGCACTGCGCAACTTGATGGATGTTAAAATATATGTAGACACTGATGCAGATGTGAGAATACTGCGCAGAGTTGTAAGAGATGTAAAAAAACGTGGACGAACACTTGATAGCGTTGTGTCTCAATATTTAACTACCGTTAAACCAATGCACGATGCTTTTGTAGAGCCAAGCAAGAGGTTTGCAGATATTATTGTGCCGGAGGGCGGAAAAAACGAGGTTGCTTTTGACATTATTGTGCACAGGCTTAACCATTATTTAACGCTTTGTGAAAATGACTTTAACACTGAAATAGACGACGACATCTTTGATGATTTTGATTAGTTTTACAGCTTGAAACTTAAAATTTTTCGTCTTACTACAAACGCATATGTTAATATTGACAAAAGATACATTTTTGATATAATAGTCTTACTGCTTATGTCTTTTAATATGTATTTATTAATATTAAGCAATGCGACAATTAAATTAATATAAATGCTGTGAAGAAAACAAGTACCTTATGCGTTGAGGCATAGAGAGCTCTTGGCTGGTGAAAAAGAGTGCGAGGCGTGTTTGGGAATACATTTTGGAGCAACAGAGCTGAATTGTTTTACTTAAAGTAAGCTGTGTCGGGTGCGCCCGTTAAAGCGTTTGTGTAATTATTACACAGTGAGGTTTTTGCCGTGAGGCAAAGACAAACAGAGGTGGTACCGCGAGTTTAGTCGTCCTCTGCCGATTTTATAGTCGGCAGAGGACGTTTTATTTTTTTAAACAATCTGCTGATGTACAATTATTATGTGCCGTGTTTTGCGGCAGAACGGAGAAAAATATGAATAACGTATTCGACCTATTTAAAGAGCGTGGCCTTTTTGCGCAGGCCACGGATGAAACGGCAATAAGAGACATATTGGGCAAAGAAAAAATAACGTTTTACACAGGTTTTGACCCAACGGCAGACAGCCTACACGTAGGCCATTTTATGCAACTTATAATAATGCGCCACATGCAAAATGCAGGGCATAGGCCAATAATCTTGCTGGGCGGTGGCACTACATTAGTAGGCGACCCAACAGGCAAAACTCAAATGCGCCAAATGTTATCGCAAGAGGATATCCAACACAATGCGGACAGATTTAAAGAAATTATGAGCAAATTTATAGATTTTTCTGACGATAAAGCCATAATTGTAAACAATGCCGATTGGCTTTTAAATTTAAAGTATCTTGACTTTTTGCGTGAGATTGGCGTGCATTTCTCAGTTAACAAAATGCTCACTGCAGAGTGTTTTAAAACGCGCCTTGAGAAAGGCTTGTCCTTTATTGAATTTAACTACATGTTGATGCAAAGCTATGATTTTTTACATCTTGCACGAGAGTTTGACTGTAAAATGCAGTTTGGCGGCAATGACCAGTGGAGTAATATTATTGGCGGCGTAGAGCTTAACAGGCGCTGCGACAGGCGTGATACATATGGTATGACATTTGCGCTTTTAACTACCAAAGACGGCAAAAAAATGGGCAAGACAGAGAAGGGCGCACTGTGGCTTGACCCAAAAAAAACTTCTCCGTACGAGTTTTTCCAATACTGGAGAAATGTGGACGACGCAGAAGTTGCAAATTGCTTAAAGTTGCTGACAAACATACCTGTTGCACAAATTGACGCAATAGACATGCAAAGTGGCGCTGAGATAAACAAGGCTAAAGAGCTTTTGGCCTTTGAGCTTACAAGCCTTGTGCACTGCGAGGAAGAGGCGAAAAAATCTCTTGAAACCGCAAAGAGCCTATTTGGCGGCGGCGCTGATGCAAAAGATATGCCATCTACAACGCTTAGCGCAGATGTGCTTACCGATGGAAATATCGGCCTGCTTGATGCGATGGTAATAACAGGGGTAGCTGCAAGCAAAGGTGAGGCAAGAAGGCTAATTTCGCAGGGCGGCATAAGCATAGACGGCGAAAAAGTTGCCGATGCGGCGCTTGTTATTACTAATGAACAGCTAGTAAATGGCGCAGTTATTAAAAAGGGTAAAAAGATATTCCATAAAATATCTGTTTAATTTGTTTTTTGTATAAAAATATTAGTAAAACATATAGCCAAATAATTAAAAAAATGATATAATCAAAACATATGCATAAATGCTACTATACTTGGAGGAACTTTAATGAAACTTATTAAAAACGAAAAATTAGAAAACAACGTACACGAACTACAAATGGAGATAGATTCAGGCACTTTTAAAAACGCAGTTGATACAGCTTATAAAAATACAGCTGAAAAATACAACATACCCGGCTTTAGAAAAGGTAAGGCACCACGCTCTATTATTGAAAAAAGATACGGTTCAGATGTATTCTTTTATGATGCTATTAATGAGCTTTTTTACGACGCATACGAAGCAGCTATAAAAGAGACAGGCATAGACCCTGTTGACAGGCCTGAAGTTGACATTGTTAGCGCTGATATTGAGGCTGGCGTTACATTAAAAGTACTAGTAACTGTAAAACCAGACGTTAAAATTGGTGAGTACAAAGGTTTAAAAGTAACAAAAACTGTCAATGCTATTAAGGATGAAGAAGTAACAGCAGAGATTGACCGCATGAGAGAGAGAAACTCAAGGACAATTACACGTGAGGCAGCCGCTGAAAACGGTGATATCACAGACATTGATTTTGAGGGCTTTGTAGATGACGTTGCATTTGACGGCGGCAAAGGCGAGCACTTCTCATTAACACTTGGCTCGGGCCAATTTATACCTGGATTTGAAGACCAAATCATCGGACACACAGCAGGCGAGGAGTTTGACGTTAAAGTAACTTTCCCTGAGGAGTATCAAGCTACAGAGCTTGCCGGCAAAGAGGCAGTATTTAAAGTTAAATTACACGAAGTTAAAATGAAAGAGCTTCCTGAGCTCGACGATGAGTTCGCTAAAGATGTATCAGAGTACGACACACTTGACGAGCTTAAAAACAGCATCCGCGACAACATGCAAAAATCTGCATCAGACAAAGCAGAGGCAGACGTTGAGAACAGCCTTGTAAACCAAATTGTAGACACATTAGAGTGCGATATACCTGCAATTATGATTGAGACACGCGTTGACGAGATGGTGCGTGACTTTGAGGGACGTTTACAACAACAAGGGCTAAGACTTGAAGACTACTTAAAATATATGGGCGGAGATGTTAAAAAATTCCGCGATGAGTTTAAAGTAGAGGCTGAAAAGCAAGTTAAAACTCGCCTGGCATTAGAGGCTGTTGTTAAAGCAGAGAACCTTGTGGCATCAGACGAGGATTATGACAAAGAGATTAGCCGCATTGCTGAGGCTTACAACATTGAGGCAGATAAAGTTAAAACTCTTGTACCGGAAGAAGATATCAGAAGTGATCTTGCTGTAAACAAAGCTATCGACTTAATTAAATCTAGCGCAGTAGTTACAGAAGAGACAGCTAAAGAAGACACAAAATAATCAGTTAGGAGATTTTGCAGTGAGCAGTTTAGTACCTTATGTTATAGAGCAAACCGCCAGGGGAGAGCGCTCTTACGACATTTTCTCGCGCCTTTTAAACGATAGAATTATTATGCTTTCAGACCAGGTTAACGATGTTACAGCAAGCCTAGTTGTTGCACAATTGCTCTATTTAGAGGGGCAAGACCCGGAAAAAGACATTAGCATTTACATTAACAGTCCGGGGGGGTCTATTAGTTCAGGCTTTGGTATTTAGGAGTCTATGCAATATATAAAATGGGATGTATCGACTATATG
>CAYJBO010000083.1:9083-9552 GCA_964368295.1 uncultured Bacteroides sp.
CTTGCTGCATCAATGGGTTCCTTTTTGCTTGCGGCAGGTGCAAAGGGTAAACGCTTTGCACTGCCAAACAGTGAAATTATGATTCACCAGCCATTGTTGAGCGGGTTGCAAGGGCAAGCATCGGACATAAAAATCCATGCGGACCACATTGTTAAAACACGCAGCCGCTTAAATGAGCTTTTGTCGGAGCTTACAGGCAACAGCGTTGAAAAAATTGCACTTGACACAGAGCGGGACAATTATATGAGCGCAGAGCAGGCAAAAGCTTATGGCCTTGTGGACGAAGTAATTACAAAACGATAAGGATGGCATATGGCAAACCAAAACAACAAAAACGGCAAAGACAAAGATAAAGATAAAAATCTAATATGTAATTTTTGTGGTAGGCATCAAAATGAAGTTGAGAGAATGATTATCGGCCCCGGTGTAAACATTTGTTATGAGTGCATCGGGCTGTGTCACTCAATTT
>CAYJBO010000084.1:0-4012 GCA_964368295.1 uncultured Bacteroides sp.
CATATTAATGATATTTATGGCTGTGCAGACTTTTTATGGCAATTTGCTTACAATGGTATTGGTTGAAACATTGATATTAGTTATATTCAGAGGATATAAAAAAGACACCGCTTGCTTTGTGGCAGGTGCTATTGTCCCACCTGTTGGATTAATAGTGCCTACCATTTGGAATGCCGTTGTTGCCCCTGATGTGTTTGCAGTTTTAATGAGCAATGCTTTTATAGTAATTGGTATGACGTCAGCTGTAATTGCGGTGGGGCTAATAGGTGCGTTTTTAGGGCTTAAAATAGGCAAAGAGATGACTAAAGCAGGAATAGTGTCAAAGTAGGTTGAAATGGAAAGATTAAAAACGAAAAGACCATTATATCCAATATTGTGTATGCTGCTATCGCTTGCTACATTGATTTTTGGACTAATAATGGCGACAAAAGAAAATATTTACATATTTTATATAGCAATTTTTGTGTTATATCTTGCCTTTGGATACTATAAATCTTGTTTGGCAATTATTCCCGGATTGCTAACTACAACATTTGTTATCGGCGGTTTAACATACCTAATAACAAAGGACGTAACAACAACTTACCACGCATTTAATAGAGCACTGGCAATAACTTTTGCAGTTGTTCCCGGATTAAGTGTAAGCACCACACATTTTGTTAGGAATTTAAGGCAGCTTAAATTTCCAAAGTTAATAACACTTGGCATGCTAATCACGCTAAATTTTATTCCGCTTTTTGTAAAAGAAATGACACAGATAAAAGACGCTATGAAAACAAGGGGAGTGAGCTTGCTATTAAACCTCAATGTGTTTTACAGGGCGTTTGTTTTACCGCTTTTTGTCAGAATATTGCAAATTTCAGACACATTAGCACTCAGTGTTGAAACAAGAGGCTTTGTAACGGATAAAGTGCAAACAACGATATTCGAGCCTATCAAATTTACAGCCAGAGACATTGTTTTTGTCATACTGTTTGTCGGCTTTATTGTAGGGGGCGTGTTAATATGAGCATTGCAATTTCGCTGAAAAACATATCATTTTGTTACAATAACACCGCAAGCAGTCGGGTGTTATCAAACGTAAATTTAGATTTATACTATGGCAAAATCACTCTCATTGCAGGGGCTTCCGGGCAAGGGAAATCTACATTATTTCATATAATGAATGGTGTTGTTCCAAATTCAATAAAAGGCAATTTGACAGGTGAAGTGATAGTAAACGGTAAAAATATATCTAAACTAAACATAGGGCAAATTGCAAAAGAAGTGGGTAGTGTATTACAAAATGCAGAGCTTCAAATTATTCATCCGATAGTGAAAGAAGAAATAGCTTTTGGGCTTGAAAATATGTCGGTGCCAAGTGATGATATGCACAGAATGATAGACAATGCCTGTGCCGATATGGGGCTTAGCAAAGAGGATAAAACACTCCATTTATCAGGTGGGGAAAAGCAAAGACTAATTACAGCAACAACGTTAGCGCTTAATTCTAAGATAATAATATTAGATGAGCCGCTTGCCAATTTAGATAAGCCGGCATCAATACTGTTATTGCAAAAACTTAAATATCTAAAAGACAAAGGTTATGCCATTATAATTATTGAGCATAGGCTGGATATGGTAATTGATTATGTGGACGAGCTATATCATGTAGAAAACGAGTCGGTGAGAAAAATAGACAATCATCACGAATATATTTTGTCGAGTAGCGTAAAAATACAAGATATTTGCTCAAAGAAAGAGCGCAAAGAAGTGCTTTTTGACATCAAGAACTTAACATATAAAGTTAAAAACAAGGCTATTATTGACAATATAAATTTAACTATATATAAAGGCGAAAGAGTGGTAATCCTTGGCGATAATGGCCAGGGTAAAAGCACTTTTACAAAGTTACTTGCAAGGCTAATTCAGGCAAGTGACGGCAGTATTTCTCAAAATTTGAATGTCAAATTCCCAAAGAAAAAAGGAAATAAACAATGGTTTAAGGAAGTTTCTTATGTATATCAAAATCCAAACTATCAATTATTTATGGCAACAGTAGAAGACGAAATTTTGTTCTCGGCACATTCTGTTGATTATGCGCAAAAGGTTGTTGATATGTTTGAGATAGAACCACTTTTAGACAGGCACCCACATTCACTTAGCGAAGGGCAAAAAAGAAAAATTGGCGTAGCGACAATGCTTTCTATGAAACCGCAAGTAATTGTATTTGATGAGCCAACTGTCGGGCAAGATTATGCGTCGCTTAACAACCTAGTTAATATAATCAACACCATTCACGAAGAAGAAAACAATACAATTTTAACAATTACACACGACATAAGATGTGCCCGGGCCTTAGCCGATAAGGTGATTGTAATAAAAGAAGGTAAAATAATTAAAGCCGGTGGAAAAGAACTGGTAAAACAGTATTTTAACAATCTATGATAATATGGAGATAAAAAGAACGCCTGCATTTTTTGGTTGTCATAAAGTTTTAATGATAAAAGTATTCGGGCTTTTAAAATGCAACTAACAATAAATCGTCGCATAAAATATAAAAAATAAATATAATAGCGTGCTTGAAAATTTTTTGCGCAAGCTAGGTGCTAATACAGATTTTTATAAATAAAACGTGTATATGTCTGTTTTTTGAATATAAGCAATTTACTAATTACAATTTTGTGCTATAATAAAGTAAAGAGTAACTAAATTTTAAAAATATTTAATTTTGCGGCATATGGTTATTCTGTGTTGATGATAATAGTATTGCTAAACAAATTTAAAGGGTGAAAATATGAAAAAAACAATTTCGGTTTTTTTAGTTTGCTGTATACTTATGGCTGGCTGTTCTTCACAAGATAATGAGTTAAATAGCTCACAGCAGCAAGAAAACACAGCATCTTCCGCGCAAACATCACAAGACCAAAGCGATGATGCGCAAGAACAAACGCCGCAATCTACACAGCAAGTTGAAAGCCAAGAAGAGCAATCGAGCGACATTGTGCTTTTAAAAACTGCCGTAATTGAAAACGGAGCCCACGGGGTAACGGCACAAATTAGCCTTTTTAGCGACAACATACTAGTGCTTGAAAACGTAAATTACGATGGGAAAGCGCCGGATGCTTACGTGGCCATAGGAAACAAAACAGAGGGTGCACAATTTGAGAAAACAAAGCTTGTATCAGAGAAAATAGAGGAAGAATTAATCGAGAGCACAATTACAATACAGCTCGAAGAGGACGAAGATTTTAATGCTGTTTCGATTTATTGCAACTTTTTTGCAGATGACTTTGGCTCTGCTATTTTGCAAGATGAGTAGCCTTTAAAAGTGTGCGCTAATGCACATGTTTATTTAAAGGTTTATTAAAATTTTTATAGCTTTACATCAAAATCCGAAATAGTTTAAAATCAAAGCTAAAAAAGTTAAACCTTTAACCCTCGCCGTTAAACTTAACAGTTACTTGCTAAAAACACAGGGGTATCGGCATAAATTACAGCTAAATATTAAAAACAGGCTCTTTGCCTGTTTTTTTTGTGCAAAAATAAAAAAATTAAAATCAGCGGAAATGCACGATGTTTAATAAGTGCTATTTTGTTATACTTTATGTAAAGATTGCGTATATGTGCTTTTATTTAAGGGGAATTGCTCGCCGTGTTAGCATAGTTTTAGCGTTGTAAAATTACTTTAAAAATGTTAATGCATAAACCCATATAGCAAGTGGGGCGAGTGACAAATTCTCTATACAAGCCAAAACCGACAAGACAGCATATAATTTAACCAAAATAATAGGAGGAAACACCATGGCCAAATGTAGTAATTGTGGATACGATATATCGCAAGGTGCAAAATTTTGCGATAACTGCGGTGCAAAATCAGAGGAGATAAAAGCACCCGAGACTAATCAAAACACTGTGCCAGGCATGAACGGGTATGCACAAGGCGGCGAACAAAGGCAGGAACACACCGCAAACCCAATGTATGTGCAAAATAATATGCAGCAGCAAATGCCAATGCAAGGCGGCTACAATG
>CAYJBO010000084.1:4112-9270 GCA_964368295.1 uncultured Bacteroides sp.
CGCCGCCGCAACAAAACCAAGCGCAGCCAGGGCAAATGCCACAGCAGCAAATGCCAATGCAAGGCGGCTACAATGCGCCGCCACAACAAAACCAAGCGCAGCCAGGGCAAATGCCACAGCAGCAAATGCCAATGCAGGGCGGCTACAATGCGCCGCCGCAACAAAACCAAGCGCAGCCAGGGCAAATGCCACAGCAGCAAATGCCGCCCCAACAATACAATATCCCGGCGCAACAACAGTATGCGGGGCAAGCGCCAATGCCAAACAGGTACAGCGGCGCGGGTGTGGCAACAAAACAACAAATAAACAACCCTAAAATTATTATTGGCATAGGCGTAGCGGCTTTAGTAGTAATAGTGCTTATTATTGTTTTGGCTGTAAACCTATTCTCGGGCGGCTCGTCTGATGATCCGAATATCGGCGTGTGGACGGCGGATGAAATTACAATGGCGGGCATCACGATGAACCCTACGGAAATTTACGCCGACGGCATAAGCCTAGAGCTCAAGTCAAATGGCAACTGCACCCTCACTTTAGACGGCGATGATTATAACGCCGATTATGAGATTGACGGCACAACCTTTACCTTAATAGACGGTGGCGATGAGTTCCCCGGTACAATACAGGGCAATGTTATAACCATAACTAATTTGCTGGATATGGGGATTGATATTGTATTTGTTAAAGACGGCATGACGGGTGAAGATTCGGGGGATATGCAGGGCGCAGGAGTTGTAATAGACGAAAATAACCTAACAGGCACATACATGCTTTCGAGCATGACAACGGCCGGTGTAGTTATGAACTATGACGCCATACAGCAAGCAGAAATTGAGATGACGCTTGAAATTGACGGAGAAAACGGCACACTTGTTGCGTATGGTAGCGCATCAGATGTTGAGCTTGATGTTTCTGCAAAAACAATGCTGCTACAAGGCCTTGTTCTGGACTATGTAATAGACGGCGATAGCATTGTGGCCGCAGGAGACAATGCAGGCCATGAGATAGTATTTGTGTTCACTGCCGAGAACAGCTCAATTTGGGGCGATACTTCGGGCGGCGGAATAAACGCAACAGGGTTTGTGCCCCCGGGCTACGGCTCAGAAGTGACTATGCCTGTGGAAACGCTCTCAAACCCCTCCATATGGTACGGCATTGTAACAATAAGCGACTATGTCGGAAACGACGATATATCGGGCGAGTATGAGGCATGGGGTTATATAGGCAACGATGAAATCGGTGATTATTTTGAGCTGTATCTAAACGGCTATGTTGACAGCGAAGATTACATAAATTTCATGTCTTTTAATATAGAATTGCACGACTATTCTTTCTTCCCCGTTGTAGATGAGCACGCTTGGCTTTACGGTGATGCAACACTAAAAGAAGAAGATAACACATGGTATGTACCAAACTTAACAAACGGCATACTCGGTGCAACATACGAATATGACTATAACGGCGAGTCCTTTACTATCGATTTTCAAATAGCGCAGGTGGTGGAAGATGGTGCGACATCGAATGAAGAGAGCGACACCGACAGCGATGTCCCTGCACCGGAGCCAACACCCGCCCCGGAGCCCGAGACAGCCGCACCTAGCTTTACAAAGGATGAGTTGCGTGATGTGTATTTGGCAATCCAAGAGCTCAGCATTGATGAAAAATTCTCGCTGACCGAACAAGAGGTTTTCGACCGCTATTTTAATGGTATTGCCGGTAATGTAACAAACGAGGGAGATACCTTTATATCCTATCAGTGGATTTCAGTAGAGTCCGAAACATCACTGCTCAACATCTCCTTTGATAAGAATGACGACGGCACAAGAACCTACAAGTCCATGTCAATTAACAACATAGATTACGAGTAAAAAATATTGTTAAAATTGGGTGTGTAAACAGCGCCTTAATTACTTGCCAAACTCTTATAAGGGCTTGGCGGTGTATTAACACAGTGTTTAAAGTAGCCTAAAAAAAACAGCCGCCTTAATTGAGCTTATCATCGGCGGCAGCGCACAAAAAAACGCCTATAAGATGCGGTAATTAACCGCGCCTTATAGGCGTTTTGTGTTATTGTAGTTTTGCCTTTGGTCTTTTATAATAGGCAAACATATGCTAGTGCTGTGCTGACGCTATTGTCAGATGTTTTTAAACGTTATTGATTATTCATCTTCTTCAGTAGCTTTTGCTTTTTTCTTGCCTATTACAAATACTGTTGTGCCGCAGCCAACTAACAATAAGCCTGCTATCCAGAACCATAAGTAGTTTTGCTCGCTTTGAGGGGCTGCTGCTGTAGGAGTTTGAGCATCCTCTATGTCTGTTGTCTCGTCATCAGTTGTTTGTGGTGCCGGTGCTGTAGGAGTTTGATTGTCAACTATTGTTGTCTCCTCTTGTGTCTGTGTCTCGGCGTCGGCCGCAGGAGCCGCTGCAGGTAGCGCTAATACAATAGCTGGTGCATCATCAACCACCGGTGCAAGTGTAGTCTCTTCAGGTGTAGGTGTAGGTGTAGGTGTAGGTGTTGAGGTGTTAATTGCGTACACTGTCAAATCACCGTGAATAATTGTAATTTCGTAATTGCTCTTGTTGAATTTATAAGTTTTGCCGTCTATTGTAGTTTTGCCTTTTTTAAGTAGCTCTAGGCCTATTGCGTTGTCGTAAACGCCTGCCGTATTAACAAGTGATTGCAAGTAGCTAAGTGTCATTGTGCCTAAATCTTTAGCGTATGCGGTGTCTTTAATGCCGGTGTTTGCTAAGGCTGCGTCAATTTGGCTTTGCACACTTGCGTCAATGCTTGTGCTTGAAAGTGATGTGCCAACAGGTACACTCATATCACCGAGTGTAATTGTAAAATTAATAGGTGTGATGGTAAAATCAATAGCACCCAGATATGTGTTGTTGTTGCCGGAAAATGGGTAACGACCTATCCCGTAAAATGCAGAATTTGTTGACGTTGTATTTAATTCAATTTGATAGCCAATTTTTCTAGAACCATTATTACCGCTTACATTTTTAATTTTAGGAAGGTCTCCTTGCGAGCCGTTTAGAGAATCGAAGAAAGTAATATCATAGTCAACACCTAAAGTGTAAGTTGTGTTGCCATCAACACTTACAAGGCTTATGCCAAGCTCAGACACAGTTACCTTTTCATTATTGAATGGGCGTGTGTAGCTGCTGATTGCTGTGGCAATTGGCAATGCTGTAGAAATAATAGTATTACCAAATAACGGTGTTAAAGTAAGTGGTGTTGTAACTTGGCCATAAGTTATATTATGACTTGAATCAAACATTATTGAAGCGCCAGTAGAATTCCACTTTACAAATTCACGGTAATTGTAATACGGTACTGACGGTGAGTTTAAAGTACCTTCAAATTTATGGGCAACTTTTTCGGTGCCGATAACATTGCCGTCACCGTCAAGATAAGTTATGGTATGTTTTACAATTGGTGTTGCCTGTATATTGGATTTAACAGTAACACTAATACCGCAGGCAACTTCAAAAGAAGTATTGTCGTCTGTATTTGTTATTAACCAAGTTACAACTGTGCCTGCATCATGGAATCCAATGTTACTTGGCATAGGTGTAATAAACGTTTCTCCGTGTGATCTTTCTAAATTCTGGAAAACTCGATTGCTTGCGTTAAAAACATCTACTGAATATTTTACTTTGCTTAACGTAATTGTTCCAAGGAAATTTTTATTGTTGTAGCTGCCGTCACTGTCATTTGGTAAAACTACTAGGCTTTTTAAGTTATCGTCTGAAGTGGTGTAGTTTACAACATTTTTTGTGCTAACATAATTTGCAATATCAGTCATTGCAAGCACTTGTGCAACATCTGCGCTTGTTAAGCTGCCAACCGGTAGCTCAAACTTAAATGACTCTGTAACTGTATTGCCATTTGCATTAACAAATGATAAATTTACTTTTGCTATAGCGTTTGTCTGCGCGTCTTTTGTGTAGTAAATATTTCTAACAAAATTAGTGCTGCTATATTTAAGTGTAATTTTTGTTTTGCCATTAGTAACTGTTGCACCGCTTACAGTAGGTAATTGGTGACTAATATTTGCATCGCCTTTTGACATTGTAACTTCATCGCTTGGATATGCTTTTTCTGTGCCACCCTCATAGTAATAATTTATAGTAAACTTTTTGTCATCGCCTTCTGAAAAAGCAGGCTCTTCATAAATTGCATAGTAGTAGTAATTGTTAACTGTGGTACTTCCCGAAGAAATTTTATTATAGCTTACGGCTGTATGTGTTGCTGTCGAAATATCTACAAGACCGGAGGAATTGTCCTGAGAGCGGCTAAACCCTAAGAAGTTATAGCCATCAACTGCTAAAGACGAAACCCCTGTGGATGGGTAAGCTACAGTAGAGTTTTTATAAAATGCTACTACTACTTTGTTAGTTGTTACATTTCCCACATTGCAAAATGTAACATAAAAGAACGGGTTTTGCTTGTAGTCGTTAAGAAATGTGTCAGAATAATGTGATGCATTTCTATTAGATATGTTTGATAAATCATATGTGCCGGAAAGTGAAAGATCTTCAGCAGGTTTTTCATCGCCGTTTATGTCATAACCGTCTTTATCATAGCCGTCCACATCAAAGCCATCTACATCAAAGCCGTCTTTGTCGTAGCCGTCTACATCAAAGCCATCTATATCAAAACCGTCTTTATCAAAGCCGTTTGCGTCAAAGCCGATTGCATCAAAACCGTCTTTATCAAAGCCGATTGCTTCAAAGCCGCTTGCATTAAAACCGTCTTTATCGAAGCCGTTTATGTCAAAACCCTGTGCGTCAAAGCCGTCGGCGTTATATTTGCTATCGCCGTTTCTGTCAATATTATTTACATCAAAGCCGTTTGCATCAAAGCCGTCTTTATCGTAGCCGTTTACATCAAAGCCAGCTGCATTAAAGCCATTTGCATCAAAACCTTGCCTGTCGTAGCCGTTTGCGTCAAAGCCTAAAGCGTTATAGCCTTCTCTGTCAATGCCGTTTGCATCAAAGCCTTGGGTGTTATAACCTTCTGCGTCTATGCCGATAGCATCAAAGCCTTGTCTGTCGTAGACGTTTGCATCAAAGCCTCAAGTGTTAAATCCTTCTCGATCAATGCCGCTTGCATAAAAGCCTATTGTTTTAAAGCAATCACAGATAGTCC
>CAYJBO010000085.1:0-9114 GCA_964368295.1 uncultured Bacteroides sp.
GTGGAGTAAAACTTTACGCAATCGTCGTGTGTTGTCATAATAATTTTGCGTCCCTCAGATTCGACATACATAATATCTTCAATTGGCATTTGGTATTGATTTTTTGCCATGCTGTAAACAAACTTTGCCTCTTTTTGCGCACACATTTTTAGAGCTAATTTAACATCTTTAACCAAAATATTTTCGTCTATGGGCTTAATTATAAAGTGTAATGGTTGAACATCAAATAATTGGCGGTAATACATTTCGCTGCCGGAGATAAACACAATTTGAGTATTAAAATCGTCCATATAGTTACGAATATTATTGCTGAGCTCTATGCCTGTCATATCGGGTATTTCAATGTCCAAAAAAATAAGCGAATATTTTTCGCCTTTTTTAAGCCCGGCAAAAAGTTCAAACGCCGAATAATACACTTCGATCTCAATTTTTTCGTTAAACAAGTCTGAATTAGCTATAATTAAGCTTTCTATTTGAGAACATATTTTCTTATCATCATCGCAAATAGCTATACTAAACATTTTCTCCTCCGTAGGTTTGACTAATTTAAAGCTGCAGCGTAAATCGCTTAAAAATTGCCTTTAGCCTTTGAACTATTGCTAATATTTTATTTGGTTTGCTTTCTCATCGTTGATAACCATTTTACACTCTATAACGGAAAATTTCAAGTATAGATGATGTTAATTCGTAATTATTTACATGCTGAGCGCAAAACAAGCTAAAAACATTTGAACCATTATAATTGTATGAAATATATATTTTATAATGCATTTTGTTGCATCGGCTTATTTTAAAAAAGCACCAAAAACTTTTTCACTTGTAACTTCCCGATATAACTTGTGAATTATTCAAGGTGAGCATTTTAGTGTCACTTTTAAGCTAGTACAAACCATTATTAAGCCCCTGCGCCCTGTTATACGCACATTGATTATTGCAAGAAAAAATCCCATAAATACAGGCTTTTGGGCCTAAGGAAAGAGCATGAACTGAACACCCAAGGTTCAGTTTTATGCTCTTATTCAATTTTTAATTTCTTAATATGCAATTTTCGCAACTCAACTAACATAAACAACAAAACAAACAAAATAAAATATTAGGCTTAAATACATAATTGCACATTTAACAAAAAAATGATATAATATCAACATAAACTTAATGAATATGTTATATTTTACTACAATGCTTTTTGTTTTTTTACGTTATTAATTCGAGTGTTTAATAATAAAGTTAATTTTTAGATAGTTTAGATTGATAATTATTAGTTAAATACAAATTATGTTATGCTAAATAATGCTTATACCTTTATAAGAATTATTGAGCATGCAAAAAACGCGGAGGTAATATATGAGAAAGTTATGGGTTGTTCTGATAATTGTGCTTACACTGTCCGCTTGTAATGAAACAAACACTCACTCCGACTCCGGCTCAGTCGAGGCCTCGAATTCTGTTCGCCAAGGTTACGACGCACAATATTATGCTGAGCATAAATCTGAAATACAAAGTTCCGACACTGAAACATCTGACACTCAAAGCTTTAATACTGAGCATTCCTATAACAACATTCCGGATGAATATATTCCGGATCAATCAAAAAACACCGGTTATTTTAGCCCACTTAACAACAGCGCACTTTATAGAATAGATTCTTATTTACAAGAGCTTGAAACTGCCAACTTTATTGCACAAGAAGATATTGCATTTCTAAAAAGTGTTGGTATTGATGTGAATATTTCTGATGTTGAAAAAATTGACAACGACAGCTTTTCGTTTTCACTAAATATGAAAAACAACGCAGGCAATGCGGTTAGCCTTGAAATAACAGCTATTTTGTCTTATCACAACAACGGTACTGAAGACGATGCAATACCGACGAATTTAAGTTTTTACTGGGGCACAATTACTTACACCGACAATAGACTGATAATTACAGTAACTGATAAAATTTATGTATACGACAACCCCGCGCAAAACCTTACTGCCACAGAAATAAAGCCGGAATTCGCAGCTGATTCCAAGCCCTATTACCTTGTCTTCGCAATGCCCGAAGGCAGCAATTATATGGCCATGATGTAAGCAATCAGCCCCCCAATGACCCCACTGATTATGATTATTTTTATGATTACAACGCCGCAACACCTGCATTTAAATTTAATTGTAGAACACATACAATTCCACTAGAAGTTTCAAACGAAAAATATTACAGCCAAGTTTTCTTTAATAACAACGAGTCTGCATTCGGCCGTATATTTGACTTTAACAATAATACAACTTATGAAACTGCTGTAAGATTGAACTACATAACAAACGACGGATTAAGAGTTGTTTTATTTAACCCTAATTATAATAAAAACTTCATCGCTAACGTATACAAAAATAACAATATTATAGCGCAACATGTGTTTGAAACAGATCTTTTACATTTTGATTTCCCATACTCTCCCGATGGTACTAATGACGCACAGCCTATTATTAATTTTGAAAATAATTTACTGACGCTATCAAATCCCGTCACTACATGCACACTTGAGGTTGATTTTGACAACAAAAGTGAGAACATAACATTCGACTTTACCGCTGAGAACTTGCAAGACAATTACCTTACGCGGCATTCGCCGAGCGGTAGATACTCATTACACAGCGTATTTTCTTATGGTGGCGGTGATATTAGTTACGATTATATGGCTGTTTTGGACACGAATACCGATGAAGTCTCTTTCATTGACATTACGGGCGGCATGTATGGCGGAGGTTCCACAATTGGATTTTTACCAAATGATGACATTTACTCTACAAATTACACCAAATACAAAATATTTAGTGCAGAGAACGGCTTTGCTGAAACATTAAGTTTAAAAGACAGTTTGAATCTTGGAGCTGACAGCGCCGATGAAAATTCACGCATTATATTTTCTGTTTGGCGAAACCCCGAAAATTTAGAGCTTGTGGCGGTGTATAGCGATATTTTTCTAGATGAGTTTAGACAACCAAGAGGCAGTGATAAAACGCACCTTACTGCCACATACAAAATTGCTTTGCTAAGCGAGAGCGGAGAGCTTATAGATAGCTATGACACAGGGCAAAACGTTAGGTACCCCGGCATGGCCTATGATACTGTAACAATTGAGCCCTCGGGAGATAATTTAACTTTATATACATCTTGGAAAACTGATATAAATTTGCTGGGTACATTTAATTTAAATACCAAAACATACACCGCCGGTAGTTAAAGGTTTAGCCGTTATTAACTATAATAAGCTGCAACATTTAGCCTTTGCAAACAAATTAAACTTGCCTAGCCGGGCATATTTAGGTATATTGTAAACTTTAAGCATTAAATGCGACATAAAGTAATTTATAGAATGGGATAAATTGTGATAATATTAATATTATGGCAAATTATAAAAATAGTACAAACATTTTTAGGATTTGGTACTGCTTATAGACTTACGAAAAATGGTGGGGATAACGGAGTATCTTTGTTTGGTTGGCTGCTTGTTGTGGAGTTTGCTGCAATAATTCCGGGGCTAGGTATTTATTTGTGGTATAAAAATAAAGAATAATATTTATAGGCAAAATTACAATTCGTTACAAAAAACCAATCCGGCCCTTCAATGAAGTGCCAGATTGGTTTTTTATCGGTAGCCGCACTACGCTAATTTAATGCTTTATTTAAGCTTTTGAGCGAAGTTACTTGCAGAAATGTATACCCATGGCAAACGGCTTGAATTTCATTATTATCGCAAAGATTAATTTCTAAATATGAACTTAACACTTGATAAAAGAGAGGCTATATTTTTAAGAAATAGCTAGATTTATAAGGATTAATGTTCAGTTACTTAGGTTCGAATTTAAATTTTATATTTTTTCTTATCTAAATTTGAACTTTTTTGTATTTAAGTGTAAACTTCATAAGAATAAGAAAGTGCCTTCAAATACAGGCTTTTAGGCATAAGAAAAGAGCATGAACTGAACACTCGAGGTTCGAATTCATGCTCTCATTCAGATGGTCGGAGTAGAGAGACTCGAACTCTCGGCCTCTGCGTCCCGAACGCAGCGCGCTACCAACTGCGCTATACCCCGAATTATTAAGCGATAATATTTCATTTAAATATTATCGCTTATATGTGGTGCGAGGGAAGGGACTTGAACCCTCACGGTAATACCACACGCCCCTCAAGCGTGCGCGTCTGCCGATTCCGCCACCCTCGCATATATACATTGCGCTTTCGCAACAATAAAAATTTTACCATATTTAAAGCTAAAAAGTCAATACAAAAATTACTATTTTTATAAATTTTATTACCACATTACTAATAATATTTTAACAAGTCCTATACGGCCTATGTTGCGCATATCTCTTTTTTACAAGGCTTATTTAATTGCCCCTTTTGCATGTCAAAAATCCTAAAATATATTGCTTCCAAACACAAATATTAATTGAGTATTGTACAATATCGTGTTATACTTAAATAAAATTGCCTATACTAATTGGAAAGCATGGTGTTAAAATGGATAGCACACTTAATAAGTGGAATGAGCAAATGGAAGATTTTTATTTGCCAAGGTGGTCCGCATTGCCGGATATGGAACTATATATGGATCAGGTTATTAGCCAGATAGATAAGTATTTAATGCCTTTGCAAAGCAGCAGCGACGAGCACTTTGTAACAGCAAGCATGGTTAATAACTACGTAAAGCAGCAGCTTTTACCCGCGCCAATAAAAAAACGTTACGGGCGTACTCACATGGCTCACCTTGTGCTAATTTGCCTACTAAAGCAAATTTTGTCTATACCCGAGGTTAAAAAACTGCTTCAAGCCCAGCTTACATGCCTGTCGCCAGAAGAATTACCTCAATCGTACGACTCCTTTTGCTGCGCACTTGAAAACTCATTTAAAAACATTGTGCAAATTACAAATACCTCGTCAGTTTCTGAGCAAAGTAACAGCGTTGCTATAGATGCTGTTGTGCTTGCTTGTGCAGGCAAATTCTTGTCGCAAAAGATTATTAATTCAATTCAAAATGACAATGAGTGATTATTTTTTGTACTAACGTTTACTTTGATTTTATGGCGTTTTTTGCATATGCCAATTTATACTGCGCTGTGTGCAATATAAACTTTCACCATTGTTTTGCTATAAGTTGCTGTTAAAATACACTTATTAAAAGATAAGAGGTGCTTTATGAACGTAGAAAAAATGCGGGCATTTATAATTAAATTTGTTTTTTATTGCCTTATTTTTGGCCTATCGTATTTTGTTGCTATTTATGCACTGCCCGTTATTACCCCTTTTTTGGTAGCGTTTGTATTTGCTTTTTTTTTACAGCCTTTTATACGGCGTGTTGCTAAAAAAACAAAAGGCCCAAAGCCGCTTATTGCAGTTTTAACGCTTATTGCTTTTTATGCACTTCTCTCAACTTTTATTGTGCTTGTTGGCAGCCAAATAGTAATAGCCCTTCGCGATTTCATCCTCGATATCCCCTCTCTTTATAAGGATTATATAGAGCCTGCAATTTTAGAAATAGAGAATAACATAGAAGGGTTTTTAATGGACTTAAACCCACAGGCATTTTCCGAAATTGCAATTTTTGAGAGCACTGTAACAAGCTCGCTCTCCTCCCTTGTATCAGATATTTCCAGCAGTGCGCTCGGCTATGTAACATCTTTTGCAACAGGCATACCTAATATGGTGTTCCAGTCTGTAATTACTGTTGTCGCATCGTTCTTTTTAGTTTGCGATTACGATAAAGTGGCAAGTTTTATTTATAAAGCAATGCCTAAAAAAGCACAAGACACTATGACTAACATCAAAACACGCGGCATAAGCGTACTTTTCCAATACTCAAAGGCATACGCATTGCTGCTTAGCATAACATGTGGCGAACTCTTTGTCGGCTTTTTACTTTTAGGCGTTGAGAATGCTTTCCTCTTCGCCGTGCTTATAGCCATTGTAGATATATTCCCCATACTTGGCACAGGCACTATTTTAATCCCTTGGGGCATTACAATGCTTATATTGGGCAACACACCTTTTGGCATTGGCATTTTAATTATTTACGTAATAATAACTGTTGTACGCCAAATACTCGAGCCCAGAATAGTGGGCAATTATATAGGCCTTTACCCTCTTGTAACGTTGATGTGCATGTTTGTAGGCGCATCTCTGTTTGGTTTTTTAGGCTTGCTCGGTTTGCCTATGCTTGTAACGCTTTTAGTGCAGCTTACTCGCTCCGGCGACATAAAATGGTTTAAGTAAACTATTTTATGTCAATTAGCTTTACCCCTACACCGCAAAATTAATGTTTTACCAATAATTTTAACTATACAAATATAGCGTCCATAGCTTATTACTATAAGCTATGGACGCTGTTTTTATGCTATTAAACCAGCATGTATATTTTTTAGTTTGCCATCTCAGGCATAGACAAGCCAAACTCTGCTAATTTCTCTTCGTTAACGTAAAGGTTAAGTTCCTCAGCATCGCTGTAAGCTATAGGCATTGTGCTAATGTCTGCGCCGTTTACAAGTATATCAAATGCCTGTGCGCCTGTCATAGCGCCTAGGTTGTAGTAGTTGATGCTGTAAGTAGCAAGTCCGCCCTCTTTTGCCATGTTCTCCTCACCGCAGATAACAGGTATCATTGCAGGTGTAGCTATCATGTCAACTGTTGGCATAGCGCTTGCAAACATGTTGTCTGTTGGTATGTAAATAGCGTCAACCTCTGCTACTATGTTTGTTGTAACAGCTTGTATCTCGCTTGTGTCAGAAACTGTTGAAACAATTACCTCAAGGCCAAGTGCCTCAAATGCAGCTTTCGCCATGTCGCCTTGTAGCACACTGTTGTCCTCTGCAGAGCAGTAAAGTATGCCAACTGTTTTAGCGTCAGGTGCAATTTGTGTCAATAGTTCTACTTGTAAGTCAATAGGGTTCATATCAGATGTACCCGAAACGTTGCCGCCCGGCACTTCGTTTGTGTCAACAAGTAATGCGCTCTCTGGGTCTGTAACTGCTGTAACCAAGATGGGTATCTCTGTTGTAGCGTTTGCAACAGCCTGTGCTGCAGATGTGCCGATTGCCAAAATTAGATCTGCATCATCATTTACAAATTTTGTTGCTATCGGGCCATAGTTGCTCATGTCGCCTGATGCGTTTTGCAAGTCAAATGTAACTGTCATGCCTTGCTCTTCTAAAAGCTTTGTAAGCTCCTCTTGGAAACCAAGTGCAGATGCATCAAGTGCGTTGTGTTGCATTTGCTGAATTATTGCAACATTAAAATTTTTGCCCTCTTCTGTTTGTACCTCAGCAGTCGAAGTGTCTGCGTCCTCTGCGGGTGCTGCTTCAGATGTTGTTGCAGGTGTGCTTGTGCATGCACTAAAGCTCAACATCATAGCCATTAGTACTGCCAGTGCCAAAAATATAGCTGTCTTTTTCATATTTTTACTTCCTTTCTCCTATAAACATATATGCTTTGCATGTAATACTAAATATTAATGCGCTCGCCTTTTTTATACTAAAGGCTGCTTAAACATATACATTTATGTGTTAGTTTACCATATTACAATACTAATTACAACTGTAATTACGTTGAATTTATTCAATAAATTCCCACGAATTATGTTATTTTATACAATATTGCCGTATTTTTATGAATATTAATACCTTTTTCAGAATATTGAGCCCGCACACGTCATGCTCTCGTGCAGGTCTTTTCTATAATTTTTATGTTGCTTACAAAGGCTGTTTATGCAAACACCCGATTTGCTGTTATATGCCGTCGAGTGCACGTATAAATCATCGCCAAGGTACATTGCAACATGTCCGGGGAAAAACAGCAAATCACCCGGTCTTGCCGCTTTGCAATCAATTTTCTTTATAGCGAACCCTTCTTTTATAATTGCATCGCGGTAAATTAAAACGCCGTTTAACATATAAGCCATGGACACAAGCCCACTACAATCAATGCCAAGAGGGGTTTTGCCGCCCCACCTGTATTGGCTCGCCTTGTATAACAGTGCTGTTTTGCACAAATTATTGCGCAGCTGTGCACTTTGTTCCTCTGACATCGAGGCAATATCGCTAACGTCAACCGCCTTGACATCTTTTAAATAACAGCTTTTTGTGTATCCCTGTCTGCCGTCGGCCAAGGCAATTTTTTGCCACATGTTATCATCGCAGTCGCCTACCGTTTGCAAAAAGGCGCCCCTGGGCACACTTTTTAGTATTACACCTTGCACCTTAGGCTCGCTTAAAATATCAATATACGGCGCATAAGCCACCGTAACACTGCTGCCCTGTGCAGCAGCTGTGCACCTATTAAATAGGCTTTTATGCTCGTCTGTTTTGCCTGTGTCTATGCTTAATAGCAAGTCGCTACAAGGCACCCAGCCCTCATATCCATAGTGTGTTTTGACAAGTGCAAAATTCAGCTCTTGCTCTGTTACACATACGGGCATGCCATAAAGCACCTCATCTATGCATGTGCCTATACACGGCTGAGCATATACTTTTGCAATGTCGCTATTTACTACAGTGTAAAACACATGGGCTACCCCCGTTTAAATTATTATTTTTTTGCCGATTTAAATCCGAGAGTCTTTGCAATTTGTATAATAATTGTCGGCAAAACAGCAAGGCCTACTATTAATAATAGCTGGTTTGTGCTCAATGGCTGTGTCATAAACAAAACTTGTAAGAACGGCACAAACAGCACCGATGCAAGAAGTGCCACGCCGCCTAAAAATGCATACACTGAGAACTTGTTTGTCATAAAGCCAAGTTTAAATATTGGCGCGCTACCACGGCAGTTAAACCCGTGGAAAAGCCTTGCAAGTGTAAGTGTTGCAAATGCCATTGTAGAGGCCATTTGTGCGCTTGCGCTGTAGCCTAAATAAAAAGCTACCATTGTAGAAATTGCAATTAACATGCCTTGCACGCCTATTTTTGAAAGCAAAGACTTGTTTAAAATAGGCTCTTTAGGGCTTCGTGGCGCGTCGTCCAGCAGGCTTTTACCCGCCGGCTCCATGCCTATTGCAATGGCCGGCAGTGAGTCTGTAAGCAAATTAATAAATAATAAGTGCACCGGTTGGAAAGGCACAGGAAGCGCCATTATTGAT
>CAYJBO010000086.1:0-9025 GCA_964368295.1 uncultured Bacteroides sp.
CATTAAATCACTCGCAACAAAAATTGCATCCGGTGGTGATGGCAATGAAATAAGCTTGTTTACCGCTTTTACACAAAGGTTTTCGTCCCATTGACAATCGCATATGTAATCGTTGTTTATATCAAAACCAGCTTTTGTCATAGTTATATAATAGCCCCAATATCTTTGTGAATTTAAAATATTTCCCGTTGTTCCACTGCCACCTATAAAAGCGATTTTTTTATGCCCACTATCTATTAAATGTTGAACTGCATCGCTTGCTGTGCGCAAATGATTATATGCTATATTGTCAATATCCCTGTGCGCAGTATCAATGCCTACGCAAACAGGCACGCGCTTCCTTATATAACCATAAAGTTCACGTTCAAGGCTCTCCATTATAATTAACCCATCCAAGGGTTCTTTAAATGTTTCGTATAAAACGTTTTTGTCTTTCAGCTCATAATAAGTACGCGCAAAAGCTAAGGAATACCCTTTTTTACTGCAACATTCTTCAACCCCTGCTAAAACATCCATAAAATAAGGGTCTTTATATTTTTCTCTTGTTACACTTAAAATGCAACCTATTTTTATAGAACTGATGTGCCTACGTTTAATACTTTCTGCCCGGTGTGCAGGCAATTTATACCCGGTTTGTGCTACTGCTTTCAACACTCGTTCACGTGTGTCACGTGTTATTTTGTAGGTGGTGTCGTTATTTAATACCCTTGAAACAGTAGCTATGGAAACATTTGCTATTTTTGCAAGCTCTCTTATTGTTATCATTTTTTTATTCCTGTTTCTTGTTTGCGTAACAAGTGCGTAACAATTACGAAACAAATATTATAGTTTATTTTATTGTTATTTTTGTGCAAAGCAAAGTGTTAGCTTGTTTTAATTCAAGTATATAACATTTATTTGCACAAGTCAAACGTTAGAACGCACAATTATTTACAATTTATTTGTGCAATTTGAATATTGATTATCAATTATTGTTTTTGTATAATAAAGCAAACAACGTAACAAGCTTACGAAACAAAACACGAAACAACAATATGAAACATGAGGCTGTTTTATGAAAATTATATTGATAGGCGCAGGGCAACGCGGGCGTATTTATGCAAATTATATACATGAGCAAGGTGTAGCTGAAATAGTTGCTTTAGTTGATACGCACGAGGGGCGCATGAATGATGCAGCAGAATACTTTGGCATAAAACAGGAAATGTGCTTTTCAGATTACAAAGATGCTTTTTCACTTGGGAAAATAGCCGATGCTGTCATTATTACATCTATGGATAAAGATCATTATGTCCAGCCAATAGCTGCAATTAAAATGGGCTACCACATTCATTTGGAAAAACCCATTTCTGTATCGGAAAAAGAGTGCATTGACATTGCACTCTGTGCAAAGAAAAATAATGTGCACATAGTTGTTTGCCATGTTTTAAGGTATACTCCTTTTTTCTCAAAACTAAAAGAAATAATAGAAAGCAAACGCTTGGGCAAAGTTATATCTATTCAGCACAATGAAAATATCGGCAATTTCCATATGGCGCATAGCTTTGTTCGAGGAAACTGGAACAACACGAAAACAAGTAGCCCTATAATACTACAAAAAACATGCCATGATATGGATATTCTACGCTGGCTTGTGGGGGCATCTTGCACAAAAATTACATCAGTAGGCGATTTATGCTATTTTAATAAAGAGAATGCACCGCACGGCGCAAGCGAGTATTGTATAAATTGCCCTGTTAAACAAACTTGCCGTTTTAACGCTGAAAAAGTATATTTGCCAACAAGAGGAACTTGGCCAACAACAGTGATAGGGCTAGACCAAACCGAAAAAGGCATTAAAGAACAGCTTAAAACAAGCCAATACGGGCGCTGCGTTTATATGTGCGACAATGATGTATGTGACAACCAATCGGCATTAATTGAATTCGAAAACGGTGTTACAGCTAGTTTTGTTATGTCTGCCTTTACAAACAACATGTGCCGCACAATAAAAATAATGTGTGAGCACGGCGAAATTCGCGGCGTAGATATTGACAATGTAATTGAGATTACACCGTTTGCCTCAAACGCCACTGACAGCATTACGAAAGAGATTATAATTACAGAAAAACCGAATAGCGGGCATGGCGGCGGCGATAATGGTGTAGTTGATGATTTTATATCTCTACTTAAAAACGAAAGCAGTGCCAGCCTTTCTTCTATTAACTATTCAATAGAAAGCCACTTGATGGCTTTTGCAGCGGAAAAAAGCCGCCTTGAAGGAAAAATTGTCGAATTAGAAAAAATTGATGAGGTTAGCGTTGAATAAGAAGGCTTATTGCGCAAGGTGCCACTGTGAGTTGAAAAATGATGAAATAGGTTTATCGTTAAAGTGTTTTGGCAAGGGTACTAAAAGTTTCATGTGTTTTAGTTGCATGGAAAGTACGCTGGGATTTCCAAAACAAAAAATTTTGCAAAAAGTGGCGCAACTTAAAGCTGCCGGTTGCGAAATATTGCTTAGAAAATATTTTGATGAGGAATAATAAAATGAGCAAAAAAACTGTTTATCCAAAAATAATAAACTCTCTACTTCAAAACCCGGGTATTGGTTTTATTGCCGCGCCTCAGCTTATGGGTAAGCAAGATATTATTAAAGATTCAAGGGGCAATGAAGTAGAAAAATATAAATTCAGCAGTGAAGAACCATCCGGATTCGAAAATTACATATTCAGGTTTTAGGTGGAAAGATTTAGAACCACAAAATGGTGTTTGCAATTTCACGCAAGTTGATGAACGCTTGCAAATAGCTGCTGATATGGGCTGGCACAGCATTTTGCGCGTAGCACCATATGCACTGGAAGAAAAAGACGACATACCTTGTTGGCTGAGAGAAATGTACCCTGAAAACCCAGAGTTTATATTTTGGAAAATAGACCCTTGCACAACGGAGTATTCATATTATTGGGCAAGGTTTATAACAGAATTTGCTAAAAGGTACAACGGGCACCCTAACATAGCAGGCGTAGACATGGCAATAGTAGGCGCTTGGGGTGAAGGCGGGGGCACAGAGTATATGCCCGATGATAAAATATTGCCCATTGTAAAAGCGTATACGCAAGGCTTTTCAAAAACACATCTGCACGCTTTGCTACACGACGAAAGAAGCGTTGAACTTATACGCAAGCAAAACAGCCCTGTTGGGTATAGGGTTGATTGTTTAGGCGACATGGGCGGCTTTCATGGTGAAGAGTGGAGCCATATGTTAGACTTTTACCCGCAAAATATACAAAATTTTAATATGGGTGAAGCATGGGAACAAGCACCCATAGTTTTTGAAGCTTGTTGGCATATGAATGATTGGTATTTGCAGGGTTGGGACATAGATTATATTATAGACGAATCACTGAAATGGCATATATCATCATACAACTCAAAGCAAACTACGGTGCCTAAAGCATGGAAAAGCAAAGTTGAACGCTGGGTTAAAAAAATGGGGTATCGCTATGAAATACATAAAATTGTTTATGAAAGCAGCATAAAACACACGGACACAATTAAAGTAGAACTATTGCTTACAAACACGGGTGTAGCACCATGTTATTGGCGATACAACCCTGTTTTAAAACTTGAAAACAGTGAAAGCTGCTACATTTTACAGTGCAGTGCAGATAACACAAAGTGGCTACCGGACGAAGATAGAATTGTAATATTGGAAACTGCCGTTCCAAGCGAAATTAGCGCTGCAAACTATAATTTATTTTTTGCCTTTCCTACACAAAATAACGACACATTCCAATTGGCAATAAAGGGTAGGGATGAAAATGGGTTTTATAGTATAGGGGAGCTGTCAATATCTTGAAAGGGAGTAAAACCTAATGAAGAATTTTGCTAAACTGTGTGAAAATACAGGGGTTACTTTGCAGCCGGAGCTTGAGGCTTTATACCTACAATGGTGCAAAACAACAAAGGCGGTGCCTTTTGTGCAAGAGGAATTCATAATTAATTGCTCAAAAAAATTTGGGTTATCTCAAAAAAATACGGACAAACTTTTAACCTGTTTAGCTGAAATAAACGGTGATGAAGATTTGTTGGAATTGGCACTTTTCTTGCGCGACGATATGTGCATTGCAAGGCATAGGTTTTATGCAGACGACTATAAAGCAATGTTGCCAAGTAAAATGGAAAACAAAAACTTGTTTTCATTTTTATTGCTTATGGCCTGTGTTCCGCCATCTTTGTTTAGAATGAAGCAGCTGGGAATACAAAAAGAGTTATACGAAAACATTCCGTTTATACCTATAGAAAAGCAAATAAAAAAGATGGAAAGTGAAGGCGCTGAAGAAGTAGAGGATTTTCCATGGGATATGAATTTTTACACATGCAGTATTTTTTTTCTAGAGCGTTTTTATTTTATTCCTTTTTGCCTAGACGATGACATTGAAGTGTATAGAAACAAAACCGATAACAAGGTTATAGCATTTTATAGAAGTGAAAATGCTTTTAGAAAAGACGGCGTTTTAAACGGTGTTAACAATATTGATAAACCCTATGGAAAAACAATTTACAATAAAACAAAGCATAAACTTTTAGCAACAAAGATAAGCCCTTGTGGTGTTATAGGGCAAAATGAAGAAATTAATTTAGAAGATTATGAACTTGTGTTAAAAAAAGGAGATATTTTACTAGGGTTTCATATACCGGGTGGCCCCGGGTATAATGTGCAGAATTTAATTTTAAGCGCAAAGGCGGCAAAAAAATTATACGATAAATATTTCCCCGAAATAAGTATAAAAGGTATCGGCAGTGAAAGTTGGCTATATGACCCTCATTTAAGGCTGCTACTTAGCGAAGACAGCAATATTATAAGTATGCAAAATAAAATGTATATTTACCCAATATACGCAGGATGTGACATGATTTTTGGGGAAATGTTTGGCGGCGAAAAAAACATTGATAAATTGCCACAAAAAACATCTTTACAAAAACAGGCAAAAAAACATTTGCAAAAAGGCGGGCAGTTTACAACTTGTAGCATGTTTGTTTTGTATGATGACATTGAAAATAATAAATCTTTAACATATACAACAAAACAAGATATTGAAAATGCAAAAGCTATGCTGGGGGAAAATTATAATGAATGGCTTTGAAAAATATGAACAGTACAAAACAGTGAAATTTCGCCCCATTGTGAAAAAAGAAAACGCAGGGCAAACAAAACTTGAAATTGTAAGTGAAATGCCTTTTGTAAAACAAGATAATACTTGTTATTTAATGAAACTATGCCTTGACGATGATAGTGCATGCGAGCAAATTATAAAAGCTGCACAAACACAGGCCGATGGTGTAATTTTGAAATTTAGCAACGTAAAAGGCAAAAGCGAATTATTGCAGTTTTCAAAAAAGCACCTAAGCAATAAAAGGCGAGTGCTTGACATAACAGATTCATTTGCTTTAAAAAGCGATATAGCAAAAGAGAGCGCATTGCTTTTATCGGGCAAGCAAATTGATATACGCGAGGGCTTAGCAAGAAATGAGTTGTTTAAAAATTGGCAAAAGTACCCCGTTTATTTGAACAATGATAATGAAATTATAGATGAGCAAACGGCAAGTGCTTGGCATGTTTGTGCATCCACAAATTCTTTAAACCTTGGCTTTAAAATTGCAGTGAAAAAAATTGCATACCCGAAACAATTAAGCAGTAGCGGCGCTTTTCCTGTTAGAATTTGGGTGGACAATATTGGCACAAGCCCTATGTATGAAAAGCTTAATCTTAGCTTTTTTGTTGGAAATGATAATAAAGCTTTAGAAATTGTAACAAATGATGTGCGCGTTAATATTGGTGATACAATTATAAACACAATAGGCAAGTTGCCGCAGTTAAAAACAGCAGAACACGATTTGTTTTTTAGTGCAAATAAAAATGGCCAATTTGTAAAGCTTGCAAACGACATGCCAATTGTTAATAATATGTATAAAATAGGCAAAATTAGCGTTGACGATAATAATAGAGATTTTTTGTTTAATGCATGGGACAACTATTATCCGGAGGGATATTACCCGCTAGAAGACCCGAAATTGCCGTATTAAAATTTGGAAAATTTGCAAAACAATAAGTTCGGAGGAGAAAATGCAACAAATTAATGATATGCCCAGCACTAAAAAAACAATTAGGCAGCAAAAAAAGCTGCAACGCAAAAAAGAAATAAAACAAGACTTTAAACGCCATTGGGTTTTGTATACCATGTGCATACCGGCGCTTTTGCTGTTGCTTATTTTTGCCTATATACCTTTTGGTGGCGTTTATATGGCGTTTACAGATTTTAATGTGGTAGACGGAATTTTTGGCTCGCCTTTTGTTGGTTTTCAAAATTTTGGCTTTTTCTTTAATTCAGGGCAAGCAATGAATGTAATTTACAACACACTTTTCATTAATATATTCGGAATAATTTTAGGCCTTATAGTTCCTGTTACACTAGCTATATGCCTTAACGAAATAAGGTCGAAAGTTTTTAAGCAATTAACACAAAGCATAATGTTTTTTCCTTATTTCTTATCATGGGTTGTTGTTGGCGCAATAGTTTACGGTATGCTTGCAACAGATATTGGTGTAGTAAACAATTTTTTAGCTAATATAGGCTTAGAACCTGTGCGCTGGTATGCAGAGGAGCAGTGGTGGAAAGGCATACTTATTTTTACAAATGTTTGGAAGTGGAGTGGCTATTCAAGTATTGTGTACTTAGCAGCAATGGCAAATTTCGACGCTTCACTTTATGAAGCCGCGGCTGTTGATGGTGCAACAAGATTTCAGCAAATAATTTATTTAACAATTCCAATGTTAAAACCAACTGCTGTTGTTTTAACTTTAATGAGCATTGGCAGAATATTTTATGGTGATTTTGGCATGGTTTACGGTATTGTTGGCAACAACCCTGTGCTGTCTGATGCTGTTAGTGTTATAGACACATATGTGTACCAAGCTATGCGAACTTTAGGTTTTTCTTATGCTACTGCTGTTGGGCTAATGCAATCTGTTATGGGGTTAATACTTGTTAGCCTTGCAAACAAAACAGCTAGAAAAATAAATGAGGGAGAGGGGCTGTTTTAATGAATAAAGCGAATAAATCTGACATAGCAGTGAAAATTTTTTGCTATGGGTTTATAGGGCTTTTTGCCTTAATATGCTTTTACCCGCTTCTTATGGTGCTGTCTGTTTCTTTTTCAACTGAGCAAAGTGTATTAAGAGAAGGCTATAAAATTCTACCGCAAGATTTTTCACTGGAAACATATGCGTACATTTTTTTAAACAGTGGCGAGCGCATTGCAAATAGCTACATAGTTACAATTGCAACAACTGTAATAGGAACTTTGGGTTCTTTAATGGTTACAAGTTTAATTTCATTTGCAATTTCAATAAAACAACTTAGGTACAGAAATTTTATAGCATTCATCGCAAATTTTACAATAATTTTTTCGGCAGGTTTAATACCGTGGTACATGGTTTGTGTAAATATTGTGGGGCTTAGAGATAGCATTTGGGCGCTAATTTTGCCTGGTATGTTCAGTGTGTGGAATATGTTTTTAATGCGCACATACTTTCAAAGTATATCGCCGTCGCTATACGAGGCCGCAACAATTGATGGTGCAAATTACTTTTTAATTTATTTAAGAATTGCAATTCCACTTAGCAAAACAGCGCTGCTTACCATAGGGCTAATGTACGCACTTCAATATTGGAACAACTGGTGGTATGCGCTTATGTTTATACAAGAAAGGGATTTGTTTCCGCTTCAATATTTGTTATATAGCATTTTATCTAATGTAAACGCAATTAGTTCAGGGCGTATACCTGCAGGGGCCACAAGCGTTGTTTTGCCTGCTGAGACAGTTAAAATGGCAGTTACAATAATTACAATAGGCCCAATAATTTTTCTATATCCTTTTGTTCAAAAATATTTTGTACACGGAATTATGAGTGGTGCAATAAAAGAGTAGATTTTATCCCTAAAAGGGTTAAAAATAAATAATTAAGGAGTATAAAAATGCGTAAATTATTATCAATCTTGCTTTGCTTATCTTTGGTACTGGTTACTTTTGCCGCGTGTGGTAGCAGCGATGCGCCGGAAGAGGGCATGGAAAAAATCACAATTCTTTACCCGGGTGAAGAAAGCAACCGAATGAATGAGTTTTTAGAGGGCGAATTTGCCGAGAGAATGAAAACTGATTTGAACATGGAAGTGGAGATGATATTCCTTCCTTGGGACCAGTATTGGGAGCAAAAAGATATTATGCTTGCAAACCAAGACCCCATAGATTTATATTGGGATGGCTTACCTAGCTTAAGCACAATGGTTAATAAGCAACAAGCACAACCACTTGACGAGTTAATTGCTACTTATGGGCAAGACATGTTAGAGGTTTTACCGCAAGAGCAGCTGAATGGTGGTTTAGTAAATGGTGAAATTTATGGTATACCCTCTGCTTATGCGCCATCTTCTGCTATGTTCCAACTGGTGTGCTTGCGCCAAGACATCTTGGAAGATGTAGGCATGAGCGAAGTTTCAACAGCACAAGATTTAATGGATTATTCACTTGCGGCAACCGAGATGTACGAACATGTTAACGGCGGTGGCGACCCACTATTAAAACCGCTAACACGTTATTTTGCCGAGGAACAGTATAACTGGATAGCAAGCGAAAACCTTGTTGTATTCGGTGAAGAAACCCATAAAGCGTACAGCTATTTTGAAACAGAAGCATTCCAAGAAGTGTGCAAATTTAACAGCGAAATGAGCGAGCTGGGTTTGTATCACGACGATGTAACAAACAGATATAACGAGCGCGATTCACGCGTGCAAACAGGTAATTATATCTGGGTTGAGGGTTCTTTAGGTAAAGAGACAGAAATTATTGATGCAGTTAGCGCAAATGCACCTGATGCTGTTTTGCAATCTTATCTGCTTGCACCTGAAAAGCCGAAATACATAACGGCAGCAGGTGGTGAGGTTCTTTGTGTGCCTGTAACCGCACCAAACCCCGAGCGGGCTAT
>CAYJBO010000087.1:0-8678 GCA_964368295.1 uncultured Bacteroides sp.
TCAAAATCATCCTAGCTAATACGCATAAGCAAATTATCACGCGTTATACCGGCATTATGTACGAAGATATCCATACTGCAAAACTCTGTACTGAACTGTTCAATCACATTTTGTGCATCATCCGCTTTTGCTACATCGCCCTGCACGGCAACCGCTTTAACGCCAAATTCTTCGCACAGTTTAACTGTGTCGTTAGCCGCGTTTGAATTGCCCGCATAATTTATTACTATATTAGCACCCAGCTGTGCAAAATGCAAACAAATTTGTTTGCCAATGCCCCTGCTACCGCCGGTAACTACCACGTTTTTACCTTTTAACATATTAGTTCTCCTTAATAAATAGTTCAAGTTTTTGTATGTCATCAACTGTGCTAACTGCCAGTATATTAACATCCGCACTAGTTTTTTTAACAAAGCCACTAAGCACTTTGCCGGCGCCAATTTCAACAAAAGTATCAACGCCGTCCGCTATCATGTTTTCAATAGTGTCCTGCATATAAACACTGCTTTTAACTTGCAGCTCCAGCAAATTTGCAATAGTTTGCCCTACTTGCAACACCTTTGCAGTAGTGTTAAAATATACGGGCGTTTGCATGTCGCCAAATTGCAAACCTTTAAAATAGCCATTTAAAGCATCTGCCGCTTTGTCCATAAGCGATGTGTGAAAAGCGCCGCTAACTTGCAAAGGCAAACACCTTTTAGCCCCGGCCTCTTTGGCAGCAACGCAAACGGCGTCTACCGCACATTTTTCTCCGCTTATAACAAATTGGCCTGCACAGTTGTAGTTTGCTATAGACACAACGCCTAAAGTTGACGTTTTAACACATAACTCTTGCAAAATTTGACGGTCTAGCCCTAAAATTGCCGCCATGCCACACTCAATACCATCACAGGCGCTCCTCATGGCATCGCCCCTAAAGGCGGCAAGGCTTATGGCTTGTTGTGGCGTAAATACGCCTGCCGCCTGCAGTGCTGAATACTCGCCAAGGCTAAGCCCTGCAACAGCATGCGGCACTATGTTTTTTTCTTTTAAAACAGCGGTGACACCGCTTGCAAAGGCAACCATGCACGGCTGTGTAAATTGCGTTTGTGATAAAGTTTGCAGTGGCCCCTCAAACGACAGTGTCTTTAAGTCAAAATCAACGCAATTTTGCGCATCGTCAATTATTTTAGCATATGTAGGGTATTCGCTGTAAAAATCAGCGCCCATTCCAATGCATTGGCTACCTTGCCCTGCGTATAAAAAAGCCATTTTCATTATTTTGCAGCCTCCCACTGTGCTTTTAAACTGTCCATTATTTCTTTAACACTGCTCATTTTGTCAACAAGCCCAACGTTGCTACCGCAAAAAAATAAGCCGTTTTCTACGTCGCCTTTTGCCGCCGCTATCAATGCGTTTGAAATACAAAACGCAGTTTTATCAGGCGAGCACGTTGATATGCAGCGCACACACTGTTTATTTTGTTGCAAATTACCCTTTGCTATTTTTTGCACCAACGGCGTGTTTACCGCCCTGCCCGGCATGCCCACAGGGCTCTTTATAATTACGTCATCACCCTCGCAGGCGCCAATAATAACATCTTTGTAACCCTGCGTTGCATCGCACTCGGGTGTTGCAATAAAGCGTGTTGCAATTTGGCCGCCGGCGCCGCCGGCATCAACTATTTTTTTAATGTCGCCACCTGTGTATACACCGCCGGCGCCAAAGACAGGTATAGCCCTGCCAACCAATGGTATATAAGTCTCTACAGCCTTTACTACCTCAGCAACAAGCTGCTCAATATTAGGTGCAGTTTTGTTTATAATATCATCAACATCAAACCCCAAATGGCCGCCGGCTTTACTGCCCTCAACAACAATAAAATCGGGCAGTTTTGCATAGCGTTTCCACCAAGTTTTACATATCAGTGTGGCCGCCCTTGCACTAGAAACTATAGGCGCTATTGCAACTTTTGCATCGCCAACAATGTCCGGCAATGCAAGCGGCAGGCCTGCGCCACAAACAACGGCATCAACCCCTGCTTTTACGGCTGTTTGTACGCTTTGTACATACCTTGTAGTGGCAACCATAGCATTTATTGCCACCATGCCATTGCCGTTTGCAATTTCTTTTGCCGTTTGTATGTAATTTGTCAGTGCGCGCATATCCGCCTCTTGTGGATTTTTTAAATAGTCGGCCTCTTTATACCCTGCACAAGCTGTGCTAATTGTGCCCATACCACCTTGAAGTGCAACAGCACCCGCCAGGCTTGACATTGAAACGCCAATGCCCATGCCGCCTTGCAATACAGGCACATTTAAAACTTTACCGCATATCTCTATACCTTTCAAATTTAGCCCTCCTGTAAACTTTTAAGCAAAGCTTGGCTTTGGGAATACATTTCTTCAAATATTGTCGCTAGCGGTTTAACTTCAGATAATTGCCCGGCTGTTTGCCCTGCCATCAAGCTGCCGGTTTTTACATCGCCCTCAAACACCGCACGGCGCAAGCTGCCGAGTGTGTAATGTTCAAGCTCCATTTTGTCCGCGCCCTCTTTTTCTTTTACCACGTACTCTTTAGCCATTGCATTTTTAATTATACGCACAGGCGTGCCGGCAATGCGGCCTGTAACAACAGTGTCGCTGCCTTTTGCTTTAATCACGGCATTTTTATAGTTTTCGTGTATTGGGCATTCTTCGCTTACAAGCAAGCAAGTGCCAATTTGTGCGCCGCAAGCGCCAAGTGCAAGGGCTGCCAAAAACTGTCTGCCGTCGGCAATACCGCCAGCCGCAATAACAGGCACATCAACCGCATCGACAACCTGTGGCACTAGCGCCATAGTTGTCATTTCGCCAACGTGGCCACCGCTTTCAGTGCCCTCGGCAATAATGGCGTCTGCGCCTATTGCCACTAGCCTTTTTGCCAAAATTGGCGCAGGCACAACCGGTATTACTTTAATGCCGGCATCTTTCCAAGCCTTGATATATTTTCCGGGGTTTCCGGCACCGGTTGTGACAATTTTAACGCCCTCTTCGATAACAACTTGCGCCATCTCGTCAACCTGTGGGTTAATAAGCATTAAATTAACGCCAAATGGTTTATCGGTTTTTTGTTTGCAAATGCGTATATTCTCACGCAGAATATCGGCTGTCATGGCGGCTGCTCCTATAAGGCCTAATGCACCGGCATTTGACACCGCCGCAGCAAATTCACCGGTTGCAATGTTTGCCATACCGCCTTGAATAAATGGATATTTTGTACCTAATAATTCGTTAAGTTTCATAATAAAAACCTTTCTTAATACGTTAATAGAGTTGCGCCCCATGCAAGGCCGGCACCAAAGCCGACACAAATTACGTCTTGTCCCTTTTGCAACAGGTTTTGCTGTGTCATTTCGTCTATTACTATGGGGATACTAGCCGCGGAGGTGTTTCCGTATTTGTCTATATTTTTATAAAATTTTTCTATTGGGACATCAAGCCTTTTTGCCGCAAAATCAATAATGCGCGCGTTGGCTTGGTGGCAAATAAACCAATCTATCTCATCTAAATTACAGCCGGCATTTGCGCAAACTTGCTTTATTGAGTTACATATAGCATCAACCGCAAACCTAAATACTGTTTGCCCGTCCATTTTTAAAAAATTATAGTCGCTCCTTGCATGGGCACTGAGCGGCGCGATATCCCCGTTGCTGCCAAAAACGCTGTAATAGCGCTCGGCTTGTTTAAGTTGTACAACGGCCGCCCCGGCGCCATCGCCAAAAAGCACGCAAGTTCCTCTATCGTTAAGATCTAATATGTTGCTAATTTTCTCACTGCCAATAACAAGTGCATATTTTTTATCATTTGCAAAAAGTAAAGACCTTGCTGTTTCTAGTGCGTATAAAAAGCCACTGCAAGCGGCGTTAAGGTCAAAGCATAGTGTTGAGCTGCCAAGCCCAAGCTGCGCTTGCACAAGACAAGCCGTGCTAGGCGCTGCGTATTCCGGCGTAAAAGTCGCCACAATACAAACGCCAATTTGCGATTTATCTACACCGGCTTTTTCAATAGCCTTTGCGCTGGCGTCTACAGCTAAAGTTATAGTTGTTTCGCCGCTATCGCAAAAGCATCTTTGTTTTATTCCCGTGCGTGTTGTTATCCACTCATCGCTTGTATCAACAAATCTTCGCATATCATCGTTACTAAGCACGTTCGAGGGTATGCTTTTACCTGTTGCAATTATGTCAATTCCCGTCAAATACAATTACTCCTTTCTGGGTGCAAAGTCATTCGCTGTCATACCCCGTTACAAATTCGTTGCCGATAGACCTGTATTTACTATACCTATGCGCTGCACAGTTGGGCAATTTTGATGTCTTTTGCAATGCTTTTGTAATAGCCTTGTCTAGGTTTTCGTAAAACATTTCTTTATCAACATGTGCACCGCCGGCAGGCTCCGGCACAAGCTCGTCTGCAACGCCAAAGTTTATCATATCATCGGCAGTAAGTTTCATAACCTTTGCCGCTTGCTTTACTTTTGTTGCGTCCTTCCACAAAATTGCGGCAAAGCCTTCGGGCGATAAAACCGAGTAGACTGCGTTTTCTGCCATGAGCACCACATTTGCAACGCCCAAGGCAAGCGCACCGCCACTGCCGCCCTCGCCCATGACAACAGCTATTACGGGCACGTTTAGTGCGCTCATTTTAGCAATGCCGTCTGCAATAGCAATGCCCTGGCCGTTTTCTTCGGCTTCAAAGCCAGGGTATGCGCCGGGTGTATCTATAAATGTGATTATAGGGCGTTTAAATTTTTCTGCGCTCTTCATTAAGCGCAGCGCCTTGCGGTAGCCTTGTGGGTTGGGCATGCCAAAATTACAATGCAAGTTTTCGTCTAAATCTTTGCCTTTATAGTGCCCAATAACAGTTACCGGTTTGCCGTGGTAAGTGGCAATGCCGCCTAATATACTACCGTCTTCCTTTGATAATCTATCGCCTTTTTGCTCAAAAAAATCTTCGAACAAAGCCTGTATTACTTCTTTAATGTTTGGGCGCTCGTTATGTCTTGCAAGCATAACCTTATCCCAAGCCGAAATATCGTTATTTCGCATTGCTTCACCTCCTTTTACTGTGTAACATAAGTAGCTGTACTAACGTTTGTTTCATCTCACTGCGTGGCACAATTTTATCAACAAAGCCATGTTCTTGTGCAAACTCAGCACTTTGGAACCCTTTGGGAAGCTTCTGTTTGATTGTCTGCTCTATAACACGTGGGCCGGCAAAGCCAATAAGTGCGTTTGGCTCGGCTAACATTATGTAACGCCGCCCGTTGTAGGGTGTGTTAAATAAGATATAAACAAACCGCCGGCCAACGAAAATTGTTCAAGCGCTGCAGAAGTTTTTGCCATTTGCATAAGCGAGACAATGCCCTCTTGCATCCTTGCGCCACCGCTTGCCGAAAAAATTATAAGCGGCAATTTAAGTTTTTTTGCCTTTTCGACAGCAAAAACAATTTTTTCGCCCATTACAGAGCCCATGCTGCCCATTAAAAACCTGCTGTCTAACACTGCCACAATAACAGGGTAGCCACCAATTTTACCTTGGGCTGTAATAACTGAATCTTTTAGCCCTGTTGCCGAGCGCAAAGCGCTAAGTTTCTCAGTATATTTGGGAAAATTGGCTTTTTTGCTAACCTTTAAAGAAGGCTGTATCTCTGTAAAAGATTTGCTGTCTAAAATAAGGCTAAGGCGGTGATATGCGCCAATTGCAAAATGATGATTGCACACAGGGCAAACCATAAAATTATTAATTAAGGCTGCATTTTTAGCTGTGCTATCACATTCAGGACATACAATTTCAGCCCCTGTTGTTTTATTGTTAAGCCCTTTTGACGCCTGCTCTCTTTTTGCCTTTAACTGCAACAAACGCTCTCTACGGCCTGCAAAAAATATGCTCATCGTTATAGTAGTCCTTTCGGTAACTTAAAAGTTATTTCTTGTTCTCGTCTTGTGTTGCACACCAATCAAGCAAAACGTCCATATGCTTAGCTATAAAGCCCGTGTTATATTTGCCTTTTATAAAGTCAGGTTGGTGCAAAATTATGTATAAAAACTCAGCGGTTGTGGTGTAGCCGTGTATAACAAGCTCTTCCAGTGCCCTGCGCATGCGGCGCAAAGCCTGTAGCCTTGTTGGCGCATGCACAATAATTTTTGCCACCATGGAATCATAATAAGGGCTAAGCTCGTACCCGGTATATAGCGCTGTGTCCACACGCACGCCAATGCCGCCCGGCAAGTGCAAAAACTCTGTTACCCCGGGTAGGCCCGCAAAGTTTTTTGTTGGGTCTTCGGCGTTTATTCTGCATTCAATAGCATGGCCGGTAAACGTTATGTCCTTTTGCTCGTACTCAAGTTTTAGCCCTGCTGCCACTTGTATTTGCGCGCGTATTAAGTCAACGCCCGTTATCATTTCAGTCACAGGGTGTTCAACTTGTATACGTGTGTTCATCTCGATAAAATAATAGTTATTGTCGGCATCTACAACATATTCAATTGTGCCTGCGCCCACATAATTCACGGCCTTTGCAGCCTCAATCCCTTATTTCATCGCTAATGCCTTTGGCCGGCGATTCTTCTAACATTTTTTGATTTTTGCGCTGTATTGAACAGTCTCGCTCGCCAAGATGTATCACGTTTGCATGTGCATCGGCCAAAATTTGCACTTCGATATGGCGTGGGTTAATAATTAATTTTTCAATATAAACCTCACCATTGCCAAAACACGCAATGGCCTCTTGCTGCGCCTCTGTAAAAGCACGTGCAAGATCGTCTTTACTGTTTGCAATGCGCATACCTCTGCCGCCGCCTCCAGCGCTTGCTTTTATCAAAACAGGGTAGCCAATATTGTCGGCCACTACTGCAGCCGCATCAACATCTGCAACAATGCCGTCAGAGCCCGGCACAACCGGCACACAGCCTTTTTTCATAATTGAGCGCGCGGTAGATTTGTTGCCCATGCTACGTATAACATCACCGCTAGGGCCAATAAAACAAATGTTGTTTGCAGCGCACATGTCTGAGAACTCATCGTTCTCGGACAAAAACCCATAGCCGGGGTGTAATGCATCACACTTTGTATGTATTGCGGCCGATAAAACTGCCTGCTTGTTTAAATAGCTATCTGTTGCACGTGCAGGGCCAATGCATATTGATTGAGTTGCCATTTGTACTGCCAAGCTTTCAGCATCGACTGTTGAATGCGCAACCACTGTTTCAATGCCCATTTCACGGCACGCACGCACTATTCGCAATGCAATTTCTCCACGTGTTGCTACTAAAATACGTTTAAACATGTTTATTTCTCCAGTACTAAAAATAAAGGTTGCTCAAACCCAACGGCCACTTCATTTTCTACAAGGATATCAATTACCTCACAATCGTAAGGCGCCTTAACTTCGTTTAGCATCTTCATCGCTTCAATTATACACATAACATCGCCTTTTTTAACCGCCTGCCCCTTTTTAATAAAAGCCGGTGCATCCGGCGCACTGCTTGCATAAAAAGTGCCTACGAGTGGCGCACAAACCTCGTTACCCTCTTTTTTAGGCGCCGTTTGTGTTGTTTTTTCAACAGGGATAGCGGCAGTTTGTACAGTAGCATTACTTTGCACAGCAACGGGCGCAACAATTGCCGCCTTTGATACTTTTATACTCACGTTGTCATTTTTATATTTTAACTCATTTATATTGCTTGCCTGAAAATAATCAAGCAATTCAATCAATTCCTTATTTGTCATTGACATATTTCCCCTTTAATAAAAAATATCGCTATTAACAGTAAAAAGCCTTCCTGGTTAAAGAAAGACTTTTGTGTTTTGTTTAACTTTAAACTTTAGCGCTTAAATAATTTACAATGTCAGCAACGGTTACAAATGTAGCTAACTCCTCATCCGGAATTGTAACGCCTAATTTTTCTTCAAGTGCCATATTAAGTTCTACAGCATCAAGACTGTCTGCGCCTAAATCGTCAGCAATTTTTGCTTCCATCGTTACGTCGTCTGCCTCACAGCCTAAAGTGCTTATAATAGTATCTTTTACTTGCTCAAACATAATTTTTCCTCGCTTTATTTTATTATCAATATAAATTTAACTAAATTTATTTAACTAAATTTATTTATAGTTTACTATTAAACTATATAATTGTCAAGTAAAAACAAAAAATAAGTTGCTAAACCTAAAGCAAAAAGCCTTATTTTAGGCAGCAAAAAGCCTTATTTTAGGCAGCAAAAAACCATTTTAACGGCGTTACAAATTGCAACCTCTATATAAAGCAATTAAGCGCGCAAAAAAAGACACTGAGCCAAAAACAAATAGGATTTGCGTAACGAGGACTATATTGCCACAGCCAAGAGCTACTTGCAAAAATGCAAGCCATAACCGCCGCCCGTTTGTGGCCGCACAAAAAAACCGAGAACCCTAAGGTTCTCGGTTTTAACTTGTCTGAGCTTTACAAAATAGATAACATTAAATTCGGGTATAAAAAACACCCTCTAGCAGATGCTAAAGGGCGAATTTGGTGCCCTGCTTCTCGACTATGTGTTAGTTAGAATTTGGAAGCCTGAGTATTTTCACCTTGATAAACGCATATCTATTTTCATTATTGCCATGGTGCATTGCAATTTTTAATTTTGTCTATCAGCTTTTCTTTTTTTTATAATTATTAAAAT
>CAYJBO010000088.1:0-8494 GCA_964368295.1 uncultured Bacteroides sp.
TTTCCGTATTGCATTATTGCACTAATTAAAGCTAGCTTTGGTCAGTAGGTACTACGGATTATTTATATAATACACCATGCACAATATATCGGCGCAAATCCGCAAAAGCGCAAAGAGAATTGCCACCATACAAGACGAGCACAGCCTTTATAACAACAAAAAATCTGACACCTTATAAATTAAGTGTCAGATTTTTTATGTGCATATATATTTTGCGGCGTCTCTTTTATATATTGCGCCCATTTTGCAAACAGGCCTTACATTTTAGATAAATAAGCCCTGCTCTGCAAGGTTTATAACGCCATGTAACTGCTAAATATCTCTATGCATCTTTTTCAAAAACAACTACCATACCAAAGCCGACAGAGTGGTTTGGCATAATCGATATTACTTTCCAGCCCTGCATGGCAAGGTTGTTCATTAATGGTTCAGCTTCTTTAACCTTGCAAGTTTCTACCTTGTAAACTTTCATTTTAAGCACTCCTTTTTATCGGTACCTTTCGGCTGTTGCCGCACATACGGCCAAGCTATTTTATGGCAATACAAGCCCATAAAGTATAATATTTCACCTGTTATTGCATTTATACGCAGGGTATATTTATGCTTTTATTATACTTTTAGGTTAATCTCGATGTCGTAAATATCTTTGCCAATGAGGTTTACAACCTGTTTAAAACCCTCTGTATCCTTAAACTTTGTAGTTAAAGATGTTGGGATCATTATTACGTTTTCTCGCTTTACGTTTTGCAAAAAAGTATTGATGGCAGGGGGGAATGTGCCGGCCCAAATTGGAAACACAATTACAGTGCACACGTCTTTTTTTAGCGGTTCAAAGCTAATATTGGCCGTGTTTTTTTTTGCTGCATTTGCACCGCCTTTTATAAAGCCAAGTGCTCCGCTATAGTCTTTGGCGTCTGTTATTTTATGCGCTGTTGTGCTGTATTTTTGCGCAATACTATTTGCTACTTTTTCGCTACGGCCTGTGCGTGTGTAGTAATATACTTGTATATTTTCCATTTTTTCTCCTTTTTGCTCCATGCATGTTTTTACTTTTGCGGTGCCTTGTTTACAACATGCACTTTATATATATTTAGCTTTTTTGCGTTTTGCAGTTGATACCGAAAAAGGTGCTTTACTCACGGCTTTAAACCCATCCGAGCTCCGGCGGCAAAAAAGTGCCTTACTCACAGCTTAAAGTCCATCAAAACTCCGGCAGCAAGAAAAACTACCAGAGTTGCAAAACCTCTTTATACATGTCTATATAAACCCTTGCGCTTGCGCTCCAGCTGAAGTCGCACTTCATTGCGCGCATTACTAGTTTTTCCCAGCCTTTGGCGTTGTAGTAGCCCTCTTTTGCACGCAGGCACGCCATAAGCATGTCGTGCGCATTGTAGCTTGCAAATGTAAAGCCGTTGCCTACGCCGTCGCCGGAGTCTGTTACAGAGTCGTGCAGGCCGCCCGTCTCCCTTACAATTGGCACTGTGCCGTACCTTAGCGCAACCATTTGCGAAAGGCCGCATGGCTCTGACTTAGACGGCATTAAGAACATGTCTGCGCCGGCGTAAAATTTGCGCGCTACTGCCGGTATAAATGCTATTTCTGTGCCTACTTTGCCGGGGTTTTGCGCCGCAAGGTTTAAAAAGAACTCCTCGTATAGCTTATCGCCCGAGCCAAGTATTATTAGCTGCATGCCGCTGTCCACTATGTCTTGCGCCACGTGCTTTACTAGGTCTATGCCCTTGTGCGCTACAAGGCGCGTTACCATGGCCACAATCGGCGAGCCATCGTCGTTTAAATTATAGCGCTCTATAAGTTCTTTTTTGCAGGCTTTTTTGCCTTTTTTATATGCTTTAGCGCTAAAGTTTTGTGCTATTGCCGTGTCTGTCTCGGGGTTGTAGCCCTTTATGTCTATGCCGTTTAGTATGCCGCACAGCTTGTACTGCTTTTCTGCTAAAAGGCCGTCAAGCCCATGCGAAAACCACGGGTCCAGTATCTCTTTTGCGTATGTTGGCGAAACGGTTGTAACCTTGTCCGAGCACTCGATGGCGCCCTTCATAAAGTTTGCGCACTTGTCAAATTCTAGCACGTGAGACTCGTTTTTGCCAACGGAAATTATCTCCTCTAGCACCTCTAGGCCGTACTTGCCTTGGTACTGTATGTTGTGGATTGTAAACACGCTTTTCATGCTTTTAAACTCTTGCAAGTGGCGGTAAAACAGGTTTAAATACACTGGCACAAGCGCCGTTTGCCAGTCGTTTGTGTGTATAACCTCGGGCACAAAATCTATGTGGAAAAGCATCTCTAATATTGCGCGCGAGAAAAACGCATAGCGCTCTGCATCGTCGTAAAAGCCGTATAGACCTTTGCGCTTAAAATAGTACTCGTTGTCTAAAAAGTAGTATTTTACGCCGCCGTGTGTTAGCGTAAACACGCCGCAGTACTGGTTGCGCCAGCCCACAGGCACCGTAAAGTTTACTAGATATTTTAGCTTGGATTTAAACTCGTCTTTCATGTCGCCATACAAAGGCAGTACAACACGGCACGAAACACGCCTGTTTTTTATAGCGTTAGGCAAGCTGCCTGCAACGTCTGCCAGGCCGCCCGATGCAAAAAACGGAGTAGCCTCGCTTGCACAAAATAATACGTTCATAAGCTTATACCATCCCTTTTATCAATATATTAAAATTTGTTTGCAGTGCAATTTTTACATGCACCGCAAACAAATTTTTTAGTTAATTAAAACAGTGCGTTTGCTTTTTTATGCAATGTTTTGTTTTATACTGTTACACCCTTGTCTACAAAAACGGGGAATCTCTCATCTCCGGTAAGTATTTTATCCTGTGTTATCGTTACATTTTTGTCTGTTACAACGTAGGATAGGTTTGCGTTTTCTTCAACGGTAGTGCCTTGCATTAGCACACAGTTTTTAACAACGGCGCCTTTGCTTACCTTAACGCCCCTAAATAAAAGGCTGTTTTCCACAGTGCCCTCTATTAAACAGCCGTCTGCAATTAGGCAGTTTTTAACCTTGCTGTCTATTGCTACACGCACAGGCGCCTCGTCGCGCACTTTTGTGTAAACAGGGCGCTCCGGCATAAACAGGCTGCGTATATTTTGTGGGTTTATTAGGCGCATGTTCTCCTCAAAATAGCTTTGCATGTTGTATATTCTTGCCCTGTAGCCTGTGTACTCGTACGCTCTAACGTTTAGCTCGTCCAACCTTTTAGATATAATATCACGCTCTAACGATGTTTGGTTGCGAACAAGCGCACTGCGAACCATGGCTATAAGCTCGGCCCTGTCCAGCACAACAACGTTCATAGACAAGTTGCAAACGCCGTCGCAAAAATCGTTAAAGTAAATCTCTTCAATGCGGCCGTCGCTATTTATTTTAAAGGTTTGGTTGTCCTCTTGCAACGGTGCGGGAATTTCAGATTTCTCGTAAACAAAAGTAACGTCTGCGCCGCTTTGTGTGTGCTGGTTTATAAGGTCTGTAAAATTTATGTTAGCCGCAATGTTACAGTCGCTTATAATTGCGTATTTTTCTTTTTGATTTTCAAGTATGCCAAGTATATCTGCAAGCGCCTCTATGCGCCCTTGGTACGCCTTGCTGCTAAAGCGCGAAAACGGCGGTACAATTGTAAGGCCGCCCCTTTTGCGCGCAAGGTCCCACTCGCGGCCGTTGCCAAGGTGGTCCATCAGCGACAAATAGTTGCTTTTTACAAGAACTGCCACGTTTTCAATGCCTGCGTTTACCATGCCCGACAGGCAAAAGTCAATCATCCTATATCTGCCGCCAAACGGTACGCTTGCCATTGTGCGGCGGCGCACTAGCTCCGGCACAGATACATCGTAAGTGTTGGGGAATATAATTCCAAGTGCATTTGCATTAGCTTTAATCATAGCTTCTCGCCCTTTCCTACATTCTCTTCCACCATTGCAAGCGGTGGTATCTCAGCATTTTCGCCTATTTCAACTGTGTCGCCAATTACGGCTATGCCCCATTTTGAAATATCCTCAACTTCCTCGGGCTTTGCGCCAACTTTAGCGTTTGCCTTTATAACTGCGTTTTCTGCAATTATTGAGTACTCTACAACCGCGCCTTTTTCTACAACGGCGCCCGGCATTATTATGCTGCGCTCTACAACGGCATCCTCGTCTACCGTTGTGCCTGCAAAAAGTATGCTGTTGTAAACTTTGCCGTTTACGCAGCAGCCCTCTGTTATCATGCTGTTGTCAACGTTTGCCTTGTCGCCTATAAAGTGCGGCGGGTTGCCCGATGTGCGAGAGAATATTTTAAAGCTTGGGTCCCAAACGTCCAGCGGCACTTTTGGGTTTAATAGGTCCATGTGCGCCTCCCAAAGGCTGCCTATTGTGCCAACGTCTTTCCAGTATCCGTCAAATGCGTAGGCGCAAAGTTTCTCTTTTGCCGCCAACATTTTTGGTATAATGTCTTTGCCAAAATCGTTAGACGATGTTTTGTCGTCCTCGTCCTCTGTTAAAAACTTGCGCAGTTTTTCCCACGTAAAAATGTATACGCCCATAGACGCAAGCGTAGACTGCGGATTCTTAGGTTTCTCCTCAAACTTAGTTACAATGCCCTCGGCATCTGCCGTCATAATGCCAAAGCGTGACGCCTCCTCAAGCGATACGTCTAGCACTGCAATTGTGCAGTCTGCCTGTTTTTCTTTGTGGAAGTCCAGCATTTTGCTGTAATCCATTTTGTAGATATGGTCGCCCGATAGTATTACAACGTACTCGGGGTTATAGCGCTCAATAAAATTGATGTTTTGATATATGGCATTTGCCGTGCCTTTGTACCAGTCGCTGCCTGTTGCCTTTTGGTATGGCGATAGTATATGCACGCCGCCGTCAAGCCTGTCAAGGTCCCACGGTTGGCCGTTACCTATGTACTCGTTTAGTAAAAGGGGTTGATATTGCGTTAAAATTCCCACTGTGTCAATGCCGGAGTTTACACAGTTAGACAGTGGAAAATCTATTATACGGTACTTTCCTCCAAACGGCACCGCCGGTTTTGCAAGTTTTTTTGTAAGCGTGTAAAGGCGCGAGCCCTGTCCGCCTGCAAGTAGCATTGCAACGCACTCTTGTTTAATCATAATATCTCTCCGTTCTGCCGCTTTTTACGGCTTAAAATAATTGCCTTAACCTTGCTAAACATATGTTTTTGCCGTGCTTTTTACTTTTGTACCTTTTTTTTGCGCGTTGTAGGTACCTTTAAGTAAACCGTGGAAAGTGGCGCTAAATCCAGCGTAATTGAGTGCTCGAACCCGTGCATGGCCTTTTTCTTAGAGCGCACTTGATCGTTACTTATTCCGCCGCCGCCGTATTTTTTGCTGTCGGAGTTTAAAAGCTCTTTATACACGCCGCTTTTTGGCACGCCAATGCGGTAATCCGGGTGGCGCGTGGGTGTAAAGTTGCAAACGGCCACTATCTTGTCGCCTTTTTTGTCGCAGCGCACAAAGGCCAGTATGCTCTGTGTGTTGTCGTCTGCCACTATCCACTCAAAACCCTCCCAAGAGAAATCTTGCTGCCACATTGCAGGCGTGTTTTTGTAAAAGTTGTTTAGGTCTTTTACGTACTCTTTCATCTGTGCGTGTTTTTCATCTTCAAGTAGCTGCCAGTCTAACTGTCTTGCCTCGCTCCACTCTTTAAGCTGGGCAAACTCCTGCCCCATAAACAGTAACTTTTTGCCGGGGTGCGCCATCATATATCCATAAAAAGTACGTAAATCTGCAAATTTTAGCCCTGCCTCGCCAGGCATCTTGTTTATTAAACTACACTTGCCGTGCACAACCTCGTCGTGGCTTATAGGCAGTAAAAAGTTTTCGCTAAAAGCGTAAAAAAAGCTAAACGTAACCTTGTTGTGGTTGCCTGCTCTAAATAGCGAGTCTGTGCTCATGTAGGACAGCATGTCGTTCATCCAGCCCATGTTCCACTTTAAGTTAAAGCCAAGCCCGCCCTCGCTTGTGGGGTAGGTTACAAGCGGAAATGCAGTGCTCTCCTCGGCTATCATAAGCACGCCGCTGTGGCGTTTAAACACCTCTTCGTTAAGCTTTTGCAAAAAGGCTATTGCCTCTAGGTTTTTGTTGTCGCCGTATTTATTTTGCGCCCACTCGCCGTGCTTGCGGTTGTAGTCTAGGTACAACATGCTTGCAACCGCGTCTACACGCAGGCCGTCTATGTGGTAAACCTCTAGCCAAAATAGCGCCGAGGATATTAAAAAGCTTTGCACCTCGGGTTTTGAGTAGTCAAATATCATCGTGCCCCACTCTTTGTGCTCGCTCCTGTAGGGGTCTGCGTCTTCGTAGCAGTCTTGTCCGTCAAATTTATAAAGGCCAAACTCGTCCTTTGGAAAGTGCGCCGGCACCCAGTCCATAATTACGCCGATGCCCGCCTTATGGCACTCGTTTACAAAGTACATAAAGTCCTCGGGCGTGCCGTACCTGCTCGAGGGCGAAAAATAGCCCGTCACCTGATACCCCCAACTGCCGTCAAACGGATACTCTGTGACGGGCATTAGCTCTACGTGGGTGTATCCCATTTCCACAAGATACGCAATTAGGTCTTGCGCTAGTGTGCGGTAGTTATATAAATTGCCATCGTCGTGCACTCGCCAGCTACCGGCGTGCACTTCATATATATTTATTGCTCCCTCAATGGGGTTTTTGCCGTCCTTGTTTTTTTGCCACTCGTCGTCTGTCCAATTAAAGCCGCCCAGGCCGTACACCTTGCTGGCGTTTGACGGGCGAGTCTCTGTATGAAATGCAAATGGATCCGATTTATACACAAGTTCGTCGTTTTCTGTCACAATGCAGTATTTATAAGCGTCGTACTGCTCAAGGCCGGGTATAAAGCGCTGCCAAATTCCGCTGTCGTTTATGTTTTTCATTGGTGCGTCGGACATTACCCAGCTGTTAAAATGCCCCACAACAGAAACGGATTTTGCGGCGGGTGCCCATACGCAAAACATAACGCCGTCCACGTTATTAACACTTGTTAAATGCGCGCCTAAAAATTTATAACTCTCAAAGTTTTCTCCCTTTTTATAGAGATAAACAGGCATATCAAGGTTGTTATTATCGCTCTTCGACATTGTCACTCTCACGCTATCCCCCCCTGTTTTTTTACACCAAATATTGTCTATTTGCTTTGGTTGCAATGTTTTGCACGTTTTGCACATAAAAACAAGTGCTTAAATGTATAATTTGTGTTTCACGTACAACATACCTTTTAAGTATACATATAATTTGACTAATTTACAAGCGTTTTTTTGTAAATTATATAAAAAATTATGTCGATTTTTAGAATATTTTTCTTTTTTTGCCATTTTTGTTATCAAATTGCTTTTTTAGCTTTTTGTTGTGCGTTATGTCATAAATCAATAGTACATATTTGGCAAATTAAACAGGGCAAGCAACCGCCGCTGTTTTTGCAGCAAAAACAACTGACTGCGCCCACCGCACACGTTTGTTTGCACACGACATGGTGATGCGCTGACGCATTGATATTATTAGTAATTTTAGCGCAGGAAAAAAGGCACGTATTTTTTTAGCCCTTAATAATTTTATTGTTTAGGCATGTTTTAATATGCGTTTGCCGGCAGTTTATTTATTAGCTATGCAAATTTATTGCTACAAAACTGCATAATTTATTATACAAAGGCAATACTTTTTAGCAAAGGGCGCTTTGCCCTAATAATTAAATTTTTTGGAGTGATAACATGAAAGGCTTAAAAAACAGCAAGACGTTTGAAAATTTAGCTAGGGCATGGGCAGGGGAGTGCCAGGCGAGGGTTAGGTACCAATTTTTAGAGTACGCCGCAAGGCAAAAGGGCCTTTGCGCACTTGCAGACGTTATAAAAACCGTTGAGACAAACGAGTTTAACCACGCTAGGATGTACTACACGGCAATGCAATCTGCCGACAAAAAAACGCTTGCAAACGTAGAGATTAACGCGAGCTACCCGTTTAAAGAAAAGTGGAATTTTGAGCAAAATTTTGAGTTTGCCATAGAGAACGAAACCGAGGAAGTAGGCCTTTACGGCGACTTTGCAAAAACGGCAAAAGACGAAGGTTTTGACGATATAGCGGAGCTTTTTACGCTTATATCCAAGGTAGAGCACTGCCATAAGCTTATGTTTAAGGACATACTGGCGCAGCTTAAAGACGGCACAATGTACAAGCGCACAAAGGCAATAAAGTGGAAGTGTGCCGAGTGCGGACACGAGGCAACTTTGCAAGAAGCATGGCAGCAGTGCCCGCTTTGCAAAATGCCACAGGGACATGTTATGCTTGCGCTTAAAAGTTAAGTGTTAAGGATTTTATGGCGGTGCTACGCAAATGTCAATTTATATTAGCTTTTGTGTATCACAAATAGGTGCGGTTTGTTTTTCTTCTCTCTTGCCCCTTCTTTTGTACAGCAAAAGAAGCAAAACCGCCGGGGTCTGGCGATGTCCCCGGACCCAGGGCGCCAC
>CAYJBO010000089.1:0-8426 GCA_964368295.1 uncultured Bacteroides sp.
CCTCGCGGCCAAGGAATTCCAGGTACATTTTAGCTTCTTCGATATATTGGCTGCCGGAGAAGATAAACCTTGAAGGGCCTTGGGGGTTTACGTTGTATAACTGGTTATCCATGTAAGGGTAAACAAAAATACCGTAATCATCAGCATTGCCATACATTTCGTCTGGATAGTTAGCTGCAATTTCTCCAATTAGTGAAGACGGTGACATTACCATTGCGTACTCGCCAGTTGCCATTGACATTGCGGCATTTACATATTCGTTAGACATATATGTATCGCCTGAGTACATTTGGCCAACAGATTTAAATTGCTCTGTGAGCTCAATTGCGCCGGGTACATCCACCATTTTTATCTCATTGTTGTTAAGCGCCTCAAAAGTGCCGGGGTTGTCTTGCTCAATTTTAATAAAAGACTCGATATAAGAAACAGTAGGTTTCCAAGAATCTACAACTGCCTCGTATACAGGTATAATGCCTGCTGCTTTAATAGCATCTGCATTTGCTGTAAACTCATCAAATGTTGTGGGAACACTAAGGTCTAAATCTGCATATATTTTTTTGTTGTAGATAACAACGTGAGAGCCGCCCTCTACATTCCAAATTGTTTGAGCGTATACTTTGCCGTCTATCGAGCTTGATGCTTTAGTTGTGTCCTTGTAGTTTTGAACCCATTCCATGTCGGACAAATCAACACAGTTTTCAGCAGGGTTGTATCTGCCTGCCATTGTAAGTGCACCGGATTGTGCTAAAAAGATGTCTGTTGCTGTGCCTGTGTCAAGCCTTGTTGCAAGCAGTTGATCAAATTGATCTGACGGAGTGATTTGGAAGTCGATTTTAATGCCTGTTTCCTCTTCAAACATAGGTGCTATAATGTTTTGCTCGACGTCTTTAATTTGGTCTTGTGCCGCCATAATTGTAAGGGTAACGTCAGAGCTTGCACCCTCGTCGGTGTCTGCTGTGTCTTCGGTTTGTGCCTGTGCAGCAGAAGTTGTTGTGCCTTCTTCTGTTGTAGGTGAGCTACAAGCAGTGGCAAAGGCAAACAGCATTAGTAATGATAGTGAAATCGCCAATAGTTTTTTCAAATTCATAAGTTCCTCCTAAAAATCTTTTTTATTTGCTAATAAAATATTAAAACTTTTATGCTACAAAAACAATGCAAAAACAATATAAATAGTTGCACTTTTAATACAATTTTTGTGTAATATTATTAATTAGTAGTTTTTATAAGCTAAAAGGGTATAGCTAATATAATAAAGCAAATAAGCCAAATGATTAATTAAATTTATAAATAAAAAGAGCAATGCCTTTGTACCGCAATGCTCTTTTTGTTTTATATATTGTAGTTTAATAGTAAGCTTTTAGCTAATATCAATGCAACAATTACCATTAAAAATAGTCTGCAAAAATTTCGTCCAGGTCGCGCACCATATCGTCTATATTACCTGAATGCGCAGTCATAATAATAGTGTCAAAGTTAGCGCAATATATTTTAACCGAGAATGATGAATGTATGTCCGTGGCGTGCTCTTCGCTCTCGGCGGCCTTTTGTAGTTCGGTTTTTGCCATGGCTAAAACATCGTATTTGTCTATCCATGCTAAAACATCTTGCTTTAACATACTAAACTCCTCAGGGGTTATGTCAATTTCCTTATCTATTACATCCTCACGTCCATAGCCCCAAAGCTCCAGTGTAAGCGTGCTTTTTTTTAGGTAATAATATTGACTATCACCGCGGCCGTCTGCCATGTCGTTGGCATATGAATTGTTAAAAGAAAATGCGCGAATATCTCCGTCAAAATTATCAATACTGTCTATTTGATTTTTTAAAAGATTAGATGCGTGCATTTTATTAAAAATAAAAACCCCGGCTAAAATAATAGCAATAATCACTGCAATTAGTAATACAATAAAATATATTTTTTTCACTTTACACCTCGGCTATTAAAATAAATGTGTTATTGTGCTAAATTAATTTATATAATGCGGCATTTGGCTCACCGCCAGTGCGGCAACCGCCAAATATGCCAATAAATACAAAGGCTTCGCCTTAAAGTGCAATTGTTATGTTCGGTTTTTGTTAATTTTATATAATATACTACTTAATTATTATACCAAAAGCACTATATTTAGTTGCAATATAATAAGTATAATTAATTATATCTTTAAAATGTTGTATACTATAACAAAAGGGGACTAAATTATGTGTACATCAATAGCGTGGAATAACGGCGATTTGTATATAGGCAGAAATATGGATATAAGCTTTGATTTTGATAGGGAAATTGTAATAGTGCCAAGAAATTACACTTTTACATTTAAAGAAATGCCGGAGCAAAATACCCATTATGCAATAATGGGTACGGCGATGGTTGTAAACAATTATCCTCTTTTTGCCGAGGCGGTAAATGAAAAAGGCTTATACATGGCAGGGCTGAATTTTCCTGAAATGGCGCAATTTAATAAGAGTGATAAAACTAAAAATAACATAACAGCGAATGAGTTTATACCCTATGTGCTCTGCAATGCAAAAGATATAATAGAAGCAGGCGAGATTTTAAAGCAGATTAATATTACTGATACTCCGTTTATGCCTAGTTTGCCGGTGCCTGGTTTACACTTTATAATATCTGACAAAGTTTCTTCACTGGTGGTAGAGTGCACAAAGGCAGGCATGCATATATATGAGAATAAAACAGGTGTGATGACAAATAATCCTTCTTTTGATATGCAAATGCATAACTTAAATAATTATATGCATTTAACTAACAAAAGCCCAGAGAATAAATTGACAAAAGAGATAGAGCTGAATAATTATTGTGTGGGCTTGGGCGCCATTGGCTTGCCGGGTGACTTCTCGTCGCAATCAAGATTTGTAAAGGCGTACTTTTTAAAGGCAAATGCAGTTGCGCAAAAAACAAACGCTGCCAGTGTCGCACAAATGTTTCATATGCTAGGTGCCGTTGCAATGGTGCGAGGAAGTGTACTAGACGCTGAAAAACACGATATAACAGTATATTCGTGCTGTATTAATGCCGATAAGGGCATTTACTATTTTAAGACATATGAGAGCAGCTGTGTTAGTGCAGTTCATATGCATAATACTAATTTAGACAGCTGTGACATGGTGGTTTATCCGTTTAGCACTAATAGTTTTATCTGGGATATTAATTAAGATGTTAATTAAATAGTATAAGGCACAGTTAAAATTATTTCAGTAATAAATATTGAAGATTTTATTAAGATATCAGCTTTAATCAATACCATAATTTTAGCGAGCTTTATAATACTGTTTTGCTAAGTGTTTTGTAGCGGGCTTAAATTGCAGAGGTTTAGTGGACAAAGGCAGTTATTTTTATTTGTATGTGTTGATTTTAAAGCAATTTTGGCTTATACTTAATAGGCAGTGTGTAAATAAGTGCAACGTTGACAAACCGCTGTAAAAACTAATTAAGTGTTTGCAGGGGGCGGATGTGTGAGCTTAAAAGATAAAATAATATTAAAAGGTATTGGCGGATTTTATTACGTCAAAACAAACGATGAAATTGTCGAATGTAAGGCAAAGGGGATTTTTCGCAAAAAGAATATAACACCGGTTGCGGGCGATTTTGTAGAGATAGAAAGAGATGCAACGGCGGCTGTTATAAGCGAGATTAAAGAGCGCAAAAACAATTTTGTGCGCCCGCCGATGTCTAACATAGACAATTTTTTTATTGTCGCAAGCACAGTAGAGCCGTCGCCTAGCACTCTTGTGATAGATAAGCTTGTTGCAACCGCAATATGCAAAGATGCAAAGCCCATTATTATAGTAACTAAATGCGATTTAGCGTCTGAAAAATTTTTGTTGGACACATATAAAAATAGCGGTGTAGAAGTAATTTTAACTAACATAGACACTAAAAATGGCTTTGAGCGCATTAGAGAACTATCAAAAGATAGCATTAGTGTATTTTGCGGCAACTCGGGCGTGGGCAAGTCTACACTTCTCTCTGCGCTGGCAGGCATTGACCTTGAGACCGCACAAATAAGCCAAAAGCTTGGGCGTGGGCGCCACACGACAAGGCAGGTAGAGCTTTACGACTTTTGCAACGGATATATTGCGGATACACCGGGCTTTGCAAGCCTTGAAATGGACAAGACAGCCAATATATCTAAAGAAGAAATGCAGTATGCGTTTGAGGATGTGGCAAGATATATAGGCAAGTGTAAGTTTGCAGATTGTGCACATATTAACGAGATAGGCTGTGCTGTAAAGGATGCCGTTAATAGCGGCGACATAGCGCAATCCAGGTACGATAATTATAAATTGTTATACACGCAGGCGAAGGAAAAAGAGTCGGTTTACCGCTAATATAAAATTGTTTTATATTAGCGCCAAATCTTGCAAAACAAATTAAATTATAGTATAATCATTAAAGATTTATTTAAAAGGGGGATGTGCGTGCATTATCTTGACAATGCGGCTACAACGCCTGTGATTGATAGCGTTGCCGATATTGCCGATAAAACATTGAGAGAGCACTTTGCAAATCCCTCGTCTCTTTACGCTTTAGGGGCAGACAGCGAGGCTGTAATTACACAAAGCAGAAGGGAGCTTGCAAAGGCGCTAAGCTGTGCCGAAAAAGAAATTGTATTTACCTCTTGCGGCACAGAGGGCAATAATTTGGCAATAATCGGCGCATGTAATGCGCGTAAAAATTGGGCAAATCATATTGTAGTTAGCGCGTACGAGCACCCCAGTGTGCGCAACGTTTGCGAGTATTTAAAAAGCAGCGGATACAGTGTTACAGAAATTAAACCAAGCATCGAAGGAAATGTAGATGTTTTAGAAATTATAAATGCAGTTACCCCAAAAACAGCACTTGTTGCGGCAATGCATATTAACAATGAGACAGGCGCCATAATTGATGTTGAAGAGCTGGCAAGAGGGGTTAAAAAGGCGAATTCTCGCACTGCCGTACACGTTGATGGTGTACAGGCCTTTGGCAAAATAGAGATAAAGCTGTCAAATAGTAACATCGACAGCTATGCTGTTTCGGGACATAAAATAAACGCGCCAAAAGGCGTGGGCGCTTTATATTTAAAAGGCGGCTTTAATATTAAAAATGTTATGCATGGCGGCTCGCAAGAGCGTGGTTTGCGCCCGGGAACCGAAAACACAGCGTACATTGCAGCTTTAGGGCTTGCGGCACAAATTGCCTCAAAAAACACGCTCAACCCTGTCGTGTTAAAACAGCTGCTTGTAGATGGCATTATAAACATCGGCAACATAGAAATTAACAGCCCACAAAATGCACATCCATCTATTGTTAATTTTTCGGTTTTGGGCGTTAAAAGCGAGGTATTGTTACATTTTCTTGAAGAGAAAAGCATATATGTGTCCTCCGGCTCTGCCTGTAGCAAAGGCGCTAAAAGCCACACCTTAACCGCTATGGGCCTTGATGCTAAGCGGATAGATTCTTCTTTGAGGGTGTCTTTTGGCAGACAAAACACACAGCAAGACGTTGTGGCACTTATTGATGCAATTAAAATAGGACAAAAAACACTTGCCCGATAAAGAGCAAATGAGTTTTTTAGCTTTACAGTTAAATATATATTAAAGGAATAATTATGCAGGAAATAATACTTGCCTATCAAGGCGAAATGGCCCTAAAAGGCCTTAACAAGTCATCGTTTGAGAGCGCGCTCTTAAAAATAATGCGCAGACGACTAAAGGCTTTGGGAGAGTTTAAGGTTTTTAAGGCGCAGTCCACCATGTACGCACAGCCGCTGAGCGATGATATAGATATGGACGAAGCTTTTTTGCGCATGAGCAAAATTTTTGGAATAGCAAATTTAAGCAGGGCTGTTATATGCAAAAAAGATTTTACCGATATATCAAACAGCGCAAAAATATATCTTGCATCAAAGCTTAAAGATGCAAAGACTTTTAAAGTTAGCGCAAAGAGAAGCGACAAAACTTTTGCAATGGACAGCATGGAAATTGCAAGGGAATTGGGCGCTGTACTGTTAAAAGAGTTTAACCACTTAAAGGTAGATGTTAAAAATCCGCAAGTGAATGTAACGGTGGAGATTAGAGATTTTGCGGCATACGTACACGGCGGCAAAGTGCCCGGTGCAGGCGGTATGCCGGTTTCTACTTCCGGCAAGGCGGCACTTATGTTGTCAGGCGGCATAGACAGCCCTGTTGCAGGATATATGATGGCAAAAAGAGGACTGTCGTTATTCGGGGTGCACTTTGCCAGCCCGCCATATACAAGTGAACGTGCTAAAAGAAAAGTGTTAGACCTTGCCTCACATCTTGCGCATTACTCAGGCAGTTTGCCAATTTACGTTGTAACATATACAAAACCTCAAGAGTATATACGAGACAATGCACCGGCGGAGCTTTTTACCGTACTAATGCGCCGCAGTATGATGCGAATTACACAGATGATTTGCCAAAGAGAAAATGCCGGCGCAATTATTACAGGCGAGAGTTTAGCGCAAGTAGCAAGCCAAACTTTGATGGCGCTTGCATGTACAAACTCTGCGCAATCTCTGCCGGTTTTGCGTCCGCTAATCGGTATGGATAAGACCGAAATTACTGATATTGCACGCAAAATTAATACTTTTGAGACCAGTATTCAGCCATTTGAAGATTGCTGTACAATATTTTCGCCTCCACACCCAAAAATAAAGCCCACACAGCAAGAAATTGACTTTGCAGAGGAAAAGATGCCGCTTTTATTTGACATGGAAAAAACGGTGGCAGATGAAACTGTTTTTGAGATGGTATATATTTAAAGGCGCTTTTAGCAAATATATTTTTATTGCAAAAAATTGGCATATGCTTTTTTTATTGCGTACAGTTATTAAAAGTGCTATTTATTAACGACATTTTGTTTTTGATTGCTTTTAGTAGAGCGCCCCATTAGTATAAAGTTGCGCTTTGTTATAGCAAAAGTTTTGGGAGGTATAAGCTTTATATGGTTGCAGAAATTATTGCGGTTGGCACAGAGCTCTTACTCGGTGATATAGTAAATTCTAACGCTCAATTTTTAAGTAGGCAGCTTGCACTACTTGGCATTGATGTGCATTTTCAAAGCGTAGTTGGCGATAATAGAAATAGGCTTATAAAAGTAGTTGAGCTTGCTAAAAGCAGGAGCGACTTACTTATTATTACAGGTGGGCTTGGCCCAACACAAGACGACCTCACAAAAGAAACTGTTTGCGAAGTGTTTGATGACACATTAAGGCTAGATAAAGAGGAGCTTAAAAAGTTGAACGATTTTTTTGCTCAGCGCAATATGACAATGCCGCAGAGCAATAAAAAACAAGCCATGGTGCCTACAAAAGGCCGAAAGATTGACAACGACAACGGTACCGCACCGGGTGTGATTTTTGAGCAAAACGGAAAGTATGCAGTACTTTTGCCCGGGCCGCCAAAAGAGATGTCTGCAATGTTTATAGACAAAGTTAAGCCGTGGTTAGCAGGCATGAGCGATAACGTTATGCACTCGACAGTTCTTAGGATAAGCGGAATAGGCGAGAGCCATTTAGAGCCGCTTGTTGAGAATTTATTACAGTCTTCTAATCCTACATCGGGGCTATATGCTAAACAGACCGAGGTTACTGTCAGGGTAACTGCAAAGGCAAATACACAGCTAGAAGCACAAAAAATGTGCGACGAAATGGTAGAGAAATACTATTCTATTTTGGGCGATTACATCTATGCAAGAGATGCACATTCGCTTGAACAAGTTGTTGTAGAAAACCTTATTAACACTAACAAAATTATTGCAATAGCCGAGAGTTGCACGGGCGGTATGTTGGCGCAAAAAATTACGTCGGTGTCAGGCAGCAGCAGTGTTTTTGGCTATGGGGTTGTAGTGTATTCCAACAATGCAAAAGAGCAGCTTTTAAGGGTAAACCCTCTTACTTTGTCTCGTTATGGCGCTGTTTCTGCACATACTGCTGTCGAGATGGCACAGGGCGTTAGGGTGCTCTCAGACGCCGATTACGGCATAAGCATTACAGGCATAGCAGGGCCGAATGGTGGAACCGATAAAAAGCCTGTTGGCACGGTTTATATTGCGGCAGTTTCTAAAAAGGATATTTTCGTGCAAAAAATATCGGCTACGGGCAGGCCACGCAAGAGCGTACAACTTTCAGCCGTGCAAAATGCACTTGATATATTGCGCAGGCTATCTATAGATGCGCAGCAACCCATGTGTAAACATTTTACTACAGATCAAATTTTTGACTGGGTTGAGTAATACTGTTATAATAGTAAAGTTAAATAATATTTTTACTTTTAGTGTGCTTTGTTTTTAACAAGTGCGCTGATATAAATAAGAATGGCATAAGTTAATTGCTGTTTTCTTGATAAAATTAAATGCATTTATGGCAGAACGGAGTTTAATATGACAGATAACAATAATCAAGGTG
>CAYJBO010000090.1:0-7732 GCA_964368295.1 uncultured Bacteroides sp.
AAAATGCACCATCACTTGCAAGTGCGTCGGAGTATTTTGCAAGCTCTTGCTCTGCTAAAACTATACACTGCGCAGACTTATTAAGCTTTATAGCGCTTTGTATTGCAACAAGCGCATTGTTTAAAAGGGTTTTGCCCCACAAGGTTTCTTCAAGTGGCTTTTCGCTCTCATACTCACTGCAAATAGCGTCAAGCGCTCTGTCAAAATCAGGCAAGCTCCTTGCGTAATCGTACGTGCTAAGCACGGCGCTAAATGCGGCATCGTCCGTCCTTGCACGCCCGTACATGGAAGCAAACTCACAAAAATCTTCGTCTTTGTACATTTCCTCCATTGTCTTTTCAGCCGCCGCCCTCCTAAGTGTGGCCACGGTCGCCTCGTCTGCAACACCAAAATCAGGCGGTATGTCAAGCTGTGCAAAATAACGCTGTAAAAGTTTCATACAAAAGGCGTCAATCGTGCTTATATCCGCACGCCCAAGCAGTAGGCGCTGGCGGCGCAAATGCATGTCATCATGGCTGTCGAGCATCATCTCGGCAAGCCTTGCACCTATCCTGCCCCGCAACTCCTCTGCCGCCGCACGTGTAAAAGTAACAATAAGTATTTTATCGGCGTCAATAGGCTCTTCGCTGCGTGTCATCAAGTGTACTGCACGCTCTACAAGCACCGCCGTCTTTCCGCTGCCTGCCGCCGCAGACACAAGTATAGTGCCGCCCTCGTCATATATCGCATTCTGTTGCGCCTCGGTCCAGCGCTTTTCGCTCTTTGCCTTATTAATGTTTCCATCAGCCATTTTGCGCTCTCCCTTTTTATTATTACTAAGCTTTCTCATATTGTGTTAAAAACAGCTTTTACTCGTCATTTCCCACAGGTGCAAAAGCATTTTTTGGCGCGCTTGCATTTTTTTCTTTTATGCCGTCCTCATGCCTACAAACCGGCCTGTACTCGCAATATTTACAGGGAGAATTGCCTTTGCTGCACAGCGGCATGGCATCTATTTCTCCCCTATATAGCCCGGCGGCCATCTGCGTAATAACATCGCTTATGTGTCGCTCTATATTGCCTAGTTTTTCAAGCCCTGCAAGCTTGTCGTTTCTTCTTGCAACGCCGTTTTTGCCAAACGAAAATGGCACAAAAACACCGCTTGCCTCCTTGTCCATGCCACGTATAACAAGCTCATCATCAAGCACGAGTCCATCCACCTTATACACTTTAGCATGTTTTGCCTCCTGCCTTGAATCCGACTTTACGGCAGGGTCTCCTTGCACATATAAAACGCCTGATGCTATAGGATTTTTATACTGATTTTTACCGCTGTTGCAAACGGAAAACAGGTAAAAAAGCATTTGAATATCAAGCCCACAGTACACATCATCCAAATTGAATTTTTTGTCGCCCGTCTTGTAATCAACAACTCTTATATAGCTGTGATTTTCCCTATTCATTACGTCCACCCTGTCGATTTTGCCCACAACATAAACTGTTTTGCCCTCGGGCGTTTGCAAGGCAAGTGGCGGTACATCGTCTTTTTCAAAGCCAATTTGCTGCTCAAACGCAACGGGATGAAAATTGCTTTGCATTTGCTCCTTTTGCAAAAAGAACAAAAGTTGTGTTGCGTTTTCTTTTAGCCTGCCTATTAAATATGCAAACCTCACAGTGGCCTGCGGCATATTATTTTGCACATACTCGTCTGTTATTTTATGTGCTAATTCACGAAGGTTCTCCTCGGACATTGTGGTAAAATCGTCTTTTGCGGTTTTTAAGGTCTCCTCTAAAATAAAATGCACAAGACTGCCCGTTTCCAGCGGTGAGAGCTGTGCCTTTTTGCGCTTGTTTATGCGCAGGACATACTGCATAAAATAGCTAAAATTACACCTGTTATATCGCTCTACCCTCGTTGGCGACAGCATAAGTTTACTGCCCAATAGTTTTTCGAGCTCGCTCGTTTTTTCCACATTAAAATAAGCCTGCATGCATGCATTGCGCATCGATAAAAGTGCATCTTTTGCAGTGCCCTCCTGTTCAAGCGCGCTTATTAAAGCGGCCGTCTGCGGTGTGTCTTGCCTATACTGCGCACACAGTAAATCAAGCGCCGCCGGCGGTGTCATTGCCATATGCTCTGTGGACATATCAAGGCTTTGTGGGTGCAAGTTGTTTATTAAAACTGTTAATTCTGTACTCAACTGTGCACCGCCGTTTTCCGGCTTAATTGCGCTTAAAAACAGCCCATTTGTGGCAGACGTAAGTGCCTTATAAAAAAACATCTGCTCTGACATTGACCTGTTTTCATAACTGCCGGGCATGTCCACACCGTTATTTACTAAAAGTTCCCTATCTGCGTGTGTTAAAAGGCCGCTATACCCCACAAGCATGGGAAACTCACCCTCAGAAACGCCCAGCACAAAGCAATATTTAGGATTTTGCAGCCTCATCCTATCTGCCGTTGTCACAATTACAACGTTTTGAGCCAGCGGCACATGGCCGACGTCGGACGAGCGCAAGAGCAGCAAAAACAGCTCCTCGTATTGGCGCAGCGTCACGTTGTCGCCTCGTAGCAGCTCGTTCATCTCATCGAGAAGCGATATCACCGTGTTGTAAGAGCGAAGCACCTCTTGGCGCTCTATGCCACCGATGCCGACAAGCGAATTGTCAAGCTGGCTTGCAAGCTCTTGTGTGTGCAAATCGACCTTAAAATCTTGCATTAGTCCATAAAGCGCCCTCGCAATATCCTGTGCATTGCACAGCCTAGAGCTATAAGTTTCGCCTGCATTATCTTTAGGGTCATCGTTGATGTTTTGTAAATCGTCGCCTTTGTTAGGCGCGACACTTTTATATTTTATGGCGTTTAAAAAGCGCAATATATGCGGCATTGCCGTGCTTCTCACACCCTCCGCAATGCTTAAAATGTTCTTTTCCTCGTCACTCATCTGTGTGGCATCGCCAAATCCCGACGGGTTTTTGCAAAACTCCGCTCTCCAGTCCTCTCCCGATAAAAACCACGTATAGGCGTAGTTTTCCAGTGTGGAAATCTCTGTTTCATCGTAGCCGCAAAGCATTGTTTTTAAAAGTCTGAGCACGTTTTCAGACGAGAGGCCTTTTACCGCTAAATTGAGCGCACATTTTAAAAAAGAGGCAGGCGCAGTGTGCTCCGGCGTAGTGGCGGAGTCTGCAAAATACGCAACACCCGCAAGGCCCAACTCATATTTTAGCGGCAATTTATAAAGTTCTGCATCCCTTGTAATAATAGCAATATCCGAAAATTCTGCACCGCTCTGTGTCAACTGCAATATTTTTGAGGCTACTACTTTGCACTGGCTGTAGACATCGTCGCACAGGGTGATTGCAAACTGGATGTCTCCATTATCGCTTTTGTTCGTTCTTGCTTTTTCGCCGTCTTCGCCATCAAGGCTGTCGTGCTCAAAACTATATAGCAGCTCATTTACAAGCGCAAGCTTGCTCGCATTTTCGTGCCTATAATCGTGGCTTAAAACTGTGGGCGCGCTTACGACAACGCCGGCTTTTTGCGCTATTGTTTTAATGCGCTGTGCCGTTTTGCGCACACCGCTAAACAGCCCAAAACCACCCTGCTTTTCGTCAAAAGTGTCGCAACACAAGGCGATAGTTATATTTTTACACAAAACAAGCCGCTCAAGCATACGGTATTGAGGGGCTGTAAACCCGTCAAAATTGTCGATAAACACATGCTTGTCGGCTAAATAGTCTTCTTTAATTTTTTCGCACGCTATAAAAAGCCTGTCTCCGGCATCAAGCGCGGTATTTTTTAAAAGTGCGTCGTTCGTCGCCCAAATTAACGCTATGTCGTGTAATTTTTCGGCAGATTCAACTGACGTATGCCCTACTTGTGCGAGTGTGGTTGGCGTTGCGCCTGCAATTTTAAGCTCTTTTATAACGTCTGCGCACATGGTGCAAAACGATATAGATCCGGCCTTGTTTTTATAAGTTTTAAGCTGGTCGCACAGCTCTGCCGCCGCCTTGCGCACCATGACAACACGCCCTGCGTCTGTAAGCGTTTTTACTGCTGTTCCGCCATATTTTTTTAATATCATCTCTGCAAAAGACGTAAAACTATAAACGTGCACAAAAGACACAAGCTCGTCGCCCATGTGCGAATAAACCAGAGTCTCTGCCGTTGATGAAAACTGCTCGGGCACAATTAACACGCTGTGCTGTGCATTTTTTGCAAGCTGCTTAATGCTATCCAGCACTGTGTGCGTTTTGCCCGTACCCGATACACCCAATAAAAAATTAAGCATTGTCGCACCCCCATAAAAGCGTTTAAAATACGGCCCTACACCAGTAATAAAACACGCAACATCGGCCTAAATATTAAATGCGCACAGCAATTTTACACTACTGCGCCTTGCGCCTTTTTATAACTTTCATGCGGGTAAATTCCTCGCGCTCTTGCTCTTCTAGTGTAGATGATATATAGCGAATATTCTCTGTAAGGCGGGGGATTACAATATTTTCCAGCATATTTGCACGGCGCTGTGCCTTTTTAATTGCCACCGCAAGCCTGTACACACTATTTTCGATGCCTGCAAGCTGTGCGCACATCTGCTTTACTTTATCAAAGCATTTGTAAGCGTAATCCATTTGCATATTTGTTGAACCAAAACCATTGTATGGCCTAAGCGGCGCTGTCTCTAAATGTGTGTTTGGCAAGTCCACGCCCATTACACTGTGGCCTGTCATTGAAAATCCGGTCTCCTCCGGCATTAGGTTTTCTAACTGATGCTGAATGCCGAGGGTTATGTTTGCATTTTGCAGTGCGGCGTACGCCCTAATAAACGTGTCGCCTATCTCTTTTTGCATGCCGGAGGCCTCGTCTATAAGGCGCATCATCTCGCGCATTAATATATTTCGTTTTCTATCTAGCAGATCAAAGCCAAGCTTTGCCAAGGCAAGATTTTTTTTACACGACAGTAAATTGCCCTTAGTGGGGAAGATTTTTTCTGCCATTGCGCCTTTCCTCCTATACATAATTTAATTTTATCCCATGCGGCATTTGCCTCGCCGCTTGTGCGGCAACCGCCAAATATTTAAGCAAATAACACTTAAGACTATTTGCTCTCGCCTAATGTTTGCCGTAGTGTTCCTCTAATATTTTTTTATCAATTCGCTCTAGCTCGTCGATGGGCAATATGGACAAAAGTCTCCAACCGAGGTCAAGACTCTCCTCGATTGTGCGCTCAACTTTATCGCCTTGTCCTAAAAATTCACGCTCAAAAGAATTGCCAAAATCCAAATAGAGCTTGTCGGTGGCGCTAAGCTCCTCCTCGCCTATAACGCTAGCAAGTCCCCTTGCATCGCTAACCCTTGCATAGCTTGCAAAAAGCTGATTCGACACATGTGTGTGGTCATCCCTTGTATAACCCTTGCCAATGCCGTCCTTCATAAGGCGCGAAAGGCTTGGCAAAATGCTTATTGGCGGATATATCCCCTGTCTGTCAAGGTACCTGTCAAGCACGATTTGACCCTCTGTAATGTAGCCTGTAAGATCCGGTATCGGGTGGGTAATATCGTCGTTCGGCATTGTCAAAATAGGTATTTGTGTAACGCTTCCGCTGCGCCCTTTTATAACACCTGCACGCTCGTATAGGCTTGCAAGGTCCGAGTAAAGGTACCCCGGATAGCCTTTGCGCCCCGGTATTTCGCCCCTGCTGGACGACAGCTCACGCAGTGCCTCCGCATAGCTTGTCATGTCCGACATAACAACAAGAATATGCATATTTTGCTCAAACGCAAGGTACTCCGCCGCAGTTAATGCGCATCTAGGCGTTAAAATTCTCTCTACAATTGGGTCGCTTGAAAGATTTAAAAACATGGTAACACGTGACAGCGCACCGCTCTCTTCAAAGCTGTGCCTAAAATATTCGGCAACGTCTTTTGTAACGCCCATTGCACAAAACACAATGGCAAAATTTGTGCCCTCTTCCTCGCTAATTTTTGCCTGGCGCACAATTTGCGCTGCTAGCTTGTTATGGCTCATACCGCTGCCCGAGAAAATAGGCAGTTTTTGCCCCCTTATAAGCGTTATTAGTGTGTCGATTGACGACACACCTGTGCGGATGTAGTTGCGTGGATAGTCACGGCTTACAGGGTTAATTGCAGAGCCGTTTACATCCGCATATCGCTCGGGGTACACCTCGCCAAGGCCGTCTATTGGGCTGCCGGCGCCGTTAAAAATACGGCCTACTATCTCGCTACCAACCGGCAATTCCATCGGTTTACCGCTAAATTTAACGCTTGTCTTCTCAAGCGAAAGGCCACTTGTGCCCTCAAAAACCTGCACTACTGCCCTTTTGCCAAAAAGCGCAACAACACGCCCTATACACTTTGTGTTGCCCGTTTTAATAGTAACCATCTCTTCAAAACTAACATCCTCAACGCCGTCTAGCGCTATAAGCGGGCCGTTAATCTCACTAAGGCCAAGATATTCAAGTGACATGTGCTATCACACCTCTTTTCATGCTTTAAGTTTTTGCTCTTTTGCAGTAGATTTCGGCTCATCATCAAGTCTGTTGTGCGCACTTAAAAGCAGCTCACAAATTTCGTCCATCTGCACTATCAAATCGCCAAACATCTCGGGTTTATCGTTTGGCACCTCATATTTTGCCTTTATAATTTTATCAAAAAGGCCGTTTTCCTGCATGGCGCTAACAAGCACGCCTTTTGCCACAAGTGCCTGTGCCGCGTCGTTCATATGCATTATTGCACGCATCATCCAGCGCTGTTTATCAAGCGGTACATATGTGTCATTTTCCACAAATGCGTTTTGTTGCAAAAAGCCTGTGCGTATAACCCTTGCGGTTTCCAGCGTAACTTTTTGCGTGTCGGGCAGTACATCGCTACCTATAAGCTTAACAATTTCCATAAGCTTATTTTCCTCGCTCAAAAGGCTTAACATTCGTGCTCGCAGTATGCAAAATTCCTCGCCTATGTGCTCTTTATAATAGGGGTCTAAGTCCTCATAATACTCGCTGTAGCTGTCTGTCCAGTTAATTGCAGGGTAGTGCCTTGCGTATGCAAGCGCCTTGTCCAGCGCTAAAAAGCAACGCACAAAGCGCTTTGTGTTCTGCGTTACAGGCTCTGAGAAATCACTGCCCTGCGGAGAAACTGCGCCTATTAAAGACACGCTTCCATCACTGCCACCAAGGGTTTTTACGCTGCCTGCACGCTCATAAAAAGCAGACAGCCTACTTGGCAAGTATGCGGGAAAGCCCTCTTCTGCCGGCATCTCTTCAAGGCGGCCGCTTATCTCGCGCAGCGCCTCTGCCCAGCGGGATGTCGAGTCCGCCATCATCGCAACGTCGTACCCCATATCCCTGTAGTACTCCGCCAACGTAACGCCCGTGTAAACGCTTGCCTCACGTGCGGCAACAGGCATGTTACTAGTATTGGCAATAAGCACCGTGCGCTCCATCATCATCTTGCCGTTTTTTGGGTCCTCTAACTTTTTAAACTCCTCTAAAACGTCGGTCATCTCGTTGCCGCGCTCGCCACAGCCGACATAAACTATAATATCGGCATCACACCACTTTGCAAGCTGATGCTGTGTCATTGTTTTGCCCGTGCCAAACCCACCCGGGATTGCCGCTGCACCGCCCTTTGCTATTGGAAAAAGCGCATCTATTACCCGCTGACCCGTTACAAGCGGCTCGCTTATGCTTTTGCGGTAGTCTACAGGCCTTGGCTTTCTTATTGGCCACTT
>CAYJBO010000091.1:0-7207 GCA_964368295.1 uncultured Bacteroides sp.
CCCGATATTTGTGTTACACGGCGTTTTTCGTATCCGCCCAAACGTACAAAATCAAGCATTTTTGTAACGCGTGTTTTAATTTCATCTTTTGGCACTTTACGCATTTTCAATCCAAACGCAACGTTGTCAAACACAGACATATGTGGGAACAATAGCGGTTTTTGGAAAACCATTGAGATTTCGCGTTTTTCAGGTAAAGTTTCTATAATGCTCTCGCCATTAAATAAAATGTCACCGTTTGTAGGGTCTTCAAGGCCTGCAATCATTTTAAGTGTTGTAGTTTTTCCGCAACCGGACGGTCCTAAAAAAGCTACCATTTCGCCCGGATTAATGTGCAAGTTAAAGATTTTAACACTGGGCAGTGGGTTGCCCGGATAATGTTTTTCTATATTTACTAAATCTAAAGCCGTCATGTTTAAGCTCCTCCTTAAGGCGATGATTTATCGCCTGACAAGTATTTTGAAGAAAACGCTAACATTAATAGCGCAGGTAGTATAAAGATTAGTGCAACTGCGGACGAAACTGGGTAGTCGCCGCTGCCTAGGAATGCGAATAGAATTGTAGGCAATGTCCTTACAGCAGGTCCGCCAACCATTATTGTAAGTAGGTATTGTGTCCAAGATACTAGGAACGAGTAAAGTGCTGCAACAACAATGCCGGGCCAGATAATTGGTATTGTAATTATAAATATGCATTTTAGCGGTGATGCACCTAGCGTGCGAGCTTGTTGCTCGTAAGCAATTTGATAATCCTCAAATGTGCTTGTTAGGTACATTATCATGTAAGGCATTGTTGGGATTAAGTGAGCAATAACAACGCCCCAAAATGTGTTTATAAGTCCAATTTGTATGTAGATAACTTGTAGTCCCATTAGAACTGCAAGGCCCGGTACAATAGCCGGTAGTGTTAGAATAGTCTCACATAGACGCTTACCTTTAAACTTATAAAGGCCAAGTGCACGCGATGCAGGAAAACCTACTGCAAGTGAAGCCACTGTAACTATTGATGATAGACCTATGCTTAAAAATAGCGATTCAATTATATCGCCCTGAGTGAAGATATACTCCCAAGCCCTAAGGCCAAATTCCGGCAGCAAACTTGGATATGCCCAGCGGAATGAAAACGACCAAATAATTATAGGTAAAAATGGAATAAATGTTCCAAGTACTATTGCAACAACCGCTAATTTGCGATTTATTGACATTTTTCTTAATTTTTTAATCACTTTGTGCGCCTCCTTAATAACGATATTTTGCTAATAATTTGCGATAGATTATAACAACGAACAAAACTATTATTGTTATGATAACAGCCATTGCCATCGCCTGAGGCCGCACAGCTATATTTATGTCTGAAAATTTCTCATATGCTGTAATTGCAAGTGTTTTTGGATAAACCGAACCAAGCAAGAAAGGTACCTCATAGCTTGAGAAAGCATATGCGAAACATAATATTGACGATGTTGAAATTGATGGAATCATTATTGGGAATAACACGTACCAAAAACGTTTCCATGACGAGGCTCCTAGGCTTATAGCCGCATCCTCATATTGTGTGCCGCTAGTTTGCAAAATTGCAAGAATAGCAACGCCCACAAACGGAGTAAACTTCCAAGCCATTGCTAAAATAATGCCAATTGCAGAGCTTCCGTATATTATTTCAGGAAAATCTGCCGGCTCTGTAACAAGGCCAATTGCGTTTAGTATGCGGGATACAAAACCACTTTGTGTAAACATTAAAAGCATTGCAATACCGCTAACTAAGTGCGGAATTGGCAGTGGAAACTGGTATGCAAAAAGTGTAAATTTCTTACCTCTAAATGCTTTTCTTATTCCCATTGAAAGTGCTATTGCCATTACTATAGAAAGTAATGTTGAGCCTATTGCTATATAAAATGTGTATCCAAGCGATACAAGGAAAGTAGAATCAGATAGCAAAGCCTTATATGCATCAAGGTTAAAATCATATTGACCTATTAGTGGCATATAGTTAAAGCTTTGTATAATACCAAGAAAAAATCCGCCGCCAAAAAGCCCTACAATTATAAGTAGTGCCGGCGCTAACATAAGCCATATTTTTTTGTTATCAGTCATTTTTATTCCTCCGCAGAGTTAAAAATTTGCAATTACAATTTTCATTGCATTTAATACAATTTAATGTAAAAAACACCTTTTTACTACTATTTTTTTACAAAAAACGGGAGGTTGCCAATTATAACGGTAACCTCCCGTTTGCATTTACTAAGTGCTAATAGTTATTAAATTTTAATTAGCCTGCTTGGCCAATTTCTTCTTGCCATAAAGCCTCGATGAAAGGATTTAGGGAAGAGCTAACCTCAGGTGCACGTGTAGCAGCTTTTTCCTCGTTCGATACATATGTACCTTCGCCAAGTGTTGCTGTTGCTTCGTCAAAAGCAGCAATTTGCTCTTCTGACAAAGTTGTAAAGTCAACAACCGGTGCGCCGCCTGTAGATGCAATGTTTTGTGCTTGGATTGCCGGATCTAACAAGATGTTAGCAATAACCATAGCGCCGGCTTTGTTAGCTGAGTTATAGCTTGTTGCAACATAGTTTGTATCAGCAATAGCTGTTTCCATGCAGTAAACTTGAGATGTTGGAGGTATTGCGCCTGTGTCGATGGCACCTTGTATGCCCATGCCATTCATTGTAAATGAGAAATCAACTTCGTTGTTGTTAAACATTGTCTCAAGATCGCTTGGAGATTGTGGGTATGTTGAACCTTCGCGCCATAGGTATGGCTCAAGTTCTTTTAAGTAATCAAATACAGGTACTAGGTCTTCTGCTAAGTCTTCTTGTGTAATGCCCTCTACGTTGTATTGCTCGTATCCGCCTGTCATCTCATACATAGCGCCTTTTATAAAACGTGTGCCCATAAATGCAGGAGGTGCAAGGTAAGTAAAGCGGCCCGGGTTAGCTTTTGCCCACTCTAAAAGCTCTGCATAGTTTTGTGGCAATTCGTCTGCGCTTATGCGCTCTGAATCATAGATAAGTTGTAATTGAGCGCTCATCCAAGGAGACTCTTGTCCGTTTACCGGTAGACCCATGTCGTTTGCGATACTTGGATCTGTCCAGTCTACATATTGAGAGTTAGGAAGTGATTCAGACCAGTTCTCAAATGTAACGCCTGCTTGTTGCATCATCATAAAGTTTGAGCCGTTAATCCAGTACAAGTCAACTGTACCGTCTGTGTCTTTGCCTGCTTGTTTCTCGCCTATTGTAATGTTAACAGCCTCTGTTATGTTGTTAACGCCAACACGGTTGATAGTCACGCCATATTTTTCTGCCTCTGCGCCTACAACATTGTCGATGAAGTCGTTAGTTTCAATGCTGCCGCCCCATAGGTACCAAGTAACTGTTTGTCCCTCTGCCTCTGCCAGTACTTCTTCCCATGTCATGTTTGCAAAATCGGTATCAACTGTTTTTGTTGTCTCTGTTGTCTCTGTTGTCTCGCCTGCCGGTGCATCTGTAGCCGGGGTATCTGTGCTAGCTGCAGGTTCGCCACATGCTGTTAGCAATAGTGCTAAGCACATCACTAGGGATAAAATAATGCTAATACTTTTTTTCATTGTTTTTCCTCCAATAATTTTTTTAATAACAAGCTATTTATTATTAATTAATAACTTGTATTTTACGGATAAAAAATTTTGCTGAATTGTATTCGCTTGCCTTGAATGCTGTTGTATTAATTTGTATTATCTTGTCTCAAATTATATTTGTATTTTTGTAAAAAATCAATACAATTTTGTGTTGTTTTTTCAAATTTGTATATATGTAGCACCAAATATCCATGTAATTGTATATCTTTTACAATCTTGTATCTGTTTTTTTAAATACAAGTAATACAACTTTTGCAAAAATGACAATACAACTTAGATTGAAACCTGTAATACAACCTACCGTCAACCACAATTAATACAGTATTGCGTTATTTTGTTGCAAAAATAAAAGCCGCGGCATGCTACCGCGGCTTTAAATATTTTAAATTAACTTTGCCTATAAAGCCTATGCCAACAGGCTTATACCATTGATAATTAAGAGAATATAGGTTATTTTTAAAAATAATTCTTTGCTAACTTTTTTGTGCAACTTGTTGCCTATTACCAAACCAATCACTACAGCAATTATGCCAAAAACAGCGTACTCAATAATTTGCGGCTCGTAATACTGCAAAGATACATGTTCTACTAACAGCCAAGAGTTTAATATAATCCAAACAGAAGAAAGTGTTGTCCTAAAGGCATTTTTATCTTTAAATATCTGTGCTGCATATATAACAAGCAGCGCACCGCCCGATACAAATATTGCGTGCATAATACCTGCGAGTATTATTATAAAAATACTGACAGGCTTTGGCAAAATTAGCTCTTTTTTTGACACTAGCTTAAATATTCCAAACAGCAATAAAAATATTGCATACGCTGTTAATAACAGCTCTAGGTCTATAACTTCTTTAATAAAATGCCCTGCAAACATGCCAAAACACATAAAAACTGCTATTTCTAGCATTTTTTTAATGTCTACACTTTTATAATTGCTTGCCACTATATATATACTTGCCAGCAGCGCAAAAAGGTTAAGTGTAGCCCTTGCCCCATTTACACCTATAAGCAACATGGTAGGCGGCATTGCCAACATTGTGCCCGCAAAGCCTGTTATTGCCTGTATTATGTTTGATACAAAAACTATAGCATAAAATAATACGTCTACCATTCATATTCTCCATCTCTTTGCAAAAATCAAGCATAATTGTAGCACATATATTTTTAAATTGGAATAGTAAAGTTTAAAGTATCTATTAAATAATTTTAAAAAAGCAGGATGTTTTTATAAAAAAATCTTTATAGGCCTTATATGTTCACTTTAATTTATCCATTTCATAACACAAAAAATAAATGCGAATTTCAATGTAAAGTCCAGTGCTCTATCGTCTATTTCCATCAAATGCTATAGCCATTTTTATAACATCAACATGTTTTAAAATTAAATAATTATCGCAAGTTATAAAGCATTTGCGCATTCGTCTAATATACTTAGCGCTGTTTTATAAATTTAATTATTTTACATCTATATAACTTATTACAAATTATGCTTTACATATTTGCACAAAATGTATAAAATATAAATAGGTAATTTATTGGCAAATTTTGTGCTCGACGTCCGAGTGGCGAGCACAGCGCCACACTTTGATAAATACATTCTATTTTGCATAGCGAAACTTAGGATTTTTATTAATTAAATTTACTTTTAATCATTGCAATGCACTACGTATAAATCAACCCGTAAACACAAAGGAGTCAATTAAAATGAAGAATCTACCGAGCCTTTTTGGCATCAATGTTTTTAACGACACTGTTATGAGGGCCAGACTGCCAAAAAATATTTATAAGTCCCTAAAAAAAACTATAGAGCAGGGCAAGCATTTAGAGCTTGATGTTGCTAATGTAGTGGCAAATGCAATGAAAGACTGGGCTACCGAGAACGGAGCCACACATTATACGCATTGGTTCCAACCAATGACAGGCATAACCGCAGAAAAACACGACAGCTTTATTTCTCCCTATGGTGAAGACGGCATAATCATGGAATTTTCAGGCAAAGAGCTTGTTCAGGGCGAGTCCGATGCTTCGAGCTTTCCCTCCGGTGGCTTAAGGGCCACTTTTGAGGCACGTGGTTACACCGTTTGGGACACAACTTCTTACGCTTTTATTAAAGATGACACTTTATTTATACCCACTGCATTTTGCTCTTACAGTGGCGAGGCATTGGACAAAAAAACACCGCTTCTTCGCTCTATAGAAGCGATTGACCGCCAGGCAATGCGTGTGTTAAAGCTATTTGGCGACACTACTGTTAGCAGGGTAGTAACAACAGTGGGAGCAGAGCAAGAGTACTTTTTAATAGATAAAGACATGTTTTTAAAGCGACCTGACCTCAAAACATGTGGCAGGACATTATTTGGCTCGCGCCCACCAAAAGGCCAAGAGCTTGACGACCATTACTTCGGCAGCTTAAAGCCGAAGGTCTCGGCTTACATGCAAGACCTAGAGCAGGAACTTTGGAAAGTTGGCATACTTGCAAAGACAAAGCACAACGAAGTTGCCCCTGCACAGCATGAACTCGCTCCAATATTCACATCAACTAACGTTGCAACAGATCAAAATCAGCTCACAATGGAGATTATGAAAAGTGTTGCCTCAAAACATAACCTAGTTTGCCTTTTGCACGAAAAACCATTTGCAGGCGTAAATGGCAGTGGTAAACATAACAACTGGTCGCTTTCTACTAACAATGGTGCAAATTTGCTTGAGCCAGGCGATACACCACATGAAAACGCACAATTTTTGCTGTTTTTGTCCGCTATAATCAAAGCCGTTGACGACTACCAAGATTTAATGCGTGTATCAGTTGCCAGTGCCGGCAACGACCACCGCCTTGGCGCAAACGAGGCTCCTCCTGCAATAGTATCTATATTCCTTGGCGACGAGCTCTCGGAGATTTTAGAGGCTCTAAAATCAGACTCTACATACATTGGCAAAGAGAAAATTCAGATGCAAATCGGCGCAAACGTACTTCCCCATTTGGCAAAAGATGCAACAGACCGCAACAGAACATCGCCTTTTGCATTTACAGGCAACAAATTTGAGTTTAGAATGCTCGGCTCTGCATTTTCAATAGCAGGCGCAAACATTGTGCTTAACTCTGCAGTAGCAGACGTTTTACAAGATTTTGCAGACGAACTTGAGGCTGCAAAAGACTTTGACAGTGCCTTGTCAAAGCTTATAAAAAACACAATAAAAAAACACGAGCGCATTATATTTAACGGCAACAACTATGCCGATGAATGGGTTGATGAGGCAGAAAAAAGAGGCCTTTTAAACTTAAAAACAACGGTTAGCGCCCTGCCGACATATATTGAAGAAAAGAACATAAAAATGTTTGAAAGGCAATGCGTGTTCTCAAAAACCGAGGTGGAATCTCGCTGTGAAATTCTGCTTGAAAACTACTGCAAAACAATAAATATTGAGGCCTTGACTATGATAGACATAGTTAAAAAGGACATTGCCGATTCTGCATTCGCCTATCAAAGTGACCTTGTAAACTTACTAAGCGGCAAAAAAGCCAATGGTTTTGACGTTTCTGTAGAGAGAAAACTAATAGAAAAGCTTTCGTCCCTTACGGCAGAGCTTT
>CAYJBO010000091.1:7217-7645 GCA_964368295.1 uncultured Bacteroides sp.
TAGAAACGCTTGAAAACAATGTGCTAAACGCAAAGGCGATAGAAAGTACCCTTGAGCTTGCGCAGTATTGCCAAGACACTGTTTATGCGAGCATGGGCGAGTTAAGGCCTGTAATTGATGAGCTTGAGATGATAGTACTTAAAAAATATTGGAACTTCCCCACTTACACAGATTTACTCTTTAGTGTAGACTAAAAATTAACAACTTACATCAACACAAAAGGTGTGCACTTTGTCGGCTTTAAACCGATAAAGTGCACACCTTTTTATATAATTTTAACGCTGAAAAAAAACACAAACTACTTAACTTTTTTCTCAACAATCTCAAATTTCGTGCAAATTGCGTCAAATTTACAGCTTTTTTTACAGTCTCCACAGCGTATGCATTCAGCCGAGTTTATATCCTTTGTAACCTCTACATTCATTTTA
>CAYJBO010000092.1:0-7588 GCA_964368295.1 uncultured Bacteroides sp.
AGACTCAAGCACCTCTTGTGCATCGTCAACACAAGGCACAACCGCAAGGTATCTTGTCTCATCAAGGTCAGCTGCGTCAATTACTTCAAAATCAAACTCTTCGCCGTCCTCGTTTTCAAGCGTAATAATGTCAGCCTCATAATCTTCTAACATCTCTTCTTTATCTAAAGCCATACTATAAAACTCTCTTTCTTGTACCTACATTTATATTATATGTAAAATCTACTTGTTTATTCTACTAAAACCCAGCCCTTAGTAAATAGTAATAATTACATATTTTTTAGCTTTGTTATTGACATATTTCTACTAAAACATTATATTGGTAGTAAGTGTTTTTTGTGACACAAACAGAAAAGGGAATGGTTAATTATATGAAAATGCGCAGTATAGCGGCGCTTATTTTGGCAATAATTTTTTTAACAGGCTGTAGCGGGGCCGAAAAACCGCCGCGCAACGCATACGACGACAGCAGTGAAATACAGTTTATACTGCCCGAAGAAAACGAAGAAATTGCTGTTATCTCTACAGACTACGGCGATATTTACATGCGCCTTTACCCGGACGAGGCGCCAATGGCAACGGCAATTTTTAAGTCGCTTGTAAATGCAGGCAGCTATAACGGCATGCCGTTTGGCTATATAGAGAGCGACTTTATTATACAAGCAGGGCAGGCGAGCCAGGGCGCCGTTGGCGGCGTACAGCCTTTTGGCACAGAGATAAGCGACGAGCTACACCACTATACAGGCGCCGTGGGCATGTCTAAACTTAGCAGTGACAAAAATGCGAGCGGCGGCATATTTTATATTGTGCAAACACCTACAAACAGCGTTAGCAATAACGAGGCTCACGACATGACAACACAGGGCATGCGAGAAGATGTGGCACAGGCGTACAGGGAGATTGGCGGCGCACCGCATCTTGATAATAACTACACTGTATTTGGGCATATTTTTGACGGCATGGACGTTGTAGACGAGATTGCAAGCGTGCAGTGTGATGAAAGCGGCACGCCTGAAACGCCCGTATTAATTAACAGCATAGTTATAACCCCGTACACACTTCCCGTAGAAGAAGAGCCAAATTAACGTGTTATCGCACTAAAATTTAATTAGGGGTGAGCTAGTATGAAACGGTTTTGGCGCGTATTTCTATCTAGGACGTTTTTAATAGGCCTGATGGTTCTTGTTCAGCTTATATTTTACTCAACAATCTTTGTTTTTATAGACAGGTCTGGCTCTGCAATATACACAATAATAAGCCTTGCGGCCGTTATTTTTGCAATGGTAATTTTTGAGCGCGACAACCTAAACGGCGCATACAGGATGATGTGGCTTTTGATAATAATTCCCCTGCCCATTGCAGGCCTGATTTATTATTTTCTTTTTGGCAAGCGCCCGCTAACGCCTAAAAGGGCACGCCTTTTAAACAATGCCGAGCTCCGGGCGGCGTCGCTTGTAACGCAAAATCCGCATGCAATTAATGCGCTTATAAAAAAAGATACAACGCTTAACAGAAGTGCCGAATACCTTGCGACACAGGCCGCTTCTCCCGTTTATAGCAACACTCTTGCCAAGTACTACCCCTCGGGCGAGGTGTTTTTTGAAGAGTTTTTGCAAGAGTTAAGCCGCGCGCAAAAGTATATTTTTATGGAGTATTTTATAATTGACGAAGACAGCTATATGTGGGGCCAAATACTGGGCATTTTAAAGGAAAAAGCTGTTAAAGGTGTAGATGTGCGCATACTTTACGACTCTTTTGGCTGCATTGCAAACCTGCCGACAACGTACCCAGAGCAGCTTGATAAATTTGGCATAAAGTGCCGCCCGTTTAACGACTTGCACCTCTCTTTGCACATATCAGACTATAAGTTTTTTAACCACCGTGACCACAGAAAAATAACGGTAATTGACGGTGAAACGGCGTTTTCCGGCGGGCTAAACTTTGCCGATGAGTATATTAACAGGATATCTCGCTTTGGATATTGGAAGGACTCTGCCTTTTGCATAAAAGGGCCTGCCGTATACAAATACACAACGCTGTTTTTATCGCTTTGGGATTTTACATTGGGCACTGCAACTAATTACGAGGACTACAAGACAAAGGGCTCGTATGAGAGCGACGGCTTTATCCAGCCGTACGGCGACTCTCCGCTAGACTACGAAAACGTGTCGGAGAACATGTATTTTAATGTTATAAACAGGGCAAAGGATTATGTGTACATTGCAACGCCCTATTTAATTATAGACAGCGAGATGTTCGCCTGCCTTACGCTGGCCGCAAAAAGCGGTGTAGACGTGCGCATTATTACCCCGGCAATACCCGACAAGCAATATGCCTTCCACGTGACGCAGAGTTACTATTTTAGCCTATTAAAGGCAGGTGTGCGCATATTTGAGTACACCCCGGGCTTTATGCATGCTAAAATGTATGTGAGCGACGACACACTGGCAATAGTGGGCAGCGCAAACATGGACTACCGCAGCCTATATTTGCACTTTGAGAGCTGCTGTGCATTTTACCACTGCAAAGTTGTAAAAGACGTGAGAGACGACATAAGAGCCGCACTTGCCGACAGCCGAGAGGTAACGCTTGAAGAGGTGCGCAAAACGCCGCTTGCAAAGCGTGTTGCACGCATATTTTTTCGCATGTTTGCACCCATGATGTAGAGTGTGGTTTGAGTTTAATAGGAGTAATAGTTTAGTATAGCGCTAAAATTATTAATTATAAAAAGCACAAAAAAACAGGTTGGCAATTTGCCAACCTGTTTTTGTCGTTTTATAACAAGGCCCTTTTTACTATGCTATTTTTTTAGGGCTGTAAGCGCTAACTGCAGCAGCGTCTGCTTCAACAGTGTAAGCCGCAGACTCCTCTTCAATGCGCGCATCAACTGCATCTGTAGCCATTATGCCTATAATAGCCTCTTCAAACTGAGTTACAAAGTCTTCTTCGCTCTCATAGTTAGGTATTTTTACATAAACCATAGGTGACAATAGGCCCTCTACCATGCCTGTCTCGCCGATGGCAATAGACATAATATTGTCTACTGTCTCGCTGTCAAAGTAGTAGCTCTCTCCCGATGTCACGTAATAAGTTGAAACATACTGTGTCAAAATTTCCTCTGTGTACTCAATGCCGCAAATTTCGCTTGCCTGTTTAAGTGCGTCCTCGGCAACCTCGTCTACAGTTTTGCCCGATGCTATATCGCTCTTGACACTCTCGGCAAGCTCGTTTAATGCGGCTGCGTCCTCTTCGCTCAAAGATGTGCCATCGGCATATCCGGCAGGGAAGGTAATTGTGTTTACCTGAGAGTAAAGCTCGTCCATATGTGCCATTGCGTCGGCTGTTGAAATGTTTGCGCCCTCGCCGTCAATGTACATTGTCAATATTTTGTTGTATTGCACCTCGGCCAAATAGTTTTGCACATAGCTCTCTTTGCCAATGCCGTTAGACTCGTAATATTCTTGTGTGTAAGACTGCTCAAATCCGCTCTCGGCCTCTGCGGTTGCGCTTGCAATTTCCTCTGCGGTAAGTGCGCTATCGCCAACGCCGTTTTCTTGCAACCAAACGTAGCGGCTCAAAAGACGTATTGTCTCCTCGTAAACCCACTGCTCGCCGGGCATACCCTCAACGGTTTCGCTTAATACATCTGCAGTGCTGTCAACTTCTTCGCCCGCATCGCTCTGCTCTTGCATCATAACGCTAGACGCCTCAGCGTGTGCTGTAAGCTGGTTTATAAGGTAAAGGCCTGCGCCTATATCTGTGCCGTTTATATTTACAACAACGGCAGGCGTTGTAACATGACAAGCCGATAATGCAAGCATTAACGCGGCACAAACTAAAAGGGCCGCAATTTTTTGTATTCTCTTCAAAGGACATACCTCCAAAATTATAGGCACACATAAATGCGCCACTATTTACGGTGTCGCCGACAAAGCCGACTTAACCATTTAGACAACTGCTAATTATTATACATTTTTTTTGTGACAAAAACAATACTTTTTTAAAAACATATTTTAAATACTTACTACACCGCAAGGGCGCACGCTTGTACACAGCGGTGGGCTTTGCGCTGTTTTTTATTGTAATACGGCAAATTTTGCGGTTTGCACTGCCTGCAAAGCCATAAGCTATACTGTTAAGCCGCAATTTTTGTGTTTTTTTATTGTTTGCGCTGTTTTTGTAAGTAAAAACACCCCTTGCACGGTTTAAAAATTAAGGGGGTACATTTTTATTGGGGCAACCGGCCGTATTAATACAATATGGCCAAAAATAATATGGAGGTGTAAAACAGGTGAAAACTGAAAAACAATCGGATAAAACTGTCGCTAAAACGACAAAATCTGCACCGACACGCAAAAAAAAGGCCGTTGACAGCACGGCGCTAACGGCAAAAGAGCGTGCGTTTTGCGTGGCATACTTGCGCACGTATAACCCCGTAAGCGCAGCAAGGCAAGCCGGTATTTACAAAAGGGCAAGCACAGACGAGGGATACGAGCTGTTGCTAAAGCCGCACATACAGCTTTACATACAAAAGTTAAAAAAGGCGCAAAGTGCAAAGCTTTTAGTAGACGGTGCGGACATTGTAAAAAAGTACATGGACATAGCGTTTGCAGATGTGTTTGACTTTGTGCGCTTTGGCTACACAGGCGTTGCCACCGACGGCGCCGACAGCCTTGGCATAACAATTTCTAACATAGACGACGAGAATATGCGCATGTTTTTGCCAACTGCCGTAGACGGAAGCCTTGTGACAGAGATTAAACAGGGCAAAGATGGCATCACCGTAAAGCTTGCGGACAGAATGAAGGCCCTCGCATGGCTTACGGATTACTTTGAGCTCAACCCATCGGACGTGCACCGAAGAGAGACCGACAAGCGCAAGCTAGAGCTGGCGGCAGTAAAGCTTTGCACAGACGAGAGCGAAGCTGGCGATGACGAGTCGGAAGACGGCGGAAAACAAGACGTTACTTCGCAGCTTTGCACCGACAATTACACCGATGCGCTGAGCCGTGTGCCGGGTGATATTTGGGGCGAGCAAGAAGACGAAGAATAGGCTGTGTACTTGCAAATTTTTTGCAAAATAACGGTTTTACGCCAAAGAATAAAATGCAAAACACTGCGCAAGCACGCCTTTTAAAGGCGCTTTTGCATATAAAAAGGAGCTGATACATACGGCCACTGACTGGCAGAGCACAGACGAGCTACTAAGACGGGCGCACGGCAAATGGGCAAAGGGCGACAAATCTCACAGGGGTAAACAAAAATCTGTCGAGGCTACACGCAAAAAAATATTAGACAGCATGAGTGGCACAGACAAGACCCTCACGGCAAAGGCCTTTACGTTTGCGCCGTTTAGCGACAAACAGGCAAAACTTTTAACATGGTGGCAAAGCGGCTGCCCGGCAAAAGAAAAATCCGGCGTAATTGCAGACGGCAGTATCCGCAGCGGCAAGTCGCTATGCCTGTCGCTGTCGTTTAGCATGTGGGCGATGGCCACGTTTGACGGGCAGTGCTTTGCGCTGTGTGGAAAAACGCTTGGCTCTTTGCGGCGCAACGTTTTAATAAGTTTAAAGCAAATGCTTATTGGGCGCGGCTTTGTTATTAAAGAGCGCCGCAGTGAAAACTGTATGCTGATAAGCGATGGAAATGTGTGCAACACATTTTACTTTTTTGGAGGCAAAGACGAGGGCAGTGCGGACTTAATACAGGGCATTACGCTAGCAGGCGTGCTTTTTGACGAGGTTGCGCTTATGCCAAAAACTTTTGTAAATCAGGCGACGGCAAGGTGCAGCGTAAAGGGCAGCAAGTGGTGGTTTAACTGTAACCCCGAGAGCCCGCACCACTGGTTTTACACAGATTGGATAATGCAAAAAGACGACAAAAACCTGCTGTACATCCACTTTACCATGGACGATAACCCATCGCTTGACAGCGAGGTAAAGCGCCGCTACGAAAAAAACTACACCGGTGTTTTTTACGACAGATTTATACGTGGACTGTGGGTTGTTGCACAGGGGCTTGTGTACCAAATGGTGGCAAACGAGCCGCAAAACTACATAGCAAACAGCACTCTTGGACTAAACGGCAGGTACTTTATAAGCATTGACTACGGCACAAGAAACCCGTTTAGCATGGGCCTTTGGTGCGTTAGCGGCAAGACGGCGGTGCGCGTAAAAGAATGGTATTACGACAGCAAAAAAGCTATGCGCCAGCTTACCGATGAGGAGTACTACGAAAAACTTTGCGATTTTGCACAGGGGTATTTAATAACCAGTATAATCATCGACCCCAGTGCGGCATCGTTTATTCAAACAATAAGAAAATACTTAAAATACACAGTGCGCAAGGCGGACAACAACGTGCTTTACGGCATAAGGGTAACCTCTACCTTACTGCAGTGCGCGCGCGTAAAAATAGGCAAAGACTGCAAGCACACACTGCGGGAGTTTAGCCTTTACAGGTGGGACGACAAAGGTGGTGGCAAGGACGAGGTTGTAAAACAAGACGACCACGCAATGGATGAAATACGCTATTTTTGCACTACCGTGCTAGCAAGAGAATTTAAATGGACAGATAGGGAGATGAAAAATTATGTTTAAGAGAGTTTTACACTTTTTGCGCCGATGGTCAACGTACTTTTTTGAAACGCCGTCAGAGGCGCACATGGGCGACATTGCGCTTAGCACCACAATGGAAAACGCAATAGGCACATGGGCGGCAATGTACTGCAACAGCGGCATTAACGCAAAAAACAGTGTGCCAAGCTTAGGCTTGCCCTCGGCAATATCGGCAGAGATAGCACGCCTTGCAACACTGGAGACGCAAATTAAATTTACAGGTGCAAGGGCGAACTTTATGCATAGCGCAATGGGCGGCGCTATATCGGGGTTGCGCCGCTATGCGGAGTACGCATGCGCGCTGGGCGGCGGTGTTTTTAAGCCGTATGTCAAAAACAACACTGTCTGCATAGATTATATCCAGGCCGACAACTTTATACCAACGGAGTTTGACGCACACGGCAACATGACGGGCGCCGTTTTTTGCGACCAAATTGCACGTGGCAACAGTGTTTACACAAGGCTAGAGCGCCACACAATGCACACGGGCGAGTACAAAATAGAAAACAAGGCCTTTTACAGCGCAAACGGCACAGACCTCGGCAAGCCGATAAGCTTACAAAATGTGCCGGAGTGGAGCACGCTTGCAAGCGAGGTTAAACTAAGCGGTGTTACAAAACCTCTTTTTGCCTATCTGCGTGTGCCCGGCGCAAACCATATAGACAGGCATTCGCCCCTTGGGGTGTCGGTGTTTTCGCGCGCCAGTGCGCTTATTGCCCACGCAAACGAGCAGTACGGCCGCCTGCTTTGGGAGTTTGAGGGCGGCGAGCTTGCGGTAGACGCCGCACAGGACGTGCTTATGGGACTTAGCGACGACACGCCGAGGATGCCAAAAAACAAGGAGCGTCTGTTTAGGCGCCTCGCCAGCGACGATGCCGATTTTTACAAAGTTTTTGCCCCGACTTTGCGTGATGAGAGCCTGAAAAACGGGCTTGATATAATATTAAAGCGCATTGAGTTTAACTGCTCGC
>CAYJBO010000093.1:0-7531 GCA_964368295.1 uncultured Bacteroides sp.
AGGGCGGCAGGAATTTTTCAGGCGGGCAAAAGCAGAGAATATCTATTGCAAGGGCGGTTTACAGGCAGCCGGAAATCTTTGTTTTTGACGATTCTTTCTCGGCACTTGACTATAAGACCGACCGCAAACTGCGTGAGAACTTAAAAGAAGAATGTGGCGATGCAACGATGCTTATTGTAGGCCAAAGAATAGGAACAATTAAAGATGCAGATAAGATTATTGTGCTTGAAGACGGTGAGATAGCAGGAATGGGCAAACACAAAGATTTACTGTTAAACTGTGATGTTTATAAGCAAATAGCCCTATCACAACTCTCAGAGGAGGAACTAAAAAATGCCTAAAGATAATTATGTAATTGGCTCAAACGACAAAAACAAAAGGCCGGATAGAGGCCCCGGCATGAAAATGAGCACAGAGAAGCCAAAGGATATAAAACTTACAGTTAAAAAGCTAATTAATTATATTCAAAAGCGCAAAGGGCTAATGATAATAGCTATAATTTTTGCTATGCTAGGCTCTATATTAACACTGTTAGGGCCGGGCCAACTTACAAATTTAACAGACACAATTACCGACGGCATTGGCGCAAGCATGTTAGGCACCGGCGAAATAGACATGGAAACCGTGTTTTCCATAGGCCTGTTTCTAGCAGTTGTGTATGCTTTTAGCTATGTGCTTTCTATCACACAGGGCGTAATGATTGCCACTGTAATGCAAAAAACAGCAAAAAATTTACGCACTGACATTGCAAATAAAATAAACCGCTTGCCAATGGGTTATTTTTCAAAAAACTCAAAGGGCGATGTGCTATCAAGGGTTACAAACGATGTGGACACGGTAGGCCAAACGCTCTCACAGTCGATGGGCACGTTTATTTCTTCGGTAACTTTGTTGGTTGGCTCTTTGTTAATGATGTTTATAACAAATGGAATTTTGACAGTAACTGCAATACTTTCAACGGCTATCGGCTTTGTCTTTATGATACTTGTTATGAAGAACTCTCAAAAATATTTTGCAAACCAGCAAAAATATTTGGGGCAAATTAATGGGCATATTGAAGAGATGTATGCAGGGCATAATGTGGTTAAGGCATATAACGGCGAAGAAAAAGCAATTAGCGTGTTTAACGCTATCAATAAAGATTTAAAGGGCAGTGCATTTAAAGCGCAGGCTCTGTCGGGCCTTATGATGCCGATTATGACTTTTATAGGCAATTTTGGCTACGTTTGTGTATGTATTGTAGGCGCATTGCTCGCATTAAATGGTAGCATTAGTTTTGGTATAATAGTAGCTTTTATGGTCTATATAAGGCTTTTTACCCAGCCGCTGGGGCAAATAGCTCAATCTATGCAAAATTTGCAATCGGGCACGGCTGCCGCCGAGAGGGTGTTTCAGTTTTTAGACGAGGCCGAGATGAGCGACGAGGCGGGCAAGACAAAAGAGTTTGAAAATATTAAGGGCGATGTAGAATTTAAAAATGTTAAGTTTGGTTACGATGAGGAAAAAATTATAATTAACGATTTTAGCGCAAAGGCAACTAGCGGGCAAAAAATAGCCATCGTAGGCCCTACAGGTGCGGGCAAAACAACCATGGTAAACTTGTTAATGCGCTTTTATGAATTGAATTCGGGAGACATATTAATTGATGGTGTTTCAATTAAAGATGTAAAAAGAGAGGACGTCCACTCAAAATTTAGTATGGTTTTACAAGACACATGGATTTTTGAGGGAACACTTCGTGAAAACTTAGTCTATGCGACAGAGGGCGTATCAAATGAGGCAGTGGAGCGAGCTGCAAAAGCAGTGGGCCTTCATCACTTTGTCAAAACCTTGGAAAACGGATATGACACTGTGCTCAATGATAAGCTAGAGCTATCTCAGGGTCAAAGGCAACAGATCACTATAGCAAGGGCTATGATAGCAGACAAGCCAATGCTGATTTTGGACGAGGCGACATCGTCTATTGACACAAGAACAGAGCTGCAAATACAAAAGGCGATGGACGAACTTATGAGAAACAGGACATCTTTTGTAATTGCGCACAGGCTGTCCACTATAAAAAACTCCGACTTAATTTTAGTAATGAAAGACGGGGATGTAATTGAGACAGGTAACCATGAGCAGCTTTTGGCTAAAAAAGGTTTTTATGCAGAGCTATATAATTCTCAATTTGACAGTGTGGCGTGAGCAGAAAAAACGATATAAGCCGAGCTTTGTGTTAAACCTGTAAAGCAGGGCTGATTTTGCCCTAAAAAGCAATGCATTATGCTAAAAGTTTACAAAAGGCTGCCGCTATAAAACAATAAAAAATAACACATGCATAAATAATTACTTATGCCTACTTGACTACACGGCTTTTGTGCGATATAATGTGGTTACGGCGTATACTGCGACGTAGTAAGGTACGCTATGTACGATATGTAATTATAAAAGTGTGACGAAACGCTTTGAATCTGTAATGGACTCAATGCGTTTTTTTGTTGTTTTTATTTTTGCTTGCTTCATAAGGCTGTCTAAACACGAAAGGAGCTACTACATGGATAAATTTCATCTGCATACACAAATAATAATAGGCGGAAACGGCCTAGAGAAAGTTATTGATGGGCTTAGCCGTGTTTACGTAATTACAGATAGTTTTATGCAAGAGAGCGGCGCTGTCAATTATGTTTTGGACAGACTTAACCGCAAAAGTATTGAGTGGCGTATATTTAGCGAGATAACGCCCGACCCTGATATTGACATGGTTACGACAGGTGTTAACCATATTTTAGATTTTCACCCACAGGCGGTAATTGCATTTGGCGGTGGCTCTCCAATAGATGCCGCAAAAGCCATTGTGTATTTTGCAAGCAGAGAATATAACATGAGAGATTGCCCGTTTATTGCAATACCTACAACCAGTGGCACTGGCACAGAGGTAAGTAAATTTTCGGTTATTACCGACAGGCAAAAAGGCGTAAAGTATCCACTTGTAGACGACAGCCTAATGCCGGACTATGCAGTGCTTGACGCAGAGCTAACAAAAAGCGTGCCGCCTAAAATAACGGCATATACAGGCATGGATGTTTTAACACATGCAATAGAGGCCTATGTTTGTACAGAGGCAAACAGTTTTACGGACGCAATGGCAGAAAAAGCCGTCAAACTTGTGTATTTTAATTTGCTAACGACATATAATGAGCCCGACAACATAAAAACACGCCAAAACATGCACGATGCATCTTGTCTTGCAGGTGCGGCGTTCTCAAATGCGGGGCTTGGCTTAAACCACGGCATGGCACACGCACTGGGTGGACAGGCCCACATACCACACGGCTGTGCAAATGCAATTTTGTTGCCTTATGTTATGAGCTTTAACGCAGGCTGTGTAGAGAGCCAGTTGACGCAAACCGCTTATAAGTATGCGGAGTTATCGTCTGATTTAGGGCTAAGGGCTAGCAGTACCAGGCAAACTGCATTAAATTTAATACGCTCTATTAAACGCTTTGCAAGAGAAATGAAAGTGCCAAAGACAATAAAAGAGGCGGGCGTAAAGCAAAAGGATTTTGAAAAAATGTTGCCAATTATGGTGCAAGCGGCGCTTGAGGACAAGTGTACTGCCACTAATCCAAGGCAGTGTACGGCAGAGGATATTAAGAAAATTTACATAGAGGCATACGAGGGATGACAGGTGTAAATTAGTAGAATTTTACCTTATACAAAAAAGCACAAAATTTGTGATAATATACATTTTAAATTGACAATACGAAATATTTATGTTAATATGTACTGGAATTACAAAAGAGAAATGCCTATGTATTTTTGTAAAATGACGTTGATTTAGCCTGATGATAATATGCAATTATTGCAAAGAGAAGGATGGTTGTATTCATGTCGGTTTTTGATGAGAAGCAAAGGATAATTCAAGAGTTTGTACCCGGTAAGCAAGTTACGCTTGCACATGTAATAGCAAACCCCGTGGACAACCTTTATGCAAAGCTTGGCCTTATAGATGCAAGCGGCGCTATAGGAATATTTACTATTACGCCAAGCGAAGGCGCTATGATAGCTGCCGACGTTGCCTCTAAGGCTGCAGACGTAAAAATAGGGTTTGTGGATAGGTTTAACGGCTCCTTGCTTATTACGGGCGATGTAGCAGCAGTTGAGGCCGCAATGCAAGATGTAATGCAGGTTTTGTGCACTTCCATGGGTTTTGCATCTACTTCTATGACAAAAACTTAATTGCAAGAGGAAATACGATATATGGCAAAAAACATTGATGAAAAAGAAAAAAAGACAAGAATTATATTAATAGGCCGCTCCGGCGCGGGGAAAACAACGCTTTGCCAATATATTAATAAAGAAGATTTAAGATACCATAAAACACAAACTGTGCATGTTATCAATCAAAGCATGATTGACACACCTGGAGAATATTTAGAGCGCACTTATTTGAGAGGCGCATTAATGGTGTCGTCGGTAGATGCAGATTTATTACTGCTTGTGCAGGACGCCAGTGAGGATGGCACAATGTTTCCGCCCGCTTTCGTTAGCTCTTTTGCAAAGCCGTCAGTAGGCGTTGTTACAAAAAGTGATTTAGCGGACGACACGCAGATAGAAAATGCAAAAAAGCACCTTTTAGCAGCAGGTGCCGAAAAGATATTTGTCACAAGTAGCGTGTGCGGAGAGGGCTTTAAACCATTGCTCGATGAGCTTAATATAGAGGGCTAAAATTAAATTTGGTCGGAGGTATAAATGATGCAAAAGGATGCGCTGCGTATTGTTATAGCTGACGATGAACCAATTACCCGCATTGATTTAAAAGAGACTTTAACCGAAAAAGGGTACATAGTAGTAGGAGAGGCGTCGGACGGGTTTGACGCCGTTGAGCTGTGTAAAAAGCACATGCCTGACGTTGCGCTTTTAGATATTAAAATGCCGCATTTAGACGGTATTTCCGCAGCAAAGATAATAATCGATGAGATGTTATCGGGCACTGTAATAATTTTATCGGCCTATAGCGACAGGACGTTTATAAACAGTGCTAAAGATATAAGTGTCGGTGGGTATATGGTAAAGCCCATTGATGAAAAACATATTGTGCCAAACATTGAACTTGCGGTAGAGCGTGCAAAAGAGGTGCAAAAGCTAAAGAATGACCTTGCGCGTATTGAAAAGCGCTTGCAAGACCGCACTGTTATAGAACGAGCTAAAGGCAAAATAATGCACAGAGATAATGTGACCGAGCAAGAGGCATATGACTACATAAGGGCGCTAAGCCAAAAGAAAAATATGTCTATGCGCAGGGTTGCAGAAATTATGTTTGTACAGGCCGGAGGCTGAGGCACATAATGCTTGTAATTGAAAAATTATGCAATCAGTTGACAGATCTTTCAAGCGAGGAAATAGACATAATTTGCAGAATGTCGACCATTTTACAACCACTTGCCAATTTGGAAGATGCCGATATTTTTATAGATTGCTTGACGACAGACGGTGACGCCATAGTTGTGGCAGAAGCAAAGCCCCAAAGTGTGCCATCTTCTTATAAAAAAACAGTGGTGGGCTTGCTTGCAAAAGCAGAAAACGAGCCTGCGGTAATACGCTCTTTTAAGCTTGGCGTTGCCACAAAGCAAATGAAAGCCATGACACAAGAGCGCATAAATGTTATACAAGCTGTAGAGCCAATCAGGCACGGCAAACGCATAATTGGCGTGCTAATACGTGAGAAAAGGGCAGACGAGCCTGCGACGGGAAACGATCACTTGCACTTGTCGGCGCAAAGCTACGAGAGAATTTCTACAGCTATTACAAAAATTGCAGACGACAGTACGTGGCTTACTGAATTTATAGACGAAGCACTTTTACTTGTCGATGGCAATGGAATTATAACTTTTAGAAATCGCCTTGCGCATGACTTGCATATAAAGCTTGGGTTTGTTGGCGATATATTGGGCAAGCCGTACGACCTTGTAATGCTAACAGACACGGTAAACAGCATTGAGGGCGACTACACGCTGACAGAGACACAAGTTGGCGAGAGACACCTGCTTATAAAACATATAAAATTAGACATGCCCGAAGTTGCTTTTGCCGTGTTGATAAACGACATAACCTTACGCGTAGAGCAAGAAAAGCAGCTCATATCAAAATCTGTTGCCATAAAAGAGATGCACCACCGTGTAAAAAACAACTTGCAAACTATAGCTGCACTTTTGCGCTTGCAGTCTCGCCGTGCGGAGAACGAGCAGACCCAGCAAGTGTTGGCAGACAGCATAAACCGTATTTTATCAATTGCCGCAACGCACGAGCTATTGGCGCAAAGCGGCGTTGACGAAGTTAATATAGGCGAGGTAATAGGCTACGTGAAAAGTAGCGTTGTGCGCAATTTTACAAAGTTTCAGCCCGATGTGCAGGTTTTTATAGAGGGTGAAGACTTTAAAGTGACATCGGACGTTGCCACAACGGTTGCTGTAATAATTAACGAATTGTTGCAAAATTCTATAAAATATGCCTTTCCTGATGAAAAGGCAGGGCGAATATGTATAAAGGTAAAAAGAGAAGAGCTTTATACATGCATAGAAGTTGTTGACAACGGCTGTGGCTTTGAAATTAGAGAGAAAGAGAGCAACAGCTTAGGTTTAAGCATAGTAAAATCGCTTGTAAAAGATAAATTGCACGGCAAAATGAAGATTAACTCAAGCGTTAATGGAACAAGCGTAACCTTTAATTTTAACAATCAAACATTAGATGTGGTAGGTATGACGTAGTATTTGCCAACAAAAACATGTACCGTACGATGCAGTCGGATACAAAGGACTTCCTTTGTGCCCGGCTGTGTTTTTGTTTTATTAGGTACTTTGCTACAAAAAATAATAAGGCGGTAATTTATGAGGGAAGAGATAAAAAGTGTAGGCATTGACATAGGCACTTCAACAACACAGCTTATTTTTAGCCGCATGGTTGTAGAAAACCTGGCTGGCTCTTATGCTGTACCGCGTATAAGCATAGTGGAAAAAGAGGTTATTTACAAAAGCAAAATATACTTTACACCGCTTTTAAGCCTCACGGAGATTGATGCCGACAAAGTGCGAGACATAGTTAGCTCAGAGTACAATGCGTCAGGCATTAAGCCGGAAGATTTACAGACGGGAGCCGTAATTATTACGGGCGAAGCGGCAAGAAAAGCCAATGCCAACGAGGTGTTAAACGCCCTTTCAAATTTGGCCGGAGATTTCGTTGTAGCAACGGCAGGCCCGGATTTAGAGTCGGTGCTATCTGCAAGGGGTGCAGGGGCAGACAGGGTGTCGGAGGACAGGCACACCACAGTGATAAATGTGGACATAGGCGGCGGAACGAGCAACCTTGCAGCATATAAAAACGGGGTGCTAAAAGGTACTTCTTGCCTAGATATCGGCGGAAGGCTTATTAAGATAGAAAATAATAAAATATCTTATATTTTCCATAAAATTAAAAAACTTGCACAGGCGCACGGCATAAAAATAGAAGTTGGCGACAATGCAAACGAGCAAGTGCTAAAGCGCATTTGTGA
>CAYJBO010000094.1:0-7510 GCA_964368295.1 uncultured Bacteroides sp.
TTAAGTTTTACTCCACTATGGACGATGTGCAAAAGAAATTAAACACCAAAAATTTTATACGCATACATCGTGCGTTTATTGTTAACTATAAATATATAAAAAAAATAAATGCAGATTTTGTCGAGATGGCAGATGGCAAAGAGATTACGATAGGCCGCATTTTTAAAAAAGAGTTTAAAAATTGTGTGCTTGCCAATGAAAAGGAGCTTATGCAATGATAATATTTTTGCTGTGCATAATTGCTGTTTTGGCTGCCGTTATTGCTGTATTTTACAAAAAAATAAATGGATTAAATAACACTGTAAAAACAAACGCTTATGAGTTAGAAAGACAATTAAGCGAGCTAGAAGCCGAATTAAATTTAGCAAAAGCAGGCCGTCATGATTATAAAAACCACTTAATAACGCTGGGTGGGCTTATTGAGCAAGATAAAAAAAGTGACGCATTAATATATATTAAAGAACTTGCAAGCCAAAATAGCAAGAGAAGTAAAATAGCAACAGGCAACGCCGTTGCAGACAGCATTTTAAACGCAAAAGCACAGCAAATGCATGCAGAAAACATTAAATTTACACTAGATGCAAATTTGCCTTTGCGCCTTAACATACAGGCGCCCTCTTTAACCGCCATATTAGCTAATTTGCTCGACAATGCGGCGCAAGCGGCAAAGCAGTGCAAAAACGGCTATGTGGATTTAAAAATGAAGTACACAAAAAGCAATTTTATCATTATAATTAAAAACCCCTATGAGGGCGAAATAGTAACAAATGCACAAAAAATAAGCACTACAAAGCAAGACAAAAAAAACCATGGTTTTGGCCTTGACATTGTGCAATTAACCGTAAAACGCCTCAGGGGCACGTGTGAAATAGAACATGATGACAACATATTCAGTGTGAGTGTAATAATACCGGTATAGCCACTTTGTGTGTTAAATCAGGTGCTTTACAGCCTACCGCAAATTAAATATAGGCCATTATGTTTATTGGCTTAGCCCTAATAAAAAACGAAATTGCAAACTTTAAATTATAAGTAACATGTTATTCGTTACATTTTAAAGGCATTTGGTGACGAGTTAAAACTTGTCGCCATTTTTTTATGCTAAAATAATAACATGATATTATGCCGTAAAACATAAATAGTTTTTAATAATCTTTGCGCAGAATGGAGATTAATATGACATTTAACGACGTAAACACGCTTGAAATTGACAACATAACAAAAGAATATTTTACAGGCAGCTTTTTTGATAAAAAGAAAAAGAAAACGCAGGCTTTGCGCGGCGTTAGCCTTGTGTTTACACCGGGACTTTACGGCCTTATTGGGGCCAATGGTGCGGGTAAGTCTACACTGATTAACATCATAACGGGCGGCGTTAACCAAACGTCCGGCAGGGTGCTTTACAATAATATTACAACAAGAAAAATGGATGCGGCATTTAGGCGTATTTTAGGATATGTGCCACAGCAGCAGACACTGTACGACAGCTTTACGGGCAGGCAATTTTTGCTTTATATGTGCTCGCTTAAAGAAATACCGCAAAAACAAATGGATAGCGAAGTGATACAAGTTGCAAGTGCAACAAATATAATAAACGAGCTGGATAAAAAATTAAGTGCGTACTCCGGCGGCATGAAACAGCGCTTACTTACTGCGAATGCTTTGATTGGAAGCCCTGAAATACTTGTTATGGACGAGCCGAGCGCAGGACTTGACCCGAAAGAGAGGGTGCGCCTGAGAAATTTAATTAAAGAAATAGCAAAAACAACAATTGTTATAGTTGCAACGCATGTTGTTTCAGACATAGAAAACGTTGCAGATGAAATAATTTTATTAAAAGATGGGCTGGTAGTTGACAAGGGTGAGCCCTCATATTTAATAGAAAAGTACGCAGAGGGTAAAACATTGGAAGATGTTTATATCGAAATATTCGGAGATGATTAATTATGATTATTATAGCCGAAATTAAAAAACTTTGGAGCAATGTAAGCTTTTTAATTTATTTAGCAATTTTGCTTATAATAAATGTTTTTTTGCTGTGGTTTTTGGCGCAGCCAAGCGCACAGAACATACCCTCTAGCGCTTATAAAAAAATAGCCGAAGAGATGACGTCGATGAGCATGGAGCAAAAAGATGAGTTTTTGCAGCAAAAGTATGAAAATGCAAATGCGATGATGATTTTAGAAGAACTGCAAAATATTGCGAAAGATTACGGCGTTGATTCGGACTATTATATAGAAACAGCAAAGACAAACGCGCAAATAATTGACGAATATTCGTTAACTTATTCTAACGGGGTAAGTCTTGAATACACGCAATCATTAAGCGCCGAATATAATTTTTTAAACATTATAAAAGATGAATTTGACGAAGTTTACGCCTACGACGATTTTTTGCAAGAGATAAACGACAACGCAAGCACGCTCTCGCAAATATCTATTTTTAATACACAAAACGGCTTTGTGCAAAAAAACATTGCAACTACCGTAAAAGCTTATGAAAATTTAAGCGATGTTAAAATTGATTATTTGCCGCAAAAGGGAATTGTAACTGCGCTAAACTTTGCCCCAACAGATATTATTTTAGTCTTTATTATGATACTGATTAGCATAATATTAATCCAACGTGAAAAGGAAACCGGCGTTATTAATTTGATTAAAAGCACTGCCGGCGGACACGGAAAAACAGCCCTTGCAAAAATAATTGCAATTTGTACAAGCTTATTTGTGGTTGTGCTTTTAATATATGGTTGCAACTTAATTTATTGCCATTTTGCCTTTGGTATTAACAATTTAGGCGCTAGCGTGCAATCTGTTACGCAATTTATGCGCTGTGTGTTAAACATAAATGTTTTGCAATACATTTTTCTTTTTTTAGTTGTAAAATATTTTAGCATCATAATTTTTGGCATTTGGATAATGACAGCCATGCTGTTTGCAAAAAAACTGCTTTCGGGCATTGTTGCAAGCCTTTTAATGCCGGTGTTTTTTTACGTTATAACGCTTCAAATTTCGCCTGCAAGCAGTTTGAATGTTTTGCACTATGCAAACCCTATAAGCTATTTGCAAACAAATAACATATTGGCAAATTACCAAAATTTATTTTGGTTTAACAGCCCTGTAAATTTGGTAACGGTTATTTGCATATCGGCGCTGTTTTTTACCATGTTGTTTTTAGCTTTTTACTTTGTGGGCTTTAAACTTGGGCGTTTTACACAAACTGCGAGCAGTTTTAATTACTTGCCAAAATTTAAAAAATACAAAGGGACAACTGTTTTTAAAACAGAGTGCCGCAAATTATTGTTAATAAATGCGGGGATATTACTAATTGTTTTTGCGCTTTCATACCAGGGCTTTAGGGTTGTGAACACAAATATATACTTGCCGTTTGAAGAAACAATATATAAAGAATATGTGCAAAGATTGGGCGGCGCGTACACACAGGAAAAGCAAGACTTTATTAACGAAGAGTACGAGCGCTTTGAGCAGTTTATTAAAGCCGATAGCGATTTGCAAAAAGGCTATATAACACACGAGCAGCACTACGCTATTTTATCGCAAGATTACAACAAGCAAATAGAATATACTGCTTTTAAAAAGGTTATAGACAACTTAAAAAGCATAGATACAAGCAGTGGCGCACAGCTTGTTTATGAAACAGGGTATCTATATTTATTTGGCCTTGAAGAATATTACGATGCAAACAGTTTTGAGCATAGCATAAGGCCGAAATACAACGAAGAAAACTTGCATTCTGCTGTTTTAAGCACAGTGTTAATTGTAATTGCTTTGGCCGGGCTTTTTTCTATGGAGCGCCACAGCGGCATGCGCCGTATTCTATACTCAACGCCACTCGGCAGGGAGGCAACCGTCAAAACAAAGTTAATTATATCTGCGGCGTACTGCTTTTTTGTGGCTGCTATAACAAGTGCGCCCATATTAATTAATACATATAGAGTTTTTGGCTTGTCCAGCCTTTTTGCGCCGGCTAAAAGCCTTGTGCCATACAGCAATTTGCCGTTTTATATTTTAATTATTTTGCTTATACTATTATGCTTTATTTTACGCCTTTTGGCATGTGCATTTATAGGTGCAGTAACGCTTTTTGTGTCTCAAAAATACAGTAGTAAAATTGTTGTTATAGTTATTTGCCTGTCGCTATTTTTACTGCCGCTAATTTTGATTTTTATGGGCTTTGATATATTCTCGTTTTTAAGTATATACCAATTTTTTGCGTTTAGCGCAATATTGGCCGAGGGAAATGTAGTGCTTATTACAATAGTAATTGCGCTTGCTCTAACGTATGCAACCTATTTGCTCTGCTGCCATATTATCAATAAATATTGCTGGTATTTTACAGATTTATAAATGTTTTTTAAAAAATAAATAACCTATAATAATAAAATTTTGGAGGAATACATAATGAAAAAACTATTAGCGCTTATTTTAGCACTGCTGTTTGTATTAACAGCTTGCGAAGCAGCACAGCAAACGCCTGACGAGGAAATTGAAGAGGTTGTGGTTGAAGCGGCGCAAGTGCAAGAAGACAGCCTGGCCCTGATTAGCTTTTCGCTAAACGAAACAAACGGCACAGATTTTGGCTATTATTACACAAAACAAAGCGTGTCACAAGACAGCGTTGGCTACGTAACAATACGATATATAGATTATGAGACAAAAAGCGACTTGACCCTGTGCGCGCGCCCTGAGTGCACACATGACAATGAGACTTGCGCGGCCTTTTTAGGCTCTAATAACGTTGCCATAAGTGTCTTAGATGATAAACTGTACTTGCTCTATTACGGCCAAAGTTCAGGCAAGTCTCAAACTGTTTTTGACCAGACTCCAACATATTTAGCCGTGCGAGACCTGTCCGGAGAAAACGAGAAAACCTTAGTGACACTTGACATAGATGCAGAGCTTATGAACGCCGCTGTCTCGCAAGAGCATTTATTTGCGCTTGTTACATATAGAGAGGAAACACAAGACGGAGAAGGCAAAGTGTCGTTTGTTTCGAAAAATGTAATTGAAAAAATTAGCCTGAGCACAGGCGAAAAAGAAATTGTTTATGAGAGCACCTATAATGAAACATACACAACTACACTTGATGATGTTGGATTTGGCAAAGGACAGTCGGCGATGTCGGGCGTATTGATGCCTTATATGGAAGAAATTATTGGCGACGGCATACTTTTTTCTCAAACTGTTATTACAGAGGAAATAACGGGCGAAGAAACACCCGAGGAATATGAGCGCAAAATGAATGCGATGAAAAGAGAGTTTTTACTTTATGACACAATTACGGGCGAGATGAAAAACGTATATTTAAACGAACAAAACTTAAATAATACTATTTTAGAAAGCGCAATGTATGAATTAAGTTTTGAATATAGTGAGAAGGTCGATGAGGATAAATTTATTATTAACCGAATTGACTATGAAACATGGCAAAAAACGCAGTACGATTTAACACCGATATTTAGCAAATATGAAGAGGAAAATACAATTAGTAATATTAGGTTGGTGGGCGAGTATGGCGACGAAATAATTGTAAATTATTCAATAGATAAGGTGATTAAAAACGAAAATGACCAAGAGCAATATGTAACCGAGCGCAGTTTGCACTTTATTAATCTAGAAGATTTAAGCTCAAGGCAGTTGGATTTAAGTCACAGTGATGCATACCCGGGCGCAAGTTCACAATATTCCCACAAGACTAGCATATTACCCATAATACAACACGACGATTATTTTTTAGTGATAAAAGGGGTAACTTATACACCTCAAACCATACAAGCTGGAGACGGCTCGTCCTACGAGAGCTACGACAATTACAATGACTACGCCTTAATTTTAAAGGAAGATTATTTTAATAATGTGCCAAATTATATTGAAATGACAAGAATATCTTAAACTTTTTAAACAATGACGATACTAATTAGTGGTAAAGAGAGACAAGGTGAAGGTATGAAAAAAATAATTGTTCTTTTAACAGCTTTTTTGATTGTTGCAACTTTTGCAAATATAAACACGCCTAGAACCGCAGCGGAAAACATTGAAACACCGCAGTATTTAGGCGTAACATATACCGGCGAAGAAATGTGCTATTTTGAGGCACTGCACGAAAAAAGCATAAATAATATTGGTATAACAGATGAAACCGTTGACTATGAAAAAATAAAAGCAGCCTATATTTACATAATTGAACACACAACGTATATTCCGTTTGATAATAACGATATTACGCAGACGTGGAGAAGCTTTGATACATGTGATACACCACCAACTTATTATGAAGAGCTTGCAACAGGTGTTTTGCAATATGGAATAGGCAGCTGTGAAAATTATGCCGCGGCGCTTGTGTTTTTGCTTGAGGGGATTGGCATGGAAGCAAAATATGTGCCCGGCGCTACATACTCTGTAAACGGTGAAATGGTAAGGCACGCATGGGCAATGGTGAAATTTAACGGTGAGTGGTACCACATTGACCCACAATTAGAAGATGATATCTCAAATAATTTTATAGCATTTAAATACTTTATGAAAAATGACGCGGAGTTTAGCAAAACACATTTATGGGGCGACTTATTGCCAAACCCAACTGATTACGATGAAGAACTGCCCGATTGCAGCGGCCATGAGCTGATTATTATTCCAAAGCTTACAAAGTCTAGTAAGGTGTTTTTTACTGAGGAGCAAGCCGTTGAGCAAGCGCTACTTTATGCAGAAAACACACAGAACATTAACAAAATTGAGATAAAAGAAAAAACACCGGCTTTTCCAAAGGAGTTTTAAGAGCGTAATTGAATGAGAGCATGAATTTGAACATCGAGTGTTCAGTTCATGCTCTTTTCTTATGCCTAAAAGCCTGTAATTGCAGGCTTTTTTCTTATTTTTATGAAGTTAACACTTAAATGCAAAAAAGTTCAAATTTAGATACGAAAAAATATAAAGTTTATATTCGAACCTAAGCGACTGAACAATCAACCCTCATAAACCTAGCGATATCTTAAAAATATAGGCTTTCTTTTATCAAGTGTTAAGTTCATATTTAGAAATTAATCTCCGTGGTAATGATGAAATTCAATCCGTTTGTCATGGGTATGCATTTTGTATAGGCAAGCCAGTCGAGAAGCTCGACACCAAATTCGCCCTTTAGCGTGTGCTAGAGGGTGTTTTTTTGCCCGAAATTAGGGTATGCATTTTGTATAAGCAAGCCATCTTGTGTATACAAAAAGTATACCATAAAAAATAACGTTATATCAATGTTTTTTGGCTCTCGATTTCATCGGGAGTCTTTTTTTGTTTTGTATACCCTAAAGAGTTGAACCGATATGAACCTATGTGAACCTAAAACAAGCAATTTTTTTGGTTAGGTTTAAGCTCGTTTTTTATATAAATAAAGCAATTCTAACAATTTAATATGTAAAACTTTAAGCCCTAATTTTATGCAACATGTCATAAGATTAGGGCTTTTTCTGTTTTAAAAACAAAACTGCAACACCAAGGGG
>CAYJBO010000095.1:0-7367 GCA_964368295.1 uncultured Bacteroides sp.
CTTGCACTTCCGGCGCCAAAAATTCAGGTTTGCCAACTTCACATCTGTAAATGCGCGCGCCATTCTTCTCGCTGATGTGGTACGAGTCTGCGTCCACAAGAGTTATTGTTGCATTGCCGCTGTCAACTTGTATATTATTGGGGTTTAAATCGCCACAGACTTGGCCTGCGTTATGTATGGCATTAATGGCAGCGCACAAGTTTTTGGCGATTGTAATTTTTTTAGACAAATTGCAGTTGCTGTCGGAATATATTAAGTTTAAAGGCTCGTTATTTTTAATAAACGGCATAACATAGCCAATAAATGCGCCATTGTCGGTTACAACATCAACGGGCCATGTAACTTGCTCCATTGCGTCGTCAGATAGGGGAGTGGATATCATTGCAAGAAGCTTTTTTCTTCTTGTCTCGGTGCGTTTGTTTTCTAAAAACACTTTTAAAACGTAATTAGGCATGCCTTTTATGCCATAAACAGTACCCTCGCCGCCCTTGCCAATTGGCGGGTTAATTACATTATAAGTTGTTCCTTTTACGCCTATATACGGCATTAATTAACCACCACTTTCCGCTTTAAAGTTTGTGTGTTCAACTTGTTTTATGGCGCCGCTACGCACCTGCCGATTTATTTTTTAACGCACAAAGTATAAAATAAGTATTTATTAAATAATAAAACTTAAAAAATCTTTTGCGTAGTAAAAAAGCATAACATAAAAAGCCATTTTAATTGCTTTGCCTAAAAAGCATACACATAAAAATTTAAATGAATTTAATTTTACTGCTCCTGCACAAATACCCACAAAGTCAAAAAAAGGCAATGGTAGCACCGAAAACAAAAAAACAGCTTTATAAGGCAGTTTTTTAAACAGGCTTAAAATTTTGCCCCGGGGTTTTATCTGCACAAGTTCGGTGCCGTTTTTGCCGAGGTAATAGCCTAGCATATCGCCTAAAGCAGTGCCTAAACCGCCAAGAATTATAACTAAAACAGGGTTTAATAGCTGGGCGTATTGTATAACAATAAATATGCCGGGAGCTGGCAACAGTATAGACGCAGTAGAGGCCGTGCAAGCTACAAAAACCCCTAAGTAACCGGTAATTGCAAAATTTTCAATCTCTTGCTTGTACACAAACGCCGCAATTATAACGGCAAATATTAAAACTAGTCCTACTATGCTGCTTGCAGTTTTAATTATGCTTTGCTTTTTCATAAACACAATGCTCGCTATTCTATATAAAGATGAAAAACACGCTGATATTTATTATAAGAAAAATTGATTTTTTTTGACGAAAAAGTACTAGAGGACAAAACATTTTGTGTAATGGCTATCAGCTTTTCCACAAGCTTTGTCACGTCGTTGCCCTGAGGAAGTTTAAAAACTATGTCTGTATTTTTTGCGGCAATGCAGTTTTTTAAATAATTTTCAAAATCATGCGTAGTATGCATATATAAGCTGTTTTGCACATAATAATTGCCGCTAATTTGGCAGCTAGGCAAATTTTTAGTTGTTATTTTGTGGTCTAGTTCTATCTCTTCTTGTGAGAGATTAAAATAATCGTATCTAATAACATTGCGGTGCATAATTGTTAAATCAAAAGTGACATCAAGGTGATAAAACTTATCTCCGATAGCAACAATATTCCATGTGTGCAAATTATTTTTGGAAAAAGCAGAAAGTTGCTCCTGTGTAGACTCGCCGTGTAAAACAATGCATTTTAAGCCTGCAATGTCGCACAGTAGCTTTGTTGCCTTTGATATGCCCTCACAAACTCCTTTGCCAAAGAGCAACGGGCCAACACACTCGTAAGACGAATCGGCAAATTTGTTGTCGTAAAAAATGTTTTTGCAAAAATAATTATGGATAATTAGCTCCTTATCGAGCGAAGATAAATTATATGAGCCATTTAAAATTGCTTTGCAACTGTTTATGATCGCACATAAAGTTGCATCTGTTTTATTTATATCAAACCTGTATTTCGGTGTCACGTCTATCGTCGACGAGAAATAAGACTGCCTGTAAAAGAGTTGTTCTACATAAAAAAGGCATGGGTTATCATGCACTAATTTTTGGAAAATATCGCCCAGCTCTTTGTTAGAGATATTGGAAACCGTTACTTTTTTAGCATAACAAAAAAGTGCACTCCTTATTCTGTCATATGCTACTTTCCCTTTATGGCTAAGTGTAGAGCGGTAATAACAAAAAGTTGAGTCGGCATTTTTTTTAAAGTAATCAAGGCCTAAAAATGAACTCATTTCTCAAAAAAATCTCCAATTTTATCAAATATGCTCTTTTTACTTTTTTCTTCTGTTGTCTCGTTGCTGCTTTTTAAGCTCGCACCTAAATTGTTTTCAATACTTTGTGGGTTTTCAATATTATCGTTATAATTTTTTTGCGTTAATTTGATATTACTTGCTTGATGTATGGCTGTTTGATTTTTTAAATGCATGTCAATACCGGTAAGAGTCTTTTCTTTTTCGCTCTCAAACAATTCTGTATCATCGCAAATTTTAATGTCTTGTTTAAAATTAACATCAACACCGTCAATATTGCTGTTGAAAATTATGTCGCTATCACTAAAATTTTCTTCAACTTCGTTATGCTCTGTATTATATAAATGGGGGTAGGCTTTTTTGTTCCAAGCCTCTTGTAAAGCGTCCCACTCGGGCTCCGAGTAAAATTCTTTTTCCTTTTTATCTAACGGAATATCAGTATTAGCCAAAACTACAATTGTTTTATCGTCCTGTTGATTTTGCATTAAACTAATAGGGAAGTTTTTGACTTTAATTTTATCAACAACCGCAGTTGCAGCCTCGCCAATGTGCTGCTTATACACACTGTGCAGCCTGTTATAAAAATTCTCGCTTTCAAAACTACCGCCGGCTGTTATAAAATTCAACATCATAATTTTTATTGAATTTATAGTATTCTCACCAACGCGTTTTAAATCTGAAAAATCGGCAAAAAAACTAGCCAGCGGAACATAGACGTTGGTCTTATTATTCTGCGTATCGCGCAACAAATAAGGGCATATTGTCTCAAACATACCGTCTGTTAACAGCATAACGCTACACAAATCTTCCTCGTAACTGTCTATTACCCATTTTGTGTATCCGCTCCTAAGAGGTAAGACCGAAATTGAATCTTCGCCCTTTTGTACACGCGTAATTTCAACATAATCACCAAAAGAAGTAAGGCCTATAATTGCACCGTCTCCCGAGTGCCCGTAGATGATGCGCTTGCCGTCATATATAGCTAGCGTTAAAGTTGTGTCGTAGCTCTCAATAGGCTGGTTGTGCTTTTCAGCTTCTCTTAAAATTTGCTTAAACGCATAGTTGTAGGCTGTGCGCAGCATAGATTTTGTGCTTATGAGGTTGTGGTCGTACGGCATATACTCGCAACAAAATTTAACGGCAGTATTCACTGCTATTTTAGAGCCTATATGAGAATTTTTTGCAGAGCCGACACCGTCTGCCACTGCCGCAATAATTCTTCCGTCTTCAGTTCTGCGTATCAGGTGTGAATCTTGACAGCAATCACTGCTTGTCATGTGTGATTTACCAACAATGCTAAAACCATAATCAATAATCATAATTACCCCAAACAATTATTAATAAAATGCAATAAAATGCAAATTAATGTGTGTTTTTAATATAGTTTTACTTATACAATGTAAATAAATATAAAGTTTTTGGTGCGATAATACGTAAAATTACCAGTCTGACGGTATGGTTTGTGCGCCGTTTGGCAAATCGGGAAGCTGTGGGTTTTCGTCAACACGGCTAACAGATATAGCAACCATACTCTCGCTCATCCAGTTAAAAATTCCGCTAAAATTAGCGTCCTCTAATGCTATACATCTTTTGGTAAGCGATGTTAAAACCTCGGCACTGTAACCGGGCACACCTATTGCCCAAAACTTAAGTTTACCATGGCTGCCTTTGCTCTCTTCTTCAATAATTCTGCTTTTTGCGTCAGAAATATCATCGGTTGGCGAGCCATCGCTAATCATAAAAACCCAAGGTTTATAGCAGGGCGTGCCCATGCTGTGGTAAAACCTGTTACGCTCTTTAACCATGTCTATCGCAAGATTTATGCCCGCTCCCATTGACGTATAGCCCGACGCCTTAAGTGTAACGGGCTTTAACATGGCAAGGGGAGTGAAATCCTGTACTACATTTGCATTGTCATTAAATTCTACAATGGCTATATCTATGCTCTTGCGTGCTTGCTCACTCATCATGGTTTGTTCTTTAAAATTATTTATGGCGGCGTTTAGGCTCTCTATAGGGTCTCCCGCCATAGAACCCGATGTATCTAGAAGTAAAACACATGCTAAATGTGGCTCATTAGGTGCTGCAATTTCAGCGTTAGGGGTAGCGTTATATTCAACTTGTTTTAGTTCTTGCATAGTAAACTCCATTCTGTTAATCTAAATTTAATTATGACAAAACCCCCAAATGCGGCAAATGGAGGTTCAGAGGCGATAGATGTTATTGCAAAACGACAAGGCATACACATACAAACTATATTTTTTGCTGAAAATACTAGGGCGCTTTTTAATAATATTTTTTATTAAAATAAAAAAGTAACCTGTAAAATCACAAGAAAAAATATTGTGATTTTGTCTAATATTATACCATATATCGGAAATTTTGTCAATTTGAGTAGAGTTTTGCGCCCCTTTATAGCTTTGATAAAAAAACTTTTAATAACGAGTGTTAATCTAGCACATAACTTGTAAATATCACAAAAAATAAAACTACAAAACGCCATGTTATTATTCGCTTAACTGCAAATAATAACATGGCGCAACTTAATAAAAAAGTTCGGCAACCAAGCCGTAAGCCGGGTTCTGTATTAAACGACGATCTATCTGGGACACACGTCACCGTATGCCTCAAGCCGCCTCCAAAAGCGTGCAGGGTACACATTGCTTTTATACGGGCGTTGCTCCCGGTAGGGTTTACACGGCCGCCTAAGTTACCAAAGGCGCCGGTGCGCTCTTACCGCACCTTTCCACCATCACCGCACATATAATGCGGCAGTCTATTTCTGTTGCACTATCCCTGGGGTCACCCCCGGCTGCCGTTAGCAGTTACCGTTCCCTTATGGAGCCCGGACTTTCCTCACATGACAAAGCCATGCGCCGCCGTATGTCTTACTTGCCGAACGATTAATTTTATCACAAACAAATATAACAGTCAAACTTTTTGTTAATTTATCAATTATAATTAATCTAAAGCGCTGTTATTACTTATAAGCTAATAATTTATAATTAATTGCATAAAATGTTTTAATTTGCACTTTTTTGTATTTGGTTTTTGTGGTATAATAAATTACAATGCTTTCGAATTCAAACTGATTATTTGCCGTTTAATTTGCACATTATATTTTTGTGCATTATGGCAGAATGGAGACTTCTATGAAAAAACGAATTGGCATACTTACTTCCGGGGGAGATTGCCCGGGTTTAAACGCTACAATCAGAGGTGCGGCAAAGGCTTTATATCACCGTTTTAACGACGATGTTGAAATTATAGGCGTGCGCAATGGATTTGATGGCCTTATTAGGGGCGACTGGTCTGTTATGGACGGGCATGATTTTTCAGGCATTTTAACACGTGGTGGTACTATACTTGGCACAAAGCGCACTCCTTTTAAGCTTATGAAAGTAGTGGGCGATGATAAGATTGATAAAGTGCTTGCAATGAAAAAAACATACAAGGACGCAAACCTTGACTGCCTACTATGTCTTGGCGGCAACGGAACACATAAAACTGCCAACATGTTAAGCGAAGAAGGCCTTAATATAATCGGCCTGCCTAAGACAATTGACAACGATATTTGGGGTACAGACGTAACTTTCGGTTTTCACACTGCGGTTGATATTGCAACCGAGGTTATTGACAGAATTCACACAACGGCGTCTAGCCACCGCAGATGTATGGTTATTGAAATTATGGGCAATAAAGCCGGATGGCTTACGCTATATGCAGGCATAGCCGGCGGCGCAGATATTATTTTAATACCTGAAATGCCTTACAATATAGACCATGTTGCACAGGCTATATCAAAGCGCAACGACCAAGGAAAGCCGTTTTCGATTTTAGCGGTGGCCGAGGGTGTTTACGACATAAAAGAAGCCACGATGAAAAAGAAAGCACGCCTTGAAAAAAGAGAGCTTGCAGGAGAAAAAACAGCAACCGACAGAATAGCAAGAGACATACAGCGCTTAACAGGTTTTGAGACACGTGTATGTGTGCCTGGGCACATGCAACGCGGGGGCAGCCCGTCCGCTTACGACAGGGTGCTTGCAACACGCTTTGGCACTTATGCCGCAAAACTTATAGAGGCAGAGCACTACGGAGTTGCCGTTGCTATGAAAAATAACATAGTAACAGAAAACCCATTGAGTGAAGTAGCAGGCAAAACAAAACTTGTACCGGAAAGCTGTGATATGCTAACCGTTGCAAGGAGAATGGGCATTAGTTTAGGATAATTAACCTAATAACCAGTGCATATACATTTGTTTGTATAATTCTAAATCAAATAATTTAATTATTTTTAAAAATACTTTTCAATACATCGCTTTTTTTAGACGAAGCGGCAGAACGGAGTTTTAATCAAATGAGAGAACTTAGCAAGACTTACGAACCGAAACTTGTAGAGGACAGCACCTATAACGAATGGATTGACAAAAATCTATTTAACGCCAAAGTTGACGCAAAAAAAGAGCCTTATACCATTGTAATGCCACCGCCAAACATAACAGGGCAGCTGCACATGGGACATGCTATGGATAACACATGGCAGGACATACTTATCAGGTTTAAGCGCATGCAGGGTTACTCTGCACTTTGGGTTCCCGGCACAGACCATGCCTCCATTGCAACAGAGGCAAAAATTGTGGAGAGCATGAAAAAAGAGGGCGTTACAAAGGCTGACCTTGGAAGGGACGGATTTTTAGAGCGTGCATGGGAGTGGAAAAACACCTATGGCGGCCGAATTGTAGAGCAACTAAAAAAACTTGGCTGTAGCTGCGATTGGGACAGAGAGCGCTTTACTATGGACGAGGGCTGTAGCGATGCCGTTTTAAAAGTATTTAAATTATTGTATGACAAAGGACTTATTTACAGGGGAGAGAGGATAATAAACTGGTGCCCCACGTGTAAAACTTCTATATCCGAGGCTGAGGTTGAGTACGAGGAAAAAGATGGATTTTTCTATCATATCAAGTATAAAGTAGCAGACGGCGATGAGTATGTTTCGCTTGCGACAACAAGGCCTGAAACTATGCTTGGCGACACCGCAATAGCTGTACACCCTGAGGATGAGCGCTACACACATTTGCACGGTAAAAACGTTATTTTGC
>CAYJBO010000096.1:0-7347 GCA_964368295.1 uncultured Bacteroides sp.
GCGCTGTGCTTTTTAAGAATATGCATTTTATATAAACAATTCTTTGTCACTCACTACTTTCTGTGGGTGACGATTTTTTTTGCGCCTTTTACAAAGTCTTTAATGCATTAAATGTGTTGCTATATCACATATTTCGGTGGTATAATAATAAAAATAAAACTTGCTGTTTTGCCTTTTTTAATTTTCATCATGGGTACTGCACACATAACTGCCGTAATCTTTGCATGCTTTTTATCATCATTTTGTGTGCAAATCCGTCTTTTTGATTGGAGTGGACAATGAAAAACATATTTGTTTCAAGCACCTTTAAAGATTTTCAGTTTGAGCGTGATATTTTGCACCGCAAAGTTTTGCCCCAGCTAAACAGCGTGGCAAATAAGTATGGCGATATTGTCAATTTTTGCGATTTGCGCTGGGGTGTGGACACTAGCGAGGCGTTAAACGAGAGCGAGATTGCCAGCAAAGTGCTAGACGTTTGCCTTGAGGAAATAGACCGAAGCCACCCATATATGCTTATATTTTTGGGCGAGCGCTATGGCTTTGCGCCGGGCAAACATATTATTGAAAAAGAGCTGCACCGCAAAAACAAAATGCTTGACATTGAAAACATAGACATAAGCGTAACAGCACTTGAGATAGAATACGGTGCACTTTGTGACAAGCGCGCGCTGGAAAACACATTTTTTTACTTTAGGGAGATGGAGGGCACGCCGCCGCCCGAGTATAAAAACGAAGACGATTTACACAAGCAAAAGCTAGACGTGTTAAAACAGCGCATAGTAAAGCTTGCCGGCGACAGAGTACACTTTTACAAAGCAAGCTATAAAGACGACGAGGTTGTTATTTCTACAGCGCTTGAAACACAGCTTGTAGAGGATTTTGGAAACCTTTTTAAGGAGCAGTGGGAAGAAATAGCAAAGCTAAACCGCTTTGAAAAAGAATTAAAACTGCACCGTGATTACATGGCAGAAAAGGCAAAAAACTTTTACGGGTATAAAGATTTTGCACAGCAAGTTGTAAATAGTTTTGAAGATGTATGCAACAAAACTATAGTTATTAAGGGCGATTCCGGCACGGGAAAAAGCACGCTTATAAGTAAAATTTGCGTTGACATGGAAGAAGACGGCTTTATTGTTTTGCCATTTTTTAGCGGTATAACGTCAATGTCTACTAACGCATACGACATATTAAACACAATAGTATACGCCACAGACTTTTTTGCCTACGGCACTAAAGACACAGAGCCAAAAAAAAGCGTGGGCGAGGCAATGCAAAGCATAACCGCGGCGTGTGACGACATAACAGCACGCAAAAAACTGCTTATAGTTGTAGATGCGCTGGACCAGCTTGCCGCAAATAAATTGCGCAATACGCTGGAATTTTTGCCAATTGAAACAGCGCCATACACAAAAATACTAGTCTCGTGTTTGACGGACTTGCCAACGCCCGAAAACCTGACGGTTATGCACATGCCAACCTTAAAAGAAGAGGAACTGGGCGGCATTTTAGAGGTAAACCTCGCCTCTATAGGCAAACACATACCAAAAACCGTAAAACAAGAGCTTTTAAAGAAAAAGAGCGCAAAAAAACCACTTTACATATACTACGCCCTAAAAATTTTAGCGCTTATGGATAAAGAGGATTTTAAGGCGATAGCCCAAGAGACCGCACAGCGCATAGTTGAAAAAAAGAAACATAATATCGAGGTTTCTATCAACGAGGACATGGAGTCTTTTACAGTGCACTACTTGCAAATTGTAAACAGCTTGCCAAACGACCTTGACGACATTGCCGCATTGCTGCTACAAAAAATAGCAGAGAAGACAGAGCCGTACAGCGCAACAGAGATAACAAGCCTTATAGGTGCGTCACGCCACGGGCTCACAGAGCATCATCTGGAGGTTTTTGTAAGCGATTTTAACCGCCTTATGTTTGCACAGTACACGCATTATATCAGCGAGCTTTTTATGCTGCGTGATGACGGTAGGTGGGATTTTTTGCATAAATCTCTGCGAGAAGGCGCGCTAAACCTTGTTAAAAGCTATAACCTAAGTGCAACGGATTATGGCGATAAAACGCTAGATGACATGCTTTGCAACATTGAAAAGAACGGATATAGCATGACAATGGACGAGCGGGCCGCCGAAAACGCAAAGATTTATAGGCGCATGTGCGAAGTAAATGACATGTACTCAAATCCATACGCATTTTCTCGCAATGCAAAAGAGCCGCACAACGCACTTTTTATCTTATTTAAAAACTTGTACAATAACAACACGCGCGTTACGTTAGAAAACCCCGTGGATGCGATTGCCATGGAGGAGCTGACGTATCACAGCATTATGGCGAACGAGCAGTACTTTCTTGTGGAGTACATTGCCCAAATTTACGACGATGCCACTTATAACGGTGTAGCGGTAGATTATCTTGTTAAAGACCTAATAGAATTTTCGATGCAGGACGAGGGCGCTTTTTTAAAGTCCTTTGCAAAGGGGTTTACAAGCGGTGCGTTTGTGTTAAACCATGTTAAACTTGTGTCGGAGTTTTTTAGCTATAAGCTTGTAGAGTCTTTTGCGCGAGCTTAAAGTTAAGGCCAATGTTTTAGAGAGCTGTGCAAGTCTTAACAAGTATCTTGTTGATTATTACGACAAAAGCTGTGTTTATATTGATTGGCTGACGGAAAATTACTCGGAGCTTATTGACACTTACGAGGCGTTAGGCGGCGATGAAAACAAAAAAATTGCAGACGAGTGGCGTGAGGAATACATTGCAATAATAGAGAAGGACATAGAATATAAAAAGGCAAATTTAGAGGAATATGAAACTTACGAAACGCCGAAAAATCTTTTTTATATGTATGTTGAAATGGGCAACAGTTATAGTTCTATTATAGCGGCTATTGCGCAAATGGACGGCGAGGTTAACGTTAAAAAGCAGATAGCTTGCAGCGAAATTGGCTGTGAATACTTAAAAAAGGCCGAAAAAATTGACGCAACAGCAGACGTTAAGCACGGTATATTTAATTTAATTTGGGCGGCCGCTTTCTTTTACACAATCGACGGAGAGTGTAAAAACTTTGATAAATCGCTAGAATTATACGACGAGTGCGAAGAATACCTGCCGTGCTCTGCACATTTTATAAGCAGGGCAGCCTTTGTATATTTAGAGTCTCAAATAACGGCGGAGAGGGCGTTTGTGCACAGGCACATGAAAAACATAGAAAAAGCGCTGGAGCTCTATGAGGAAAGTATAGAGCTTGCCGAATACGGGCTGTCTATTTTGGAAGATGACCAAGACGGGGAAGCGGCCGAGAATTTAAACGAGCGGCTGGAGCGGTCTAAAAAATTTATTAAAGAGATTAAAGACGAGCAGACTTAACTAAAATAAAGCTTAGGGAGCGGCTTTGGTGAAAAATTATAGGCTGTAAATTGGCACGGCACAAAACAGCACGGTTAGGCTTTGCCGTTACGGCTTGCCGAAAAGTGATAGGCTGTAAAACGGCACAGTACGGCTAGGCATTTTATTTATGCCGTGCGGTTTATATGGTCTTTACGCCGCATATTTTGCGCACCTTTTATAAGCGCAAAATAAAAAATCCTTACTGCGTTTGCAATAAGGATTTTTTTATTTATCTCTTGATGTTTTTTATTAAATGCCGCGGGCTATATTGCGCCCCCTCGGCGCGCTACTTATATGGTTTTGGGTCTATCTTTACTTCGGGCATCAATTCTTCCGATAACACGCACAAAATCTCTTCCAGTTTCTCAATATCTTCCTTTGGAAAGCGGATGCGCAGCCTCTTCATAACGGTGTCTATATAGTCGTACGTTATGCCGGCGTACTTCATGTACTTGTCGGTAACCTCTAGGTAAAACTCCCTTTTATCCTCGCTGTTTTGCACTTTTTTTACGTAGCCTTTTTTAATAAGGCTGTTTATTTTATACGCCGCATTCGGTGCGGATATCTGCGCAAACTCGGCAAATTTTTTAACCGTAGGCCTGTCTAATGCATAAATAATCTCAACACAAAATGTCTCTGTGTCAGACAGAGAGCCCTCTACCTTGTCTAAATTTGCAAACACAGTCTTATAAAATTTTAGCTTAAACTTTGTGTAAATCTCCGGGAAATGTTTTTCTAACATGGTTTTTCTCCCCCTTGTAAAAATGCAACGCCCTCAAGCGCATTTTGGCGCATCGTCTCAAACGTATTTTAAATATATAACCGCAAGTTACAGCCTTGCCCATGCCGCTTTATTGCCGTGGCATAAAAGGCGTGCCTTTGCGTTTATTTAGTTTATTTTTAACTGTTAATCGTTAATTTTTTGCTTTGTCTGCGCATATTCTTCCATCAGATTTTTTAGTATCTCTGCCATGGGGCGCACGCTGTTTACCATGCCTGCAACCTGCCCTGCCATCACCGAGCCGTATGCCACATCGCCGTCAAGCACGGCTTTGCGCAGTGCGCCAAGTGTAAACTTCTCAAGTTCCATCTTGTCGGCGCCAGCTTTCTCTAGCTTTGAGTGCTCCCTTGTCATCCTGTTTTTTATTACCCTTACAGGCACGCCGCTATTTCTTCCCGTAACAACTGTGTCGGAGTCCTTTGCCTCTATAACGGCCTCTTTATAGTTGTCGTGCACGGGGCATTCTTCGCTTGTTAATAGGCAGGTGCCCACCTGTACGCCGCATGCGCCAAGCGCCTCGGCCGCTAGCATTTGTCTGCCGCTTGCTATGCCGCCAGCCGCAACTACTGGCACATTTACCGCCGCCACTACCTGTGGCACAAGCGCCATTGTTGTAAGCTCGCCCACGTGGCCGCCGCTCTCCGTGCCCTCTGCTATAATGCCGCTCGCCCCGCATCGCTCCATCCTTACTGCAAGCGCTGTTGTTGGTATTACGGGGAACACTTTTATGCCTGCTGCAATCCATTTATCCATGTATTTTCCCGGGTTACCGGCGCCTGTTGTCAAAAATTTTACGCCCTCTTCAACAACTATGTCCGAAATTTCGTCTATGTGCGGATTCATAAGCATTAAGTTTACGCCAAACGGCTTTTGTGTCAGCTCTTTGCACTCTCTTATCTGCGCACGCACCACGCTCGGCTCCATAGTTGCCGTTGCTATTATGCCAAGCGCACCGCTGTTAGACACGCAAGCGGCAAATTTGGCGTTTGATATATTTGCCATGGCTCCTTGTATAATTGGGTACTCTGTGCCCAATATTTCGTTTAAGTTCATATAGTTCTCCGTTCTGTGGCGCTTTAAAATTTATTAAATGCACTTTTACACGGCGACGGCGCAAAGTTTGCACGCCTGTGATAGGAATTTTGCGCGCTTTGTGTTACAAGTTTTATTGTGCACACTTTGTTTTTATGCTTTTTATCCATGCGTTTTTAATTGTTTTTTTTCATCTGTTATTTATTGCAAAAATGCAGTGTTTTTATGCTTAAAGTATTTTAATCCATAACAATGTAAGTATAGCAACTTACTAAATATTTGTCAACTTATAGCAATTTAGTTTGGCTTGGTTAAAGGGCAGGGCGGTAAAACCGCCCTGCCCTTTGTTTTTGCAAGTATTAGCTTAGAAATTTTTATCTTTTTTTGCGTAGCTTGTGTGCAAGATGTGGTGTGCTTTGTGGCCACCGGGCTCGCCAAGATACTCTTCGTAAATTTTCTTAAGCGTTGGGTTCTCATGGCTCTTGCGCAATACTTTGCCCTCGTCTTCACTGTATAGTGCTTTTGCACGCAGTGTTTTTAGGTCTACAAAGTTTAGTACGTCTGCGCATTGTGTTGGCTGACCGCCGCCGTTTACACAGCCGCCCGGGCACGCCATAAACTCAATAAAGTGGTAGTTTTTCTCGCCACTCTTAACGCTTTCAAGTACTTTTGCACAGTTGTTTAGTCCGCTTGCAACGCAGACATTTAGTGTAACATCGCCAAGTGTTAGCGATGCCTCTTTAATGCCCTCTGTGCCCCTAACTGCGTGGTACTCAACCTCTTGTTGCACTTTGCCTGTAACTACGTCTGCCGCTGTGCGAAGTGCAGCCTCCATAACGCCGCCGGTTGCGCCAAATATTGTAGATGCGCCCGTGCTCTCGCCCATTGCAGGGTCAAAGTCTTCGTCCGGTAGGTTTACAAAGTTTATGCCGGCCTTCATTATCATGCGGCTTAGCTCACGTGTTGTGATAGAGATATCGTTGTCGGGCATGCCCTCGCCTGCTGCGCTCATGTCCTCACGGCCAATCTCAAACTTTTTGGCTGTGCAAGGCATAACAGACACAACAACAATGTTTTTAGGGTCTAGGCCCAATTTCTCGGCATAGTATGTTTTTGTAAGTGCGCCAAACATACCCTGTGGAGATTTACAGCTGGATAGGTTAGGAATAAACTCAGGGTAGTAAGTCTCGCAGAATTTAATCCAGCCCGGGCTACAGCTTGTAATCATTGGCAATACGCCACCGCCGTTTACACGGCCTAAGAACTCTGTCGCCTCTTCCATAATTGTAAAGTCGGCTGCAAAGTCTGTGTCAAACACGCCGTCAAAGCCAAGGCGGCGCAAAGCCGCTGCCATTTTGCCCTCTACGTTTGTGCCTATAGGCATGCCAAAGGCCTCGCCCAAAGTAGCACGCACGCTAGGTGCAGTTTGCACTACAACGTGTTTAGTCTCGTCTGCAAGTGCCTCCCAAACTTTTCCTGTGTCGTCTTTTTCTTGCAGTGCGCCTGTAGGACATACAACAATGCACTGTCCGCAAGAAATACAAGGTGACTCGTCAAGTTTAGCCTCAAAAGCACAGCCGATATGTGTGTGGAATCCACGCTCTTGTGCGTCTATAACGCCAACGGCTTGGTTGCGCTTACACGCTGCAACGCAGCGGCGGCACAAAATACATTTGCTGTTGTCTCTAACCATGTGCGGTGCGCTGTCGTCTATTTCGTAGCGCTCAACATCGCCCAAAAAGCGTGTGCTGTTTACACCGTAGTCACGGCAAAGTTTTTGCAATTCGCAATCTGTGCTGCGCACGCATGCAAGGCAGTTTTGGTTATGTGTTGAAAGTGCAAGCTCTAGGTTAGTTTTGCGGCTGTCTTGTACTTTTTTAGTGTTTGTAGAAATTTCCATACCCTCGCTTACAGGGTGAACGCAGGCTGTAACAAGGCTGCGCGCGCCTTTAACTTCTACAACGCAAATACGGCAAGCGCCTATTTCGTTAATCTCTTTTAAATAGCACAGTGTGGGGATATCGATGCCTGCTTCGCGGGCAGCTTGTAAAATAGTGCTACCTGCGGCAACCTCGTATGCCACGCCGTTTATTTTAATGTTTACTTTACTCATTGTGTGGCTATCCTCCTTAAAC